>DIVL01000058.1 GCA_002435825.1 Anaerolineaceae bacterium UBA6133
TTTAGAGGGCCGATACTTTTCTGACAAAGCGATCCACACTATATTCAATATTGTTGGCAAGGATTTGTTCCTGAAGCAAGGCGAAAATATGCGCGCTGCCGATCGGTTCCGCACGGATACGGGAAACAATCCGCCAACCTTTTTGGTCATCAGCCCGGGAAAAGCCTGCAACCTGCAATGCACGGGATGTTATGCAAACGCCGGGATCATGACCAATGAAAAGTTGAGCTGGGATGTCTTTGATCGGATTATTACCGAAGCAAAAACATTATGGGGGGTTCGTTTCTTTGTCATCAGCGGTGGCGAACCTATGGCCTACCGCTCTGAAGGCAAGGACTTATTGGATATGGCTGAAAAACACAATGATTGCCTTTTCATGATGTATACCAATGGTACCCTGGTCAACGAAAAAGTAACCGAACGCCTGGCCCGGATTGGTAACCTGACACCCGCTTTTTCGCTGGAAGGATGGCGTGAACGAACAGATGCCCGCCGCGGCAAAGGTGTGTTTGATAAGGTTTTAGCTGGGATGGATCGGTTGCGGAAGGCCGGCGTGCCCTATGGCATGTCGCTTACCGCCACCTGTGATAACACTGAAGAAATCCTATCTGATGAATTTATGGACTATTTTTATAAAGAGCAAGGAGTCATTTACAGTTGGATTTTCCACTACATGCCGATAGGCAGGTCAGTTTCGCTGGATCTGATGCCGACACCGCAGCAGCGCCTCTGGATGTGGCACCAATCCTGGAAGTTGATCCGAGAAAAGAGCTACTTCCTGGCCGATTTCTGGAACCATGGCACGGTTTGCGATGGATGCCTCTCTGCCGGAAGTGATACCGGGGGTGGTTATTTCTATATCGATTGGGACGGCAAAGTCAGTCCCTGTGTATTTATGCCTTATTCTCCGATCAACATCAACGACGCATACCGGGATGGTAAGACATTGAATGAAGTATGGCGGGATCCGTTCTTTGCTTCACTAAGAAATTGGCAGAAATCCTATAAGCAGAAGGATGGCAACTGGCTTATGCCGTGCCCCATCCGTGATCATCATGCGGACCTGCGCAAGATGATTGCCGAATATGAACCGGAACCGTCCGACGAGAGTGCCCGGGAAGCGCTCCTCGATCCCGATTATGCAGATGGTATGGACCGCTACGATCAAGAGTACAAATCCTTATCAGACTTAGTCTGGCAGTTACATTACCTCCGCCCATCAGATCCGGACGACATTCAAATCAGGGACCTTCCTGATATCTCATCCCTGCTTGAAAAAAAGTGAGAATTGCAGACCAGGCAAGGACAGAGTGTTACAAGGCAGAAAGGATGGTAAAAATTATGGAAGAAAGACGGCTAGCTTTTGTGCTCAGTGGAGGTGGCGCAAGGGGAGCTTTTCAAGTGGGCGCACTGAAGGCTTTATACGAGAACAATATCCATCCCGAAATTCTAGTAGGTACCTCTATTGGGGCTGTCAATGCCGCGTTTCTAGCTGTTCACGGGATCAATTCATCCAGCATTGAGCGATTAATTCAGACCTGGATGGAATCTGTAAAAATGGACCTCTTGCCAAAACACTTCGCCTGGCTCACCTTGCGGACGATCCTAAAAACACCCGATTATCGGAATTTTGGTAAATTGCAAAACTTCCTCGTGGCGCATGGCGTCAGGCCAGACTTGCGTTTTAGAGATATGCGTGAGATCCAGCTCTATCTGGTGGCCACCGACTTATACACGGGGCAACTGGTTTTGTACGGACAAAACCCTGGCCAATCGGTATTAGAAGGTGTATTGGCATCCTGCGCTCTGCCGCCTTTCTTCCCGCCTTACGAGCGCGACGGCAAATTGCTCATGGACGGTGGAACTGTCAGCAATTTGCCGGTCGAAGTAGCCGTTTCACAGGGCGCTACGGAGATCCTTGCCCTGGATGTGACAGATCCGCGTAAGGCTGCCAAAGGGGAAACCAATCTGAAAGCATATCTCAATAAATTAGTGAATGCCTCCGAGCAACGGCATATCGCATTGGAAATTGCGCTCGCAAGAGAGAAGGGAATTCCAGTCCACCATATTCCCCTGCGTGGACCAGATCCGACCTCGATTTCGGACTTCAGCGCTGTTCCAGACTCAATTCGGATAGGATATGAAATCACGAACCGTTGGGTGGAACAATGGACCACTACCTACGGAAACCGTCATCCGATTGAAATTCAGATGAATCAAGGCGTAAATCTATGACCCCGATAATTACAAACCGCACGGAAGGCCTGGGATCCAATCCTGTTTCGAAATGCGAACCCAGATCATTCATATCGCAATGGCTGTCAATGGAGACAAAATGTCACATGCTACGATTACAACAATAGATCCGGCGGTTGAACGGTCTAAAGAGTTATTGGAGCGTATTTTCCCATCACCACGTAACTTCACCATCCGCTTGTGGAACCAGGAAGAGCTACCAGGGGAATCAGACTCCGCTTTTACCCTGATTTTAAAACACCCTGGAGCGCTGCACCGGATGTTTTCTCCACCGTTAGAACTATCTTTGGGGGAAGCTTATATTTACAACGATTTTGATATCGAAGGTGACTTATATGCCGCCTTTGGACTGATCGATACCTTGAGTAGCCGGATCTTCAGCCCAACGGATGTGGCGGCCCTGATCAAAGAGGTTCAAAGCCTGCCCAAAACCGGCATAGAGCGTTCAACCACGCGGAGACCGTTTGATTTGAAAGGTGAGCTTCACTCTCCCAAACGAGATCGTGAGGCTGTTAGCTTTCATTACGATGTAGGCAACGATTTCTACGCTTTATGGTTGGACCGCCAAAAGCAGTACTCCTGCGGCTATTTTCCGACCGGCACGGAAGATCTCGATACAGCCCAGGACAAAAAGATCGAGTATATCTGTCGCAAACTGCACTTAAAACCCGGCGAGAGTTTGCTGGATATTGGCTGTGGTTGGGGTGGGCTGGCGATGGCGGCTGCCAAGCGATATGGCATCACCGTACTGGGCGTTACACTCAGCGAACGACAGGCTGAGTATGGGGCTGAACAATCTGCTCGCCTGGGGTTAGGCGGCCAGGTACGGGTCGAGATGCGTGATTATCGTGATTTAGAGCAAGAATCGGTCGACAAGATCGTCAGCGTGGGCATGTTCGAACACGTTGGTCGACATCACTTACCTGAATACTTTTCACAAACGTACCGCTTACTCAAGCCTGGCGGTCTGTTTCTCAATCACGGCATCTCGCGCCGGGGTCAACCGGCCGACCTGGCGTTGCTTAACGGATTCAACGGACATGGAAAGACTGCTTCGAATGGACCGAGTTTCTTTGAACGGAAAGTATTCGGTGCAGGTTCCTTCTCCCAGCGGTATATTTTTCCAGACGGCGAGCTGGTCCCGGTCAGCGAGGCGAATTTCATCGCCGAGACAGCAGGTTTTGAAGTACGCGATGTAGAAAACTTACGCGAGCATTATGGCCTTACTTTGCGTCATTGGGTGCGGCGGTTGGAAGACCAGCGAGAGGAGGCGGTACAACTGGTAGGCGAGTCAGTGTATCGGACATGGCGGTTGTATATGAGTTTCTGCGCGCTAGGTTTTGAGTCTGGCCAGACAAACATCAACCAGTCCCTGTTGGCAAAACCGGTCAATGGCAGGGTCAACCTGCCGATGAGCCGGACCTACCTGTACAAATGAAAGCGACCCTTGCAGCCAATTCGGAATAATCACCGGGATCGATTGGCAACTGGAATGCCCTTTTTCGTATTCTTTATCGAAAGGACTTAAAAAATGAATCCTGTCATGATTGTCACTGATAGTAGTGCTTATCTGCCTCCCGATTTGGTCGCCACTCACCCGATCCGCGTCATCCCGCTCACGTTGAACTGGGATGGGCAGACTTATCGGGATGGCGTTGATATCCAGGCAACCGAATTCTATAACCGGCTGTCGACATCCTCTACCCTGCCGAGCACGAGCCAGATCCCACCGGGCGATTTTGAAAACATCATCAAAGAACTTTTGGTTGTAGATTACGATGTGCTACTGCTGCCAATCTCCAGCGGCATCTCCGGTTCCTACCAATCAGCCGCCTCCGTGGTAAACAATTTTCCTGCTGACCGTGTAGTTTTGCTGGACACGAAACTGGTATCCATGGCTTTGAGTTTTCAGGTGCTGGCGGCGGCACGCGCGGCAGCGGCAGGGGCGAATCTAACGGAATGTAGGCAAGTTGCACAGAAAGCATACAGTCAAATTGGCGTTTACTTCACAGTCGATACACTCAAGTATCTTGCTGCCGGCGGGAGAATCAACAGCGCAAAACGGCTGTT
>DIVL01000045.1 GCA_002435825.1 Anaerolineaceae bacterium UBA6133
TACAAGGGCGAGATTGAGGGCACCGGAAACGATATGATGGATGAACGGTGTTGTGCCCTCAATCCGCCGCAGATGGTGAATCGGATTGCAAGGTTGGCGGGTGGTGTGTTGGCGGATTGGAAGCACACCAAGGTATCTGCGTGATGATGTGTGCAGTGCTTCCAATCACGCCCTACAACGAATTGTTTCGCCCTACAACGAATTGTCTTGCCTGATGGTAAACCGGATGGCAAGGTTGGTAGATGGCGTGATGGCGGATTGGAAGCACACCAAGGTCTCTGTATGATGAGTTGTGTAGTGCTTCCAAGCTCGCCCTACGCAAACTTCGTCTCGCCCTACGAGAAATTTGTCTCACCTTGCCGTACAAGTACAACCTCAATCAGTTTGAATGCCATTCTTTAATATGATAAACTCGCTTTACTCGATATTCTCTGTTCGGAATGTTGCAAAAGTCGGGTAAAGAACTGCGAAGGGATACCTCCAGGTGAGGTATTTTTTATAAGGTGGCAAAGATGACAGATAAAAAATTGACCAAAAAGGACGCATTTCTCAGGCAGCTTGACAAGCGCGTACTGATCTTCGACGGCGCCATGGGCACCATGCTCCAGCTGCATAAACTGACTGCCGCGGATTTTGGCGGTGAACGCTACCTGGGATGCAATGACTATCTCACTCTCAGTTCACCTGAGGCTGTATCCAAAATTCATAGAGCTTACCTCGAAGCCGGGGCGGACGTGGTTGAAACTGACAGCTTTCGGGCTAATCGCCTGACGCTGGCAGATTACGGTTTGGCAGACAAAACCCACGAGATCAATTTTGCGGCGGCACAAATCGCCCGCAAAGCCGCGGATGAATTCAGCACCCCCGAGAAACCCCGCTTCGTTGCTGGCTCCATTGGCCCTTCCGGAAAACTCATTTCCACCAGCGATCCCGAAATGTCGAACATCAGTTACGACGAACTAGTGGAACTTTTCCGCGAGCAAGCCCGCGGGCTTATCCAGGGCGGCGCGGATCTGCTGTTGATCGAAACCTCCAATGACATCCTTGAAGTCAAAGCCGCCATCCACGGCATCCACCTGGCTTTCGAAGACGAAGGCATCTGGCTGCCCATCCAGGCCCAGGTAACACTGGATATCAACGGTAAAATGCTGCTGGGTACGGACATCACCGCAGTGCTCTCGATCCTCGAGGGCATGGGCGTGGATGTGGTTGGGCTGAACTGTTCCACTGGTCCCGAGCACATGCGCGGAGCGATCTCCTACCTGAGCGAGCACTCGCAATTGCCCATTTCCTGCATCCCCAACGCCGGTTTACCGATGAACGTGGACGGCGAAGCGGTCTACCCCATGCAAGCAGAGGAGTTTTCAAGCGCCCTGGCTGAATATGTCGACCGTTATGGCATCCGTGTTGTAGGTGGTTGCTGCGGCACTACCCCCGCCCACATCCAGTCCCTGAGCCAAAAATTTTCCATTATTTCCCCTTCAAAAAACGAGCCAGAAACTTTTGCATCCCTGGCTTCTTCTGTCCAGGCGGTCGCTCTCGAGCAGCAGCCGGCGCCCTTTATGATCGGCGAGCGCCTCAATGCCCAGGGTTCCCGCGCCTTCAAGCGTTTGCTGCTGGCTGAGGACTACGACGGCATGCTCCAGATCGCGCGCGACCAGGTGGACTTTGGCGCGCACGCCCTCGATGTCAGCGTGGCGGTCACGGAGCGCAGCGACGAAGCGGAGATGATGCGCTACTTGGTCAAGCGCCTCACCCTCGAAGTGCCGGTGCCGCTGGTGATCGATACCACCGAGCCCGATGTGGTCGAAATGGCTCTTGAAACAGCTCCTGGGCGCTGCCTGATCAACTCCACCAACTTTGAGGCTGGCGACGCCAAACCCCGTCGCATTTTCGCACTGGCGAAACAGCACAGCGCGGCGGTGATGGCATTGACGATCGATGAGGAAGGAATGGCAAAGACTGCTGAACGCAAATTGCAGATCGCCCGCCGCTTGGTGGAACTGGCCGCGGAGTATGATCTGCGCCCTGAGGACATCGTCATCGACGACCTGACCTTCACCCTCTCTACCGGCGAGGAGATCTATCATGATTCAGCCATCCAGACGCTTGAAGGCATTCGCCTGATCAAGAAAGAACTGCCGGGGGTGCACACCTCCCTGGGCGTTAGCAACGTCTCTTTTGGCTTTTCTCCGGCTTCGCGCAAGGTGCTCAACAGCGTTTTCCTCTATCACGCGGTTGAGGCTGGGCTCGACATGGCCATCGTCAACCCCGCGCAGGTCAAGCCTTACGCGGAAATCCCGGCTAACGAACGCGAACTTGCAGAAAACCTGATCTTCAACCGTTCAGACGCGGCACTGCCTGACTTTATCGCTTACTTCGACTCGGTTGTTACCAGCGAAGATGACCAATCTGCCAAAGCCGACCCGTTTGAAGGGCTGAACCACAGCGAGAGGTTGTTCCAGAAAGTCTTGCGGCGGCACAAACCTGGATTGGAAGAAGATATTGACGCCATTCTCGCTGAGCATCCCGATCAGCCGCAGGGTGAAATTTCGGTGAAAATCCTCAACGAAGTGTTGCTGCCGGCGATGAAAGAAGTCGGCGATCGCTTCGGCGCGGGTGATCTCATTCTGCCCTTCGTGCTGCAGTCCGCTGAGGTCATGAAAAAGGCGGTCAACCACCTCGAGAATTACCTGGATAAGCAAGAGGGTCTCTCAAAGGGCAAGCTTGTAATTGCGACCGTATTTGGCGACGTGCACGATATCGGCAAGAACCTGGTGCGCACGATCCTTTCGAATAACGGCTACGAAGTTGTAGACCTGGGAAAGCAGGTGCCGATGGAGACGATCATTACTGCCGCACTTGAGCAGAAAGCCAGCGCGATCGGTCTGAGCGCGCTGCTGGTCTCCACCAGCAAGCAGATGGCGCTGATCATCAATGAACTGCAGCGCCGCGGGCTCGATATCCCGGTATTGATCGGTGGAGCGGCGATAAATCCGGCGTTTGGCAGGCGCATCCTTCGGACAGAAAGCGGAGAGTACTATCGGGGCGGCGTTTTCTACTGCAAGGATGCCTTCGAAGGCTTGAACGTGATGGATCAACTCTCTGATCCTGCCCGCAAAGAAACTTTGCTTGCCACGGTCAAAGAAAAAGCTGATCAGGAATTTGGCAAGAAAAAGCCGGAACGCCCGGCAGCCATTACAAAAAAGACATCGAATGTCAAACCGGCAGCCTTTATTCCCCAGGTCGCCAGATGGGGAGCGAGAGTGGTGCGCGATCTGCCTTTGCAGACCGTGGCAACCCACCTTGACATCAAATCACTATACCGCATGAATTGGGGCGGAACGGGGTTGAAAGGCGAGGATTGGGAAAAAATGCAGGCTGAATTTGACGCCCGCAGGCTGCGCATGCTGGCGCAAGCAGAGAAAGAAGGCTGGTATAAACCCCAGGCGGTTTATGGCTACTTCCCTGCAATGTCTGATGGGAATGACCTGGTTGTCTTTGACCCGGCATCCCTTGGCAAAGACCTGCGTGAATTGACCCGATTCACCTTTCCACGCCAACCAGTTGGCGAACAACTCTGCCTGGCGGATTACTTCATGCCGCTCAGTTCGGGCGTGATGGATATGGTTGCTCTGCAGGTGGTGACGGTAGGAAAGCAGGCGACGGAGCGTTTTGAAGCGCTGGACGCGGCAGCGGAATACTCGGAAGGGTTCTTCTTCCACGGGCTGGCAGTACAGCTGGCGGAGGCGACCGCTGATTACCTGCATAAGCAGATCCGCCGGGAGCTCAAAATGACCCCCGAGCAGGGTTTGCGCTATTCCTGGGGCTACCCTTCGATACCGGAGCTGCAGGATCACAGCAAGGTCTTTGAACTGCTGCCTGCTGAAAAGGAACTCGGCATGAGCCTGACCTCGGCTTATCAATTGGTGCCAGAGCAATCCACCGCGGCGATCATCCTGCACCATCCCGACGCGCAGTACTTCAACGTCGGCACCAGCCTGACCGACAGGGCCTTTGCAGGGTAGTTGCAACTTTGAAATCGTGACTTTTCGCCTGGTCGCAGTGATTGTGAAGGTTACAATCGAATATTTAGGAGAAAGCTGAAATCTGTTAGCATTTCCAGCTTAATTATTCAGGCATGCAGCAAATGCCAGTTGTTCTATGCATGCTTTTACCCCACTGGATATTAAGGTACAATTCCTGTGTTCAAGGATGGATGCCATGAAGAAAATTCCAGGAATCATGCTTGTTTTGCTCATAATTGCACTCGTGATGAGCGCTTGTGTCGCTCCGGTTGAACGAACATTTACTGACGCTGAGAGAACCGCAATAGCGGGCACGGTCACCGCGGTTTTCTCGACCAATCCTACCGAAGAAGTTCTACCCAGCGCTACGTCCACCCCTGACCCTACGCAGACCCCTGAACCCACTCCAACTGCAGCTGCACCTGTGGGTCCGGACTTTTACCCCGAGGGTGTCAATCCCTTGACGGGTCTGGAGGTCGAAGACCCTGAGCTGCTCAATCGCCGCCCGGTCATCATGAAAATTTCCAATCACCAGATCGATTATCAACCGCAGTGGGGTCTTTCCTCGGCTGATCTGATCTTTGAATATTACATCGGTTGGGGCGCCAACCGTTTTGCCGCGCTCTACTACGGGCAAGACAGCGACAGGATTGGACCCGTGCGCTCCATTCGCCGCGTCGATGGTCACCTTGGCAGTCTCTACCAGGCTGTGGTTGGCTCCACTGGTGGAGATGGCAACGACGTTTTGCCCTATCTCTACAATTACATCCCGGGTCGCTATTTCCTGGATAAATACCTCTGCCCCGGCGTTTGCGACGACGGTCGCAACGTAGTTTACAGCGTCTATGGCAATTCAGCCGCGCTCTCGCAATACTTTAACAACCAGGGCTACGCCCTCGACAACCCGGATCTGAGCGGTATGGCTTTTAGCGCCACCACTGTGGAAGGTGGTGAGGCTGGTGCCAGCGCCTGGATCAGCTTTGGGGCGGGTGAGGGCAGCGAGTTTGTTTACGATGAAACCAGCGGTAAATACCTGCGCTTCGCGATGGACGAAACCACCAGCAACGTTTACGGAGGTTCGATCGATCAGAACACCGGCGAACAGCTTGCCTTCTCGAACCTGATCGTCATCAATGTGCCTTACACTGAATACAAAACGACGCTGCACAGCATCGACCTGATTGGCAACACCGATGGTCTGCCAGCCACTGTTTTTCGCGATGGCAAAGCCTATGAGATCACCTGGAAAGCCCCGGACTCTGGTAAGCCAATCCAGTTTTTTGACGGGATTGGCAACCCATTCCTGCTCAAACCCGGTAATTCATGGATTGTGCTACTTGGTACGAGCTCACCGGTGAACATCGAAGGGGGGGAGTGGAGCTTCACGTTTAGCATCCCATAACACGTTGCGGACACTTATTGTTTCGGATATCCATGCCAACCTGACGGCGTTTGAAGCTGTGTTGTCTGACGCTGGCAACTATGATCAGGTCTGGTGCCTGGGCGATGTGGTTGGGTATGGGCCTGACCCAAATGAATGCATCTCCCTTCTGCGCCAGCAGCCCGGCTTGCGCTGCATCATGGGCAATCACGACGCAGCACTGATGGGTTTTATCGACCTGCGCACCTTTAACGACCAGGCTGCCCGGGCAGTGACCATCCAATCCGAGCTGTTGAGCCAGGAATCACGGGAATTTCTCGAGCTGCTTGATATTGTGCTTGAGGAAGGGGAGATTTCCTTCGCGCATGGCAGTCCGCGTGACCCGATTTGGGAATACGTTGTCAGCTCACGCATTGCCAATGAAAACTTCTCTGCGTTCACGACCCAAATCTGCCTGGTCGGTCACTCACACATCCCTTCCATCTTTGTGGAAAACCCCCACGGTCGCGCAAAGATTCTCACACCCCAAAACGCCGACCGCTGGCGATCGGATCAGCGTTTTATCCTCAACCCCGGTTCGGTTGGTCAGCCGCGCGACCGCAACCCCAAGGCGGCTTACGTCATTTGGGATGACCAGGACGATACCTGGCTTTTCAGGCGCGTGGCGTATGACGTGGAATCCGTCCAAAAACGCATCCTTGCTCTTGGCATTCCCTCCAGGCATGCTTCGCGGCTCAGCCAGGGAGTTTGACCTCACGCAGGAACAAAACCAGTTATATTTCGTCTTTAGGGTGGAAGATAAAACAAAAGGAGACAAAATGAAGAAGAAAATTTTGCTATTAGCCCTGATTTCAATGTTGATGTTATCCGCGTGTGCTTCCTCCTCAAGGGATGCAATGAATGAAGCAGTGGAAGCCCCTGCTGCCATGCCAGGCTATGCGCCAGTCGAAGAAGCCTGGGACAAGGAGGGTGGTTCGCCCTCTTATGATGCTGTCGGACAGCAAGCGCAAGTGGAGCGAGTGGTGCTAAAATCCGCCGAGATCACCATCTCAGTCGCCAAGCCCAACGAATCGATGAAGGAAGTATCCGCCATGGCCAGCCGGCTGGGCGGCTTCGTGGTCAATTCATTCACATGGAAAGACAAGGATTATTCCAGCGGTCGCTCCTACGATAAAGCCACTATTACCATCCGTGTGCCTGCAGAAAAGCTGGATTCAACCCTGGATGAAATTCGTGCGATGAGCGCGAATGGAACGGAAGGTGTGATCTCCGAAAGTCAGTCCGGGCAGGATGTAACCTCAGATTACGTCGATTCCGAATCGCGCCTGCGCAACCTCCAAGCTGCTGAAGCGCAATTGATGGAACTGATGAAAAATACCACTGACCTTGCGAACACCATGGAGGTTTTCCGTGAACTGACCAACATCCGTGGGCAAATCGAGGTGCTGCAAGGTCATATCAATTACCTGAGAGAATCGGCTGATCTCTCGTCCATCGCGGTTACGCTTGTGGCTGAAGCATCCATGCAGCCGATCGAAATCGGCGGGTGGAAACCGCAGGGCGTGGTACGTGAGTCGATTGAGAAACTGGTGCGCAGCTTCCAGAGCCTGGTGGATTTCTTGATCCGCTTCGGCATCACCTGCCTGCCCTTCCTGATCCCGCTGGGTTTCGGTATCTTCTTCCTGGTGAAAGCCCTGCGCAAGGGCTCTGCCGATCGCCCGAGCAGGCGAAAAAATCGGGAGATGGCATCACCTTCTGCGGTGATTGAACCTACTCCTGTAGAACCCGAAGAAAAGTAATTTCCACTTCTGTTAAAAACGCAACCGCCCTGTGAAGGGCGGTTGCGTTTCTGCGAGGGACGAAGCAATCTAAACTTTTAAACTCAATAAGCATTCGCTACTCACAACGTTACTGTTACATTATTTGTTTCGCTATCTGTGAAAGTCATTTTGCTACTTCTGGCGTTCTACGTCTAGCATAGTTTAGATTGCTTACAAAATAGTACACTACGTGTCACAAGGGAGGTTCGCAATACCCTACGGGCACGATGTGACAGATTAAGGACACACGAGCACCTGACTTTGCGAATGTTGTCACTGTAAAACCTGAGCGAGGAATGAACAAAACGGTTAAAAAGAAACCTTTAAACTCACCGTTTTTACCAACTTAACTGCGATGCTGATCAGTTTCTCGGTTTCCTGGATCCAATAAGCCTCTTCCTTGCCAACTGTAACCTCTGTGGGAGCGGACGGGCAGTAAAGGTAGATCCTGCCTTCTGCTTCCCGCCCCAGGTCCAAATCGAAGGATAGACTGGAGCGGGTTGCCTTCCACGATCGCAACTCAATCCCCTGCGAAACGTGTAGATCACTCCCCAGGTAGGCAATTTTCTGCAGCGGGCTGAGGGTCATCAGGCGCACGCCGTGGGCAGGCACTGCGTGGAAAATGTATTCCGCTTTCACTTCCGCCCATTCACCTGTCCAAAACTCACGCATCAGCCAGGGCTTTCCACTAATCCCAAAATCGTCCAGATCCAGCAGCAAATCCTGCGGCGCGTCCGACCAGTTGAAAAGCGCGATCATCTGGCGCTCACCAGCCGGCGTCGGCAGCAGCTGGCGCTCACCAGCCGGCGTCGGCAGCAGCTGGCGCATTTTGGAGGGCATGGTTTTCTCAAACAGGTCAGGAACCTGGGCGTTCGGCGGCAGCACCGGCAGCAAACTTTGGGCAATCCTCAGCCGGTCTTCGCTGAGCTTGCTCAAATCGTCTGAGAGCAAAAGCGCTCCGCCGCTCAGGCTGATGGCGCTCGCCAGGGACTGCACTTCGGGCAGGCTCAGCTTCGAATCCGCCCGCACCAGCAGGCAGTCCGGATCGTTTACCCACCAATGGGGGTCCATCGGTGAGCGTGTGATAATGTTTTGGATGGCATTACGGGCGCAGGGCATGTTTGGCTCATCGCGGAAAGGTTTTTTGATGCCGTAGGCGTTGGGCTCCCATTCCGGGCTTACGTCCGCGCTGATTCGCATCATATCAAATACCCCAATGCCCGAGCCAATTGGACAGCCACACCCCAGCAAGATAGTCTCACTGCCAGCTTCCGCACGGATTATTTCCAGTGCCTGGCGCAAGATCTGCGCGCGAGTTTTGGTTGGGTCACGATGTAACCCAGGCAAGGCTGCAGCGTAGAGAAAGTCCAGTTTCAGATAGGGATACCCCCAATCCTTCACCGCGGTTTGGATCACGTCGCGGACATATCCCAGCGCATCTGGATGGGTCAGGTCGAGCGCCCGCCCTAACCCGCCCCAGGCAAAGCCGCTGTTAATAGGACGGCCATTGGCTTTACGCAGCAGCCAGTTTGGATGCTGGCGGATCAACTTTGAACGCGGCTGCAGGATGAATGGCGCCAGCCAGATTCCGGGAGTCAGACCTTCACGGCGAATTTCCTCAGAAAGATCAGCTACTCCCTCAGGGAAATTAGGGTCAAACTCAAACCAACTCCCAACGTCCTGCTCAAAGCCATCATCAATCTGGAAAAACTTGAGCGGCAGACGGGATCTCAATTGGCTCACTGCCCGTAAGTTCATGCTGATCTCAGCAGGGGTGATATTCTGGAAGTAGTAATACCAGCTGCACCAACCAAGTGGCGTTTCCATGCGCTTCCTGACTTCATTTTCGTGAGCAACGGCTTCAAAATAGGCTTTAAAAGGCTCCGGATCCGTACTGTCAAAGAATTGCCATGCCAGCCAGTCACTGCCAAGGGTCGCTCCGCTGCGCAATTCGATCTTGTCCGCGTTTGCCCAGACCTGCAGGTCCGGTTCAGGGTGCAGCGAGGAAACCAATGACCCAAACTGCTCCTTTTGGGATAAAAATCCACATATCAACCCGACCTTTGCCTCGTGGTCGATGATCGCGCCAAACATGTCGGATGAAAACTCCGAGTTCTTTTGGGTAATGGGTGTGCCAACGTTGTAGAGCATTGGGTGTGCAAGATGCTTTAGCCAACTGCGCGTTTGTTTCTCGCCATACTGCCATGTTCCGCTGGGCGACCAGCTTTGCCAGCCATTGCTGAAAAAGGCGGTCTTTTCGGGGCGATTGTCCGAAAAGTGCAGCTCTCCTGCCCGCATTACGCCAAAGGTCATTTTGTCAGGATGGAAGACCTGGTCTGAGTGGTTGCGGATTTCCATGCGCTGCAGGAGCAGAGGCTGATCCACAGGCAGGGCAAATTCCACCAACCACTCCAGGTCAACGCTTTCCGCTCGATATACTGCAGAAACAATATCCAGAAGTCCCTGTTTGGGGTCGTCCCGCTGTTCCTGGCTGATGGATTCGAGCCTTGCGGTCGGATGAATGGTGCTGCTGCTAAAACTCAGGTTATACCCTGCGTTTTTCAAGCTCGCTCCAGGGAAGCGCCGACTTTCGAGGAAGAAAGTGCCAGCTTCAGGATTAAGCACAAAATCCAGCCAGGTATTTGTCAGGCGGGTCACTTGGTGTACCATCTTTCCAGGATTTCACTGAACGGGATTGGACCTTCGCGTAGCAGTTTTGGTTCATTGCCCATGCAGTCTATGATTGTTGAAGCTTGACCGCCTGAGAGTTTTCCTCCGTCCAGGACCAGGTCAACCAGTTCGTTGAGCTGCGCCAGCACGCCCTGGGCGTCCCGCGGGTTTTCGTGGTCTGAGAGATTGGCGCTGGTGACTGCCAGGGGACCAGTTTGATCAAGCAAGGAGAGCGCCACCGGATGCTCAGGCATGCGAACCGCCAACCCGGGGTAGGGGGTCAGGTCAGGAGGTAAGTCGGGATTTTTGGGTAAAACCAGAGTCAGCGCGCCAGGCCACCACTCTTCCGTCAGTTTGACAGCTTGCTCGGGAAATCCCGTAACGAGATTTGTCAACTGGTCGGGATGGCTGATCAGCACTGGTATGGCTTTGGACGTGGCGCGTCCTTTGGCGGCATAGATCCTCTGCAGGGCGGTTGGCGAATGAGGGTCACAGCCCAAACCGTAAAGCGTATCGGTGGGGAAGGCGATCAATCCGCCGGAACGGACAACCTGGCAGGCAAGAGCGATGGCATCCGGGTGGGCAGCTGAAATGAGCTGTGTCTTCATAGGACCTCGAGCCGCACCAGGCGGTCAAGCCCGGCCAAGTCCTGCAACAGGCTAACGTCCTCTTGCGGGAATGCCTTTTTTGCCAATGTGAGCGTTTCTGCTCCGAGTGTGGCTTCTGTTTCGAGCAAGACCAAACCCGGGCTACTCAGCCTTGGTGGGAGCTGCTCAAACAGCCGGCGGATCAGGCTCAAGCCGTCCGCGCCGCCATCAAGCGCCAGGGTTGGCTCGAAAGCAAGCGTGTTGACTTCCTCAAGCTTCTTGGTTGGAATATACGGCAGGTTGGCACACACAAGGCTAAATGTTTGATCCCCGGAGGGTAGCAGGTTTGCCTGCTCAAAGGCAATCTGATCTTTGACCTGGAGAGTTTCCGCGTTTTGTTTGGCAATTTCGAGCGCTTCAGGAGAGAGGTCCGTGGCGGCAATCGTTAGCCAGGGTTTGCGCGTAGCCAACGTTACGGCAATACAACCGGAGCCAGTGCCCACGTCCAGCACGCTTTTGGCTTCAGGGTGCGCATTTAGCCAGCTCAGGGCTTCCTCAACCAACAGTTCAGTCTCCGGGCGGGGTATGAGCACTGCCGGGCTGACGGCAAAATCCAGCCCAAAAAAGGACTGCTTACCCGTGAGGTAGGGCAAGGGTTCGCCTGCTTGCAAGCGCCTGACTAATCGCTCTAAATGCGCTTTTTGGTCAGAGGTGAGGTGCGTTTCGGGGTGAGCCAGGACCCATGTTTTGGGTTTCTGCAGCACATGCGAAAGTAAAATCAGCGCTACCTGGTAGGGCTGCTCAATGCGGTTGATTGCAGAGGGCAGGCTGTCTTCATTCATTGGTTTCGAAATTTGCCAGGCGTTCGGCTTCCTCAGCTTGCCGCAGCTCATCGATGAACGTGTCCAGTTCGTAACCTTCCATCACGCCAGCAATGTTGTAGGATGAGATGTTGATGCGGTGGTCAGTCACACGAGACTGTGGATAGTTGTAGGTGCGGATCTTCTCTGAGCGCTCGCCCGTGCCTATTTGCGAACGTCGGCTGGCATCGAGTTCATTTTGCCGCTTTTCCTGCTCCATCTCGTAAAGCCGTGCCTTCAGGACGCTCATCGCGCGCAGACGGTTTTGCAGTTGGGAGCGTTCGTCCTGGCAAGCCACGATGATGCCGCTGGGTTTGTGGTGGATGCGAACAGCGGTCATGTTCTTCTGCACGTTTTGTCCGCCAGCACCAGCCGATTTGTAAACATCAATTTCGATATCGGAATCTGGGATGTTGATTTCTACATCGTCGACCTCTGCCAGTACCGCCACTGTGACAGTGGAAGTGTGGATGCGCCCCTGTGATTCGGTTTCGGGCACGCGCTGCACGCGATGCACACCGGATTCGAATTTGAAGCGTGAATATGCTCCACGCCCTTTTATCGAAAAAGTCACTTCTTTGTAGCCGCCAATGCCCGTCTCGTTGGAGGAGATGATCTCAGTCTTGTAGCGGTGGATATCGGCGTATTTCAGGTACATACGCAGCAAATCAGAAACGAAAAGACCGGCTTCATCCCCGCCTGTGCCGGCGCGTATTTCAATAATAACGTTGCGGTTGTCACGCGGGTCTTTGGGGATCAGCATGCTCTTAAGCTTAGCGTCCAACTCCTGCTGGCGGTTTTTGAGCTCGTCCAACTCCAGGTATCCCATTTCCAACAGCTCGCCTTGCGCGACGCTGATCAAAGATTCGGTTTCTTCAATTTTTGCCACGTTGTTTTTATACTCACGGGCAAGGTTAACAATTGGCTCAAGATCAGAGCGTTCTTTGGAAAGCTCCGCGACGAGCTGATAGTCCGTGCCAGCTTCAGCCAGACGGCGATCAAGCTCTGCAAAGCGATCGAGGATTGATTCAAGTTTTTCTAACATAGGTTTGTCTCTCAATGATTTCGGACTGAGATTATAACACTCCCAACAGTCCTTTGCACCTGTAGATATCGCTGGAATGTCCCCAAACAGCTTGAAATATGCACTGATCAAATTCCTTGAATTGCCCAAAAAGCATTTTCCACGCTTAGTCCGTGTATAATATCGCCCAGGAGCCTCATGCAGCTATATCTTATCCGTCACGGACAGTCAGCTAACAACGTCCGCTGGGAGATGCAGGATGGTGTTTTTGCATCCCGGTCATCCGACCCCACTCTGACGGATAAAGGTGTGCGCCAGGCGGAGCTGTTGGCAGATTTTCTTGCGATATCGAAACCCGGAGAAGAAGACTTCTGGCGCGATCCGCAGAACAGGCGCGGCTTCGGACTCACCCACCTCTACTGCAGCCTGATGAAGCGAGCTATTCAAACTGGCAGCATTATCTCCGATCGGTTAAACTTGGCTTTGGTTGGTTTGCCCGAGGTGCATGAAGTGGGTGGAATTTTTCTCGAATCTCTGGTCAACGATGTGCTTGAGATCAGCATCGAACACGGTGTTAACACGGAATTTCTTTCAACCCATTATCCTAATCTCACACTGGCGCAGCCTATCGACAGCAAAGGCTGGTGGCGAGGCGGCAAGGAGGATCACAGCTTGCCGCTGAAACGCGCGCAAGGCGTGTTGAATTGGATCAAAGAACACCATCTGGGCTCCGATGACCGCGTGGCGATTGTGACGCATGGTGGTTTCTACAACAATCTTTTGCGCGTTATGCTCAAGATATCCCTGGATGAACCTGATGATCGCAAACTGGAATATCGACTGATTTACAACAATTGTGCCATCAGCCGCTTCGACTTTGTCGACAATCGCATCCTGATGGTCTATCACAACCGAACGGATTTCCTGACCGATGACCTTGTCACTTGATAGGATTGCTTGAAACCTGTAACATTTGGAGAACCCATTCCTGATTTTTCAAAAACCTCATATCTATTGCCCTGTAATCTTATGACTGAGCGCAGGAAAAACAGAGCCCTCCACGGGGACAACTGTCTGGGGCTTGGAAGCAGCCCAAGCTCTGGTAAAATTGCGGTTAAGAGCCCGCTTAGGGCAGGAAGTAATTAACAATGCCTTTTTACGTCAATATCATCATCATCTTGATCCTGTTCCTGTTTAACGCTGTCTTTGCCATGTACGAAATTGCCATGGTCTCCTCAAAAAAGACGCGCCTGGTGGCTCGCGCTGAAGATGGGCTGCAGGGTGCTTCTGTTGCCCTGGAGCTTTTACAGGATCCTGACCAGCAATATCTGTCTGCAATACAGATCATGATCACCATGATCGACACCCTCGCTGGCGGTATTGGAGGTGCGCAGCTTTCGCGACCTCTGGCGGAGATCTTTAAGCGCATCACCTGGTTGGCGCCTTTTGCCGAAATTACTGCCCTGATCCTTGTGGTGATAATCATCACCTATTTCTCCATTGTCATGGGGGAGCTGATTCCCAAACGCATCGCGGTAAGCAAGCCCGAAGACGTGGTTACCAGGCTTTCACCGATGATCAAAGGAATGTCGCGTGTTATGCGTCCGCTTACCAGGTTACTGAGCACCTCAACCAATCTGGGCATCAAACTCTTCAACATCGATGTCACCAGGGAGCCTGCTATCACTGAGGAAGAACTTAAGGGCTATATCCAGGAAGGACGCCAGACCGGCGTGTTCGATGAAGCTGAACAGACCATGGTGGATGGCGTTTTCCGCTTCAGCGATCGGCGGGTGGATGCCATTATGACCCCGCATACCGAATTGGACTGGATCGATCTGGATGACGACCATGACACGATCGTGAAAGAATTGATGGAAAGTAGCTATTCCCGTTTGCCTGTCGCTCATGGCGATTTGGATCGTTCGATAGGGTTTGTTAACACCAAGGACTTACTGGGTGTGGATATCCACAACCCGCAATTCAATCTTGAGGGTTACATCAGGGAGCCTCTATTCTTTCCCGGCAATATGCAGGCAGTCAAGGCATTTGAGCAATTTCGCCAAACTGGTATCCATCATGCCCTGGTACTGGATGAATACGGGGGTGTGGAGGGTTTTGTGACTCTCTATGACGTGTTGGAATCAATTCTTGGCGATATCCCCCTCGATGAATTTGATACTGATCAGGATGTCGTCCAGCGTTCGGATGGTACGTGGTTGATCGATGGACTGATCCCGATTGACGAACTTAAAGAAATCCTGCATGTTGATGAGTTGCCTGAAGAAAACCAGGCTGGTTTCCAAACTTTGAGCGGTTTTGTCATGAACCAGCTGGGGCGCATCCCCAAGACCGGTCAGCTCTTCGAATGGGATCACTGGCGCTTCGAAGTAGTGGACATGGACGGTCACCGTGTGGATCGGGTGTTGGTAACGGATATTTCAACAGAGGAAAATCCTCCTGTTGAGAGCTAAGCTTCTGGACGCCAGCGGGTGAAGATGGCATGTGAGAGCACGTGACCGGCGCTTTCTTCGATGGTAACCAATTCACCGGTGGTGAACTCCCCGTGTTTGCCAACAATCTCTTCCATTGCCTGCCGGGTTATTACAGCTGAAGCTGTGATCGCGTAGGCGGTCAGGATCACGAAACCCGCGTCTTTGGCGACCAGCGACCGACAAGCTTCGATCAGCTCGGGCATGCGCTTGAAGAAATCCCAAACCTCACCGCTTGAGCCGCGCCCAAATTTTGGCGGATCCATAACAATCCCCTGGTAGGTGTTGCCGCGACGGGCTTCACGCTTGATGAATTTCAGCGCGTCTTCCGCAATCCAGCGTACAGGCTTGTCGGACAAACCCGAGAGTTTCATGTTCAGATTTGCCCAACTGATGGCATGCTTGGAAGAGTCGACGTGGGTCACTTCGGCGCCAGCCGCAGCCGCAGCCGCGCTTGCCAAACCCGTATAGCCGAAGAGATTCAAGACCTTGAAGGGCTTGCGCGAAGCAGTGATGCGTTCGGTCATCCAGTCCCAATGACTGGCTTGCTCAGGGAAGACCCCCACATGGCGCGAGCTTGAAAGTTGCGCCTGAAAATGCAGGTTACCATACGAAAGCTTCCAGCTCTTCTCCATAGGATTCAGTATGGTCCACTTGCCTCCATATTCCTGCTTTTCTTCCACCATAAAAGCATGCGCTTTTTTCCACTCGCTTGATGGCAGGCTCTTCGCCCAAATGGCTTGCGGGCGCGGACGGACAAGCAGGTAGGGACCAAAGCGTTCAAGCGTTTTGCCATCTCCACTATCGAGCAGTTGATAATCTTTCCAGTTGGGAGAGGGTTCGAGAATGATTGGAGTTAAGTCGTTTTTCATTGAATTTCCATTATTTTAGATGAATGGCTGAACCAGGTAAGTGATAATCAGCGAGAGGGCGGTTGATATGGTTAGCGAATCGAACAGGATTTGCGGCAGGCTTTGCTGCTGGGGATTATAACGGTGTTTTAACCAAAAGAGGGTGGCACCGACCACGACAATGAGCGAAATCACCCAAGGCGGAATGACCTCAAGAACAATAAAAAGCATATAAGCCGCTCCAGACGCAAATACCAACAGAATGATCAGCATCAGCCTGCTTATCGCTCTGGGAGTTTTACCGGCAGTCCAGGCAGAGAAGAGAAACCCAATTGCCAGGAGGAAAATTGTCAGCAGGATGGCTTCGGAGCTCAGCGTTTCGGCGGTTGCCAGGAAGCCGGTCAGCCCAAATATCACTGAAAGCAGAGGATGGTGTTTTTCCAAACGCATCAGCGCTGAATCACCCAACTTGAGATTGTGATGAGAAAGGGCAACCGCGATCAAAACCCCCAGTAATCCGAGAACAGTATTGAGAGTGCCAAGTAAGGCAGCTAAAGCCAGGCAGAGTAGCGCCAAAATCGCGCTCAGCGTCCTGGCGAACTTCGCAGACACATCCCCAGACGCGATTGGGTTTTGCCGCGTTTCGTCTGGTTCGTAAGCTGCCTCTGGGGCGGTCTCGATTTTTTGATAGATTACCGCAAAGCTGAAGAGCAGCAGATTGCTGAGGATCGCAATACCCAGGCGCGCTTCGGAGCCTTCGCCCCCAATAACGCCGCCTAAAAGTGTCACCGCCAGCGTAGCTGCCAGGTACTCTAAACGCCCGACCAATTTGTAAATGGATTGCAGGATCTTCATCACTTGGTAAGTATACCAAAGGACCCTGTTGAAAAAAATCTAAACTACCTCAGGCACCAACCTTAACCATTTCGCTTGACTCGGGTTTAAAATAGCGGAAAGGAGAATTCTATGGACTTTAACCAGGTAATCGATCGTCGCCATTCTGAATGCATCAAGTGGAATCGTTTTGATGAAGATGTTTTACCATTGTGGATCGCGGATACTGATTTCAGGTGCTCTGATGCAATCATAAAAGCTTTACACGAAAGAGTTGA
This sequence comes from Anaerolineaceae bacterium UBA6133, assembly GCA_002435825.1. Lineage (GTDB taxonomy): Bacteria > Chloroflexota > Anaerolineae > Anaerolineales > Anaerolineaceae > Mesolinea. Next base: position 16,826 of record DIVL01000045.1, read on the forward strand.
TCACGGTATCTTCGGATACGGCGCTCCCCCAAGGGAATTGAACCAAACCGTTGTTCAACGGTTAAAGCGATTGTACGATTGGGACGTTTTGGAGACCCAGATCGGGTACATCCCGGGCATCGTTACTGGCTTCAATGCCGCTATCCGAGCTTTCTGCGAACCAGGGGGATCAGTCATCTATCAAACGCCTGCTTACCCGCCTTTTATTGCCGCGCCTGATTCAGCAAAGCTGAAGGGCGTTCAGAATCTACTCCTCCAGCAGCAGGATGGCAGTTACTACCTCGATTTCGAACGATTTGAGCAGCAGATCATCAGCGAAAATGTTTGCGCCTTCATCTTCTGTAATCCTCAGAACCCCACCGGCAGAGTTTTCACCAGGGAAGAACTGACACACTTAGCCGAGAGCTGCCTACGGCATAACGTCTTAATCATTTCCGATGAGATTCATTGCGACATCCTCTATGATGACCGCAAACACATCCCGATCGCCTCACTTTCCCCCGAGGTAGCAGCCAACACCATCACTTTCATGGCGCCAAGTAAAACCTACAACATTGCTGGCCTGCATGCGTCAGTTTACATCGTCCAAAACCCCGGGTTAAAGGAAAAACTGCAGACCTTCTGTAATGGATTGATTGGAAACCCTGGGGTCCTCTCCCTTACGGCTGCCCTCGCGGCGTATGCTGAAGGAGATGAGTGGCTTGCAGAGCAGAACCGCTACCTTCAGGCGAACCGCGATTTCCTGGATGGTGCCCTTCGCACCCAGCTCACGGGCATTCACTGGAGCAAACCGGAAGCCACCTTCCTGGGCTGGCTGGATTGCAGCGAATTGGGCCTGGCTGAACCGCCCTACGAGTTCTTTCTGCGCGAGGCTCGTGTTGGTTTGAATGACGGCATTACCTTCGGTCCGCAGTGCGGCGACTTCGTGCGCATCAACTTTGGCACGACCCGGGCAAACCTTCAGAAAGCTGTCAACCGCATGCAAGCTGCGCTGGCAGCCCGCTGAGGCTGGTCATGAGCTCAGATTCCTACAGCTCTGATCAGGATTATCTGCGCCAGGTGCAATATCGAACAGCGGATAACCTCAACGCCCGTATCCAGATTCACAGGCGCTTCACAACCGGCACCCAGACCTGGGAAGACTTCATCTTCGAGCATCTACCCGACCTGAGCGGTAAGCGTCTGTTGGCTTTGGGTTGTGGGAATGCAACCCAGTGGCGCATCAACCAGCATCGTTTTGCCCCGAATGCCAGGATTATCTTGACCGATATTTCTGAAGGGATGCTGGCGGAAGCCCGTGGCGACCTGGAGGGCGATTCGCGTTTCACTTTGCTCTGCATGGACGCTTCCGAACTGGAATTTGAGGACGAGAGTTTTGATTTTGTGACCGCCAACCATATGCTCTATCATGTACCGGATATCGCGCGGACACTTGCAGAAGTGGCGCGTGTCCTCAAACCGGGTGGCGGGATGATGGCTGCCACCAATGGGGCGAATTACATGCTTGATCTCGACATGTTACTGACGGAATTCTGGCCTATTTACGGTGGACTGCATACCATGTCGCTCAAGTTCAACCTGCAAAATGCCGCGGAACAACTCCAGCCGTGGTTTGGTCAGGTAGAAAAAAGGCTCTACACTGGCGATTTGTGGGTCACTGAAGCATTGCCCCTGGTGGACTATGCCTTTTCGACACAAAGAGTGCTGCAGCTTATTCCCTTGGGTCAGAAGGAACCGATGCGCGAGTATTTCCAAGCTCGCATTGACCAGTCAGGCGGGATCCTGATCCGTAAAGAAACGGGGCTTTTCCTCGCCAGCCAACCAAAAAAGGCTCAGCGGAAATAGGCGATAAAGATTGTCAGCACCGATACCACTGCGCAATAGACCGCAAAGGGGATCAACGAGCGCGATTTAAGGAAATTCAGCAGCCATCGGATGCTTAAGTATCCGACCACCATTGCCATGATAAAACCAATGCTCAACACCGGCAGGAAGCTGCCTAAATCCGGGATCTTCACCAGGTCCAGCACGGAGAGCAGTCCGGCTGCCAGCATGACCGGGATTGACATCAGGAATGAGAACCTGGCGGCTGCTTCACGTTTCAATCCGCGGCTCAAACCGCCGCTGATGGTGGCACCAGAGCGGGAAATTCCTGGGAAGATTGACAGTAATTGAGAAAACCCAATCACCACGGAATCCAGTACGGTGACACTCTCAAGGTTGCGTTCCTTGCGGGAAAAAACTTCTGCCAGGGTCAGGATAACGGCTGTCACAAACAACAATACAGCCGTTAAAACCGGGCTTGAAAAGGCTGCTTCCACCTTGCTTTTCAGAAGCAATCCTCCCAAACCAGCCGGGATGGTAGCTAATACGAGATACCAGCCAAGACGCGAGTTGGATTCTTCGAAGGGTTTTTTGTTTCGAATGCCGGCAATCACAGCATTGAAAATCGCCAGTAAATCCTTCCAAAAGTAGGCAATCACAGCCATCAGGGTACCCAGTTGAACCAGCACGTCAAAAATGAACGCCTTGGTAGGGTCCAGGGTCCAGTTGAGGATGAAGGGCACGAGCACCAAATGCGCCGAGGAACTGACCGGCAGAAACTCTGTCAACCCCTGGATGACCCCAAGGATCAGTGATTGTAGAAACGTCATGGATGAACCTCCAGGATGCGAGCCTTGCTGAGTTTGGCTAATGCCTGGTCTGCAAATGCGTTCAGGTTGCCCGCCAGGATTGCTCTGCGCAGATTGCGCGCCAGCTCCAGCAGGGTGTGTAAGTTATGGATTGAAAGCAATGTGGCTGCCAGCATTTCTTTCGCGATAATCAGATGGCGCAAATAAGCACGGGTGAAGGTGCGGCAGGTGTAGCACTGGCACTGGGCGTCAATCGGGCGTTCGTCGCGGGCAAAAGAGGCGTTCATCAAATTGAGCTTGCCAAAATTAGTCATGGCTGTGTTATGGCGCGCAAGGCGGGTGGGGAGAACGCAGTCAAAAATGTCAATGCCTCGCAGAACGCCCTCAATCAGGTCCTCCGGGGTGCCAACGCCCATCAGGTAGCGCGGTTTGTCCTTGGGCAGGATGGCATTAACAATCTCGATTGTGCGGTACATGTCGGCTTTGCCTTCACCCACTGAAAGCCCGCCAATGGCATGCCCGGGGAAGCCCATGCTGCTGATCACCTGCGCCGATTCCGTCCGCAGATCTTCAAAAATGCCTCCCTGCACGATGCCAAGTAAAGCTTGGTCATCCCTTTTCTTAGCATCCAGGCAGCGTTGTGCCCAGAGGTGCGTGCGTTCCATGGCTTCCTTGGAGTAGGCGTGGTCAAGCGGGTCCGCGCATTCGTCAAACGCCATGATGATATCTGCGCCAAGGTTCTCCTGGATCGCGATGGAGCTCTCGGGCGTCAGGCGTTTCATGGATCCATCGATGTGGGATTTGAAGGTGACCCCGTCGGGGTCGATCTTGCGCGTGTCTGAAAGCGAAAATACCTGGAATCCGCCCGAATCAGTCAGGATTGGTTTATGCCACTGCATAAATTGATGCAAGCCGCCCATCTCTGCCACCAGTTCATCGCCGGGTCTCAGGAAGAGATGGTAGGTGTTGGAGAGGACCAGCGTCGCGCCAAGCTCTTCGAGTTGGGCGGGTGTGATGGATTTGACGGTTGCCTGGGTGCCGACGGGCGCGAAAATGGGGGTTTCAATCACTCCATGTGGGGTGTGAAACTCACCGGCACGAGCCGCGCCTTCCTCGGCTTGGATTGACCACTCAAACATCTTTGGAATCCTCTCAAAAAACTCCCCCAATTGTACCTTTATTATTTTGCTCCATGGCCAGATTTGGCACAGGGTTAGGACGGAATGAGCCTGTAAGATAATGGTAATTAGAGACAAGTCCTCGTAGGGTGTGTTGGCGTCAGAGCATCTTACCCTGTCTTGACATCGAAATAGCCAACCCACCAAAAACAGCTTCCTTAAGGTTTGCTTGTGATGCGGTGGGTAGGCTATACCTTGGTGTACTCATGCATATGCTTTGTGACGCCAACCCACCCTACCTGCTTTATTGTTTGGCTATACGTTGGAATCAGGCAAACTAAAACGATTGTTGACCTACAGCCATCACGTCATGGAACACTCGCATCAAAAGGAACATGCCACCCATATCACGGTCATTGGCTACGAATTCAAATATTCAAGATTTTTTTATGCAGTTCCAGCAGAGTCATGTAGGGTCGGTATCCCAGGTTAGTATAAAGGCGCATGGCACCGGTTGGATTTTGCGTGTCAGCGGTCAGCGCGACTTCGTCCATGTTCATGGCTTTGAACATCGCCATCGATCGGCAGATCAGGCTGCTGGCGATGCCGCGGTGGCGCCATTCTCGTCGCACTGTAATGGCTTCGGTGTAGCCGCGCATATGACCTTCCAACTCGTTTTCCTCAAGTGAAACGTAATTCTGCACCGATCCGACCACCTCATCGCCATCCCAGGTAACCTGCCAGAGCATGGGCTGAAAATTCGTGTCGGACTTGTAGTTCTGGTACCACTCTTCGGTAGGGTCTGCTGCTCCGTATTCATCTTTGTAAGCCTCGTTTGCTGCTTCCCAAATCTTGCGAAAATCTTTAGGCAGTGCCGGGCGAACGGTTATGCCTTCTGGTAGAGGGTGCTCCGGGAGATCTATGAGCGGGCGGCTCATCGAATGATAATAACGGTCGATCGTAAACCCACATTCCATCAGGATGTTAAAGCGGGTTCGATCAGGCTCCCGGCATTGCGTGACGAAGAAGCCTTTGTCTCCTTCAGGTAAGACGGCAGCGTAATACCGACCGCGCGTCTCGCCCCATTCAATCAGGCTTTGTTCAATACCTTGGCCTTGCCAGGATGGGTCGACCCTGAAGAGGATGCCATACGAGTAGTCACCTGTTTTGACCTGGCGTTCCCAGTAGAACCGGCAGAAACCGATGGTTTCTCCGTTCACGTCAACGAAGATAAGGTCATCGTGTGGGTCGGAGTTGCTCAGATTGGTGTATTCCGCGCGCAAGCTTTCGATGGTGGTGTCGCCGGGATATTGCCCTGCAGCATGCAGATTGGTATAAATCGCCAACATTTTTGGATAGTCCGACTCACCCTCAAAATGGCGGGAGATCAATCCTTCAATTTTCGGGGTATTTTCAAGTGGATATAAATTTTGTTCAGTCATTTTTAATCTCTTTCAATAAATAATTGCTTGATCGTTACTGCCTTCCGGCTGTGGTTAACAAAAAACCACGGGTTTGGATTGCCCGTGGTTCGTTGATTTAAGAGTGGAAAAATCAATAAACAGGCGCAATCCGGCCAATGCGAACAAGCGTGCTTGCAGACGCACAGATAGAATTTATGTTGTGGCAGCTGTTAACCATGTAAGTTATTTTATGTCAAACCGTGTTCGTGTCAAGATTGTGAGGAGGTCAGCACATGGTACGGATGGGCTTTGCTCCATGCGTATAAGAAGTCGAAGGCTGACGCAAGTAGAAGCTATAATAGCTAATTCAACAATTTCGCTCGTAAGTGATATACTTTTTTCTCGTGGATATAAATACTTTCTCAACCTGGCTGGAAATTGACCTCAAAGCCATCAAAAACAATGCTGCCCTGATCCGTGAAAAGACCGGGTCGGAGGTTATGGCTGTGATCAAAGCCAATGGCTATGGTCACGGCGCCCGTCCTGCCGCGCAGGCTGCCATCGCTGGCGGCGCTACCTGGATTGGCGTGGCACGCATCGAAGAAGCTCTTACCCTGCGCCGCGCCGGCATCTCCTGCAAGCTGCTGGTGTTGGGTTTTACCCCGGCCGCCAAAGTGCCTGAAGCTATTGAACACAATATCACGGTGGCGCTCTTTGATGCTGAGCTGGCGCAGAACTACATCGAATATGTCAACATTCACGGCGGCACGCTGCATGCCCACCTTAAGGTCGAGACTGGTATGGGCCGTCTTGGCATGAACCCTGAGCACGTGGCAGCCTTCCTCGATGGGCTAAAAGACACCGCCCTCAAGGTAGATGGCATTTTCACCCATCTTGCCCGTGCCGATGAGCCCGACTCAGACTCTACCCCCAGGCAGCTTGTCATCTTTGACGCGCTACTGAGCGATCTTGAAAGCAAGGGACTCAAACCCGAAAAAGTGCACGCCGCCAACTCTGCCGCGATACTAAATTTCCCCCAGTCCTACTACGACATCGTCCGTCCGGGAGATCTTCTTTTTGGCATGTCCCCTACCGGTGAAACTTTGCCGGCTGGCTTCAAACCCGCTCTCACCTGGAAGGCGCGCATCATCTCGCTGCATAACTTCCCCGCGGGTCAGGGGATCAGCTACGGGTCCACCTACGTTACCAGCAAAGAAGAGCGGATTGGAGTGATGCCAACGGGTTATGGCGATGGTTTCCGCCGTGCCGAAAATCAGCAGGTGCTGGTTGGCGGTAAGCGGGTGGACATCGTCGGCAGAGTTTGCATGGACCAGTGTATGCTCCAGCTGGACAGTGTGCCTGACGCCAGGGTGGGGGATGAAATCGTTATTATTGGCACACAGGGCGATGAGACCTTGAGCGTTGATGAGGTCGCCAAGCGTTGGGGGACCATCAACTACGAAGTTGTCTGCGGCTTAGCCGATCGCCTTCCCAGGATCTACAACGAATGACCCAATCTTCAATCCGGGCAGAATTTCACTGCCATACCGTTTATTCCCCTGACAGCCGGGTGGAGTTGGGCGTGCTGTTCAAAGCCTGTGATGCTCGCGGCATCGACAAGATTGCCATTACCGATCACAGCAGCATGCAAGGCGCCCTCAAGGCACACAAAATGGCACCGGATCGCGTGATCCTGGCAGAGGAAATTGAAACGCCAGAAGGTGAAATCCTTGGGTACTTTATGACCGAGGAAATCCCGCAGGGTCTGCCAGCCGTCGAGGTTGTGCGGCGGTTGCAGGGGCAGGGGGCGTTCATCAGCCTTCCTCATCCTTTTGACCCACACCGCAGCTGGTGGAGTGATCGCACGCTTGATCAAATCCTGCCTGACCTCGATGGGATTGAGGTTTTTAACGCCCGCTGCTTGCGTGAGGAATACAATGAGAATGCGTACTATTTTGCCCTTGAACATGGAAAAGCCTTGATGGCGGGCAGCGACGCGCACGCGCTTAGCGAATTGGGACGGGCGAATATGACCATGCCCTGGTTTGATGACGCAGAAAGTTTGCGCGCAGCCGCGCGAGAGGTGACCATCAGCGGTGAACTTTCCGGTCTCTACGTCCACATGGTCTCGACCTTTGCCCGCGTCGCCAAGAAATTCAATTTTTAATATCACGAAAAGTACGTACATGATAGCAGGTGGCTGATTAGGGGGAGACTTGTGTCATTGTGAGTATTCGGGATGGGGGGTATGTTGATCTTTTCTGGTCATCGATTATCAAAATATGAAACAATACCCGTAGGGCGCGATTGGAAGCACTGNNCCGCCAACACGCCAACGATGGTTCACACGGCGGATTGAGGGCACGACACGTTTATCTGCCACAATGCTCAAGGTGCCCTCAATCACGCCCTACAAACAACTGTATCCACGTAGCGATAAGCGCCAAGATGTTTCTTGTCCTGCAATTAAAACCATATGTGTAGGGCGCGATTGGAAGCACTGNNCCGCCAACACGCCAACGATGGTTCAAACGGCGGATTGAGGGCACGACACGTTTATCTGCCACAATGCTCAAGGTGCCCTCAATCACGCCCTACGAAAAACTGTTTCCACGTAGTTGTGTGCGGCAATATGTTTGTTATGCCGTTGTAAAATCACGAGCAAAACATGTAGGGCGAGCTTGGAAGCACTGCGCGCATCATCACGCAGAGATCTTTGTGTGCTTCCAATCCGCCATTACACCAAAAATTCATTCACACGGCGGATTGAGGGCACGATACGTTCACCTGTCACATCGTTCTAGGTGCCCTCAATCACGCCCTACGAAAAACTGTTTCCACGTAGCGATGAGCGCCAAGATGTTTCTTATCCTGCAATCAAAACCATATGTGTAGGGCGCGATTGGAAGCACTGCGGCATCATCACGCAGAGATCTTTGTGTGCTTCCAATCCGCCAACACGCCAACGATGGTTCACACGGCGGATTGAGGGCACAATACGTTCGCCTGTCACATCGTTCTAGGTGCCCTTAATCACGCCCTACAAACAACTGTATCCACGTAGCGGTGAGCGCCAAGATGTTTCTTATCCTGCAATTAAAACCATATGTGTAGGGCGCGATTGGAAGCACTGCATACATTTTCTTGCAGGGACTTCGGTGTGCTTCCAATCCGCCAACACGCCAACGATCGTTCGAGGTGCCCTCAAGCTCGCCCTACGATTAGCTGTGCCCTCGGGGCTGGCAGTGACAACTATTAAGGTCACTGATTTTGACCAAAAATCCGCTATATAAAAAGACACTCTCATTCATGAGTGCCCTTATGGAACTTACACAAATTCAGATTGTCTACTTCAAGAGCGAGAAAATCAGCCAGGCTGCTAAAATCAGGAAGACGATAGCCATGCCGATCTTGACCGCTCCGGCGTGTTTACGCAGGAATTCAGTGAATTGCTTCGAGGTTGTGCCGTAATATGCCAGGATGAAGACGATAATCAGCGGCACGATGAACATCAGGTTATAAAGCACCAGGTAGAGCAGCGCCTGCCCGCGCATCGAAGGTATCGAGCTCATTGAGATGATCACCGGCAGATAAATCTGCCCGGTGCAGGCCAATTCCAGCAGCGAGATCAGCAACCCGGTCACAAATGCGCCAATAACATAACTGCTGGCTTTGCGACCCTCCCGGACCGTTTGATTGATGCGCTTGCGTAGTGGTTCCGGAAGCTTGAGAGCCATATCGCTCAGGTCGCCCTGCCGAACCTTGATGAAGTCGCGGATGCTCAATACTGCCAGCACCAGGCACAAAACTGCTGTGAAAACATAGACGATTTTGCTGATGACCGAAGTGAATTCTGAGATCAGATCGAGTACTTTATAGAACCCCAGCCCTACCAGTAAATATGCGATAAAGACACCCACGGTAAAACTTGCGCCGGTGGTCAGGATCTGTTTGCCCTTCTTGCCGCTCAGCGATAGGTAAGACACAAAGAAAATAATGGTAGCAAAGGCGCAGGGGTTCAATCCGTCCACCAACCCTGCCAGAACCACTGCCAGCCAGCCCATTCTTTCAAATCGATCGATCAGGGCTGTGGCTCCTTCATCAGGATTGTAATCCTTCCAAAAGGCGGGAGATCCCTCAGCGCTAAGTTCCTGTAAAACAGGCTCGATCGCGCCGGGAGTGAACTCTGCCTCGTCAATCCAGGCTTTGTCGCCGATAAAAAGGGCAGGCGTATTGAAGTTCTTCAGCACACCAACTCGCGCTGCCATCCACTCAGCCATCGCGGCTTCATCAAAAACATTGAATTCTTCGATGATAAGCTGGGGGTATTTGGATTTCAAATAAGTCATGTCTGTTTCAGCACGGGCGCATTCTTTGCAGCCAGTCTGGTAGAAATAGGCGGCGTAGATGGGCGCGGAAACTTCGCACGCAGACGGATCTTCGGGACTGCAAACCAGTCCAGCGTCAGGCGTAGGTTGAACTTGTGAGATCACCAGCGAAGCAGGATCCACCCCGGGAATTTCGGGAAGCTTGATGCCATCTCCTTCAAGCCCGGCTTCCACCAGTTCCACGAAATGTTCCCTGGTCTGCTGCTCACCGTTGAGCATTAGATCCCCGATCAACACGACCGGTAATCCGCGTTCGCTGGAACCGATGCCAAACGCACTCTCGGCTTTCATCAGGGCTTCGTAATTGACGCTTTCACTCAATTCAACCAGTTTTATACCCAGTAAACCAGGGTGTTCAGTTTCCAATGGCTGCACAATGTTTTGCAATATGTCCATGCAGTGGCTGCAAGTGGTTGAATAGAAGTAATAGGCTTCAACCTTTACATTGTCGGAACCTGGTTGGGTGGGTCCTGATCCCCCTTGACCGATCCCCTGGGGATTAGCGTTCGAAGCAGATGCCAGGTTGGGAAGCAAGAGCGAAAAGAAGGCAATTAACGAGAGCCCGATAGAGGTCAGGAATGCTCTGGTTTCTCTGTTTTGCATAGGGGTTAGAACCTTTCAATAGACGACATAAATAGCTGTATATAAATTTCCGTCTGATTCTAACACGGGTTAACCAATGGAAAAGGAACTTGCTCTTTAAGCGATTTCCACCTTGGTAATAGGAAAACGGCTGGCGTTGAAACGGTCTATCAGCACTTGGCGCTGCACATCTTCAATGCCGCCCAGGATCATGCGCACGCGAAAATCACCGCTTTTGGAGGTGGAGCTGACCGTTCGCAGGATATTCCCGCCCACCTCAGATACAAGACCGGCAAAATATGCCAACCCGCCAGGGCGATTGGTGGCTTGAGGACCTTCCACCAGCAAAGATGTCCAGCGTAGAGCTGTCCGCGAGATCCCCACCAGATCGAGCGCGTTTTTGAATTCTTCGGAGGAGATTGAGCTCCCGCCGATGGCAGCATACAAGTCGTCCAGGTTCGCGCAGGCTAAAAGTCCAAGCAAGGCTTCTGTGCGGTTTGAATCCAGAGCCCGCACATCATCCAAGTCCAGGATACCCCGTTCGGAGATGATGTTGTGGATCAATTCCCGCCCGCGACGGCTGGCTTCCTTCAGATTGACTCTAGCCAAAACGTTCCGCAGCAAGCGCGCAGTTGAGGCATTGCAGTGGTTCAGCCAGTCTGGTTCGGGTGTTTTGTGCGGTCCACCGCTGAGGACTTCCACAACATCCCCGGGGTTAAGCGTGTCGTAAAGGTGCCGTTCTTCTCCGTTCACCAAGACCTTGTGAATCTTGTCGAGGTAAAACTCCTGGATGGCTGCAACGCCGTCCAAAACTGTGCTGCCTTCCTGCAGGAAGCGCGTGCCACCAAATGGGGTTAATATCTGCACCGGTCTATAGCGGCTGATGTCCTGATTATGGTTAATGGCGTAGATCACTCCCCAGGTGTTTTCCCCCTCCATGCTCTCCGTCGCGATCGCAACCTCTATGGCGCCTGTTCCTGGCAGATAGGCGGTCACCTGCAGCGCGCGGTAGCCATTTTGAGGCGACGCGATGTAATCATCGAAACGATCCTGGTCCAGATTGCGACTGAAATAGCGGTTCACGCGTGATAGCAGGCGGTAACAGGCGGTTTCGTCATCCTTACGCACCAGCATGCGGAAACTGACGATGTCGTTGACAGCCGAGAAGTCCTCCAGCGAGGTACGATGACTGCGCGCCATGCGCTGCAGCTTATCCCAGGCTTGCCAATAACCGTTGACCGTGAAGCGGACCGAGCCATCCACGCCTTCAGCGTCCATCAGGTTGCCCAGTTCGTTGAGGTAGTAGCGGATGAAGTTGATGTTGAGGCGGGGGTCTGCGTCGATCTTGTTTTTTACTTTGTTGAAGGAGGCGGGTTCGGCATACGGAAAAGCCATATCTTCGATCCAGCGGCGCCAGCGGTAGCAGTTAAGAATTCCAGCGAGTTTGCCGTAGGCGCGGATCGCTTCCGTGGCTTTTTGCCACTGCTTACCCGGGGATTGGTAGTGCAGGGTCATCATGTTGTGACTTTTGTCTGCCAGTTTCACCACGAAGACTGCCGGGTCACGAAACATGGCGATTTTACGCAGGGTTTCCATCTCGCGCGTGGAACCATCCCGTGGGTTGCTCATTTTGGTTAGCCCATCAATGATGTGAGCGACTTCCTCGCCCAGAGTGCCGGGGAAGAGTTCTTTGATCTCGTCGAAAGTTTCGCCCTGGTCTTCAATAGTATCGTGAAGCAGGGCGGCGATAGTCCAGGATTCTTTTTGCACCAGCTTGTCGACAAACGCTGCCACCCAGGCACAATGCGTCTCAAAATACGGCTCGCCGGAAAGGCGAACCTGCCCGGCATGTACCTGTTGCCCCCATGTGTAGGCACGCTGTATGGCTTCCGTTCGGGGCACAAAGATGCCGACCGAAAACTCATCCGAAATTGACGGACGAATCTCAGAAATATTCTGAATGTCAACCACAGTATCCTTCCTCTCCAACGGCAGGACTTTTCGCTAATTTATTAAATATAGCATATAAGTGGAGTGTTTGCGGAAAATTTCACAACTTTTTTGTTAATTGCCACAGGACTATTCTCGTTGGTAACTTTTCGAGGTCGAATTTTGCGCTCAGGTTTGCTCGCAAGCAGTGTTTAACCGCGCCAAAAGATGGTGAGATAGATCAAAAGTCCAATCCCCACAAATGCCGTAACCCAGAAGATGTTCTTGCGGGTTTTGTGCCTGAAGAGCAGCATCCCGGCCAGACCACCAATACCACCACCAAACAGTGTCAAACCCAGCAGGGACTTTTCAGGGATGCGCCAGCCACCGCGCCTGGCCTGGAACTTATCGTAACCAAAAAGCAGGAAATTGATGAAATTTAATGGAATTGTAATGAGCAGCACAGTTTCGTTCACGGATAACCTCATCTTACAGCTATAATCAAAGCATTATAGTGCTAATTGCCATGGATGAGCTGATCGAACAACGCCTGATACCGCTTGAACCTGTCCAGACAGAGATATTGGTAGTGAATTCACGCTTCATTGCCGAGCTTGAGTTTGCTGGCAGCGTTGAGGAGGCTCGTGCCCACCTGGCCAGGGTACGCGAACGACACCCGACCGCCTCGCACAACGTCCCGGCTTTCATCATTGGTCATGGGAACAGCATCATCACGCACTGCAGCGATGATGGCGAGCCCTCCGGTACCGCCGGCAGACCGGCGCTAGCGGTCCTGCAAGGCAGCGGGCTTGGCAACGTTTCGGTGGTGGTGACGCGCTATTATGGCGGCACCAAATTGGGCACCGGGGGGCTGGTGAGAGCTTATGGCGATGCTGTGCGGGAGGTGCTAAAGCGGGTAAAACTTGCCACGCTTTTGCCGACGACAACCCTCATGTTCGTAACGCCTTACCGGTTGTATGACCAGGCTATCCGACTGATGGAAGCTCACCATGGGCAGGTATTGGATACCGAGTTCTTTGAAGATATCACCGTGACTGTCCGCTTCAAAGATGAAGAGGTGGGAGCATTTATCAGCCAGCTAAGTAACCTCAGCGCGGGTCAGATTCAGCCGGTGGTTATTGAGCAGAACCCCGAGACGGTGTTCCCGTTGGGTTGATATTGGTTTGGGGGGATCTACGCACTGACGGGTTTTAGTCCATCCGGTCAGTCATAGTAAGGCGGAGACCTAACGGTCAAATCCCTCGCACGGTCGGGAGACCGGCGAGAACAGATTCTTTGCGGCGGGAGCAAATACTGCTCGCTTCGCTACAAGCGTCATGACCCCCGCCGTGCGAAATAAACTCTCTTGGGTAGGGGCACGGCACGCCGTGCTCACTCAAGAAATTTATTGCCAATTAACTGTTCTCCATTGGAGACCTGGCGGTCAACTGCCGTGCTCGGTCCCACAGGGAGGCTTCCCTAAAGGGACGCAAGCAGTCGCACCGAGGACGCCGGCACGATCGGTCTTGTCATCGCGAGCGAAGCGTGGCGATCTGCCTACTATTCCTTAACAATATCAAAATCGTGACCCTCAGGTGAAACTAATTGCCTGTAGGGCGAGCTTGGAAGCACTGCGCACGTCAACACGCAGAGACTTTAGTGTGCTTCCAATCCGCCAGCACGGCATTGATGGTTTACACGGCGGATTGAGGGCACGATACAATTGCCCATCACAAGTTTCACGGTGCCCTCAAGCTCGCCCTACAACATTTTTTCTATTTGCGAAGCAGGGTATGGTTATCTTTTCTCATAATGGATTTACAAAATCAAGAAAAGTGCCTGTAGGGCGAGCTTGGAAGCACTGCGCACGTCAACACGCAGAGACTTTAGTGTGCTTCCAATCCGCCAGCACGGCATTGATGGTTCACACGGCGGATTGAGGGCACGATACAATCGCCCATCACAAATTTCACGTGCCCTCAAGCTCGCCCTACGATTACCTGCCATTGGATTGGATTAAATGGAGACCCGGCGGTCAACTGTCGTGCTCGGCGAGGACGCCGGCACGATCAATGCGGCGGGATCAAGACCCCGCCCTACTGAGGATGCAACCAAAATTCTCAATACAAATGTTGCTGGGCTGTGTACAGCTTGTGGTAGAGACCTTTCTTTGCCAGCAATTCTTCGTGCTGTCCTGCTTCCACTATCCTGGTGCCTTCCAAAGCTACAATCCGGTCAGCATTCCTTACGGTTGAGAGTCTGTGGGCGATGATAATCGTGGTGCGCCCTTTGATCAGGCGTTCCAGCGCTTGTTGGATCAACATCTCGGTTTCGGTATCCACAGAAGAAGTGGCTTCATCCAGGATCAGAATTGGGCTGTCCTTTAATACCGCCCGGGCGATGGAAAGGCGCTGTTTCTGCCCGCCAGAAAGTTTGACACCGCGTTCCCCAATTAAGGTGTCATAGCCGTTAGGCATGTGGTCAATAAACTCAGAGGCATTGGCTATCTCTGCTGCCCTGATCACTTCTTCTTCGGTTGCCTCGGGTTTACCAAAGAGAATATTCTCACGCACGGTTCCATGGAAGAGGAAAACGTCCTGCAAAACCATGCTGACCGATTGATGCAGCAGGTCAAGATCAATCTCCCGCACGTCCACCCCATCGATGCGAACATTGCCTTCAACAACATCATAAAAACGCGGAATTAGGCTCACCAATGTAGTTTTGCCCACGCCTGTAGGACCGATCAGCGCAACTGTGCTGCCGGCCGGGATATCGAGGTTTATAGCGTTGAGCACCTCTTCGTCCTGGTTATAGGAAAAGTGGACATTCTCAAAGCCAACATTCCCTTTGATAGGCTCGAGGAAAACATGCGGCTCAGCGGGAGAGGCGATTTCTGGTGTGACAGTCAGGATTTCAGCAATACGTTCGAAGCCAGCCAGGGATTCCTGGACCGCTTCCATCGAGTTCCCCAGGCTGCGGACTGGCGTGTAAAAACTGTCGAGATAAAGGAAAAATGCGACCAGATCAGCAATTGAGAGCGTGCCGGCAATTGCCATCCGCGCGCCAAAGAAGATCACAAGCAATTGACCGATGCCTGCCGCAAAGTCAAAAATTGGGTTAAAAATCGCCATCAACTTTAAAGCACGCAGGTTCTTATGCAGAACAAGCTGGATCTTATCATCCACTCTGTCGAGCGTGTCTTCTTCACGAGCGAATGCTTTTACTTCCCGCATCCCGGAAAGGCTATCATTGAGCACCGCATTTAATTCACCTAAAGACTGCTGGCGCGTCCTAAAGGCGGGGCGGACCAACTTGCTGTAACCGATTAAGGCAAAGATGATCAGAGGGATGGGAATCAGCGTCAGGAGCGTGAGGTTGACATTCATGGAAAGCAGGATGACGATAACGCCAATCAGAGTGATGCCGTTCACGATCACGTCTGGCAGCGCGTGGGCAATCATGCGTTCAAACAGGTCTGTGTCATTGATGATCCTTGACATCAATTGACCGGTTTGCTTATCCTCGTAGAACCGAAGGGAGAGTTTCTGCATGTGCTCATAAACCAGGCGGCGGGCATCCGAGACGACCCCCCAACCGGCTTTGTGAGCAGCATAGGAGCGGATAAACTGCATCACAGCTCGGGCGACGAAAACAATCAACGCGATTACGGATATGCGGGTGATGAAATCGATTGTTCCCTGGTCCAAAGGCTGGGTTGTGAGACGGTCAATCACCTGGCGGATGATCCAAGGGATCAGCAGTTGCGCGCCGACCAGACCAAGCATCGTCAGGGTGGTCAGGATAATCAGTTTTGAGTACTTTTTGGCAAGTTTGCCCAGCAATGTAAAAGGTTTCACGATTTATTCAAATCCTTATATGAGATGACAACTGTGGCATTTTTCCCCCAGTGTGGAATCGGTATGCCCCAGGATTTTTGGAATTCCTTATCTTCCATCCAAAACAGCCCCGCCCCTTGCGTTACCCATGAATTGATGAAACCCCAGGAAGTGTGGACTTCACCGCTGAAATGCTCCGGGTCATAAGCCGCAAAGACCATGGTGTGTCCACTGGCGCCTTTGAGTGCGTTGTAATTCTTAGGACGGTCCATGTAGTAAATCGCCGGGGAATGACTGAACCACCAGTAAATTGTCACCAGGCTGGCAATGTTTTCTGCTTCAGCTGTTGTCCGTAACAGATCAGGGCTTAGATGGAATAGCTTTGCTTTGAGGGGCAGATTGTGTTTTTTTGCCAGGTGCCTCAGCAGCCGCACTTGTAGCGGGGGAGTGATGCCAGCTTTGGGTGCCAGGCGAAAAAAGCGCCCGCGCCACCAGATGCGGTTGACCTCATCGATAATTTCCTGGGGGTCAAGCCTGACATTGGTCAGCAGTTCGATCGCGGCAGCAAGGGAATGGATCGCACAATCATTCCCAGTTTGTTGAGATTGAAATTTAGCAAGGTTCTTCTCCGGTAGCGCGCGCAAGCTGGTCTTCTTCATCTGGCTTATTTTACCTTCTACCATGTCATTTTTCGAATTTTATCCATATTCTGGTAATAATTGACATTACCATACTTGAATGCTAAGATATAGGTACAATTGAAATACTGAGGTTACCCCACGCCCGGAAGCTAAGGTGTAATGGCGGAAGCTGGTGAAAGTCCAGCACTGTACCGCAACTGTAAGTCGAACAGACAAGTCAGGAAGCCACCCTCAGGTGAACCCAACATAACCTTCTCGGATTAAGAGGGTGGGTGAGAAACGCTCATATTCTCAACCCTTTCTAATCCAGAAGGGGTTGATTTTTTTGAAATCGAGGAGAATATGAAAAAAATCGTGACCCTTCTGGCTGTAGTGATCCTGCTGGTGTTGCCTGCCTGCCAGGCGCCCGCACAGGTCGTGGAGACCGCAGCCCCCGCCCAAGTTATGGAGACAGCAGCTCCTGCCGTAAACACATATCCGCTGGAAATCCCAACGGAGAAAACTTATCCTGTTGAAGAACCAGCCGAAACGCCCGTCAGTAACGCACATGTTACCATCGATTATGCCAGGAACTTTACGCTGGAATACAAAGAGGGCTACAAACTTCTGACGGTTCTCACCCCCTGGGCTGGAGCCACCGAGCCTATCCAATACGCGCTCGTGCCAAAGGGTCAGCCAGACCCAAGTGGTATCGAAAATGCCATGATCATACACACGCCGGTTGAGAGCTTTGTCTCACTTTCCACTACCTACCTGCCATTCCTTGGGCAAATTGATGAACTTTCCAGCTTGGTGGCAGTTGATGCCGGCATGTATATCTACAATCCTGAAGTACAGAACTGGCTGGAAACTGGCACAGTTTCGGAGGTGGGCAGCGGATCAGTGATTAATGTCGAGCGCCTGGTTGACCTCAATCCCGATCTGATCATGACGTCCGCCAGTGGTTTCGCGGATTATGACTCGCATCCTCAACTGCTTGAAGCCGGTCTCAAGGTTGTGATCAATTCCGATTATCTCGAGCAGGACCCGCTTGGTCGGGCTGAATGGGGCAAGTTCATTGCCGCGTTTTTTGACCAAGAAGTGGAGGCTGACATCCTGTTTGACGAAATGGTTGCCCGCTACCAGCAGGCAAAAGATCTTACAAGCGATCTGACAGACCGCGTTACAGTATTAACCAACACTGCCTACGAGGGCACCTGGTACATGCCGGGCGGAAAGAGCTACATTGCCATCCTGCTCGCCGATGCTGGTGCGGATTATGTTTTCAAGAACCTTGAAGGTAGTGGCGCTCAGCCGCTTGATTTTGAGATTGTTCTGGAAGGGGCAAAAGACGCGGATTATTGGATCAATGTAGGCGCAATTACTGACTTGTCTTCCTTGGCGGGGATGGATGCCCGATACGCGGATTTCAACGCCTACCAGGATGGCAATGTTTACACCTACAGCAAAAGGGTCAATGAGTTTGGTGCCGTCGATTACTTTGAGAGCGGTGCGGCTGCCCCGGATCTTATTCTGATGGATCTGATCAAGGCTTTCTATCCAGACTTGCTGCCTGAACACGAATTCTTCTACTACCAGGCATTGCAATAATTTGAGTTCACTTATTTGAGCGAAAGCAGCGTAATGAACAGCACTCTTAAATCTCCAACGAGCCAACAGGCAAGGCGTTTATGGCTTTTTGGGCTGTTCCTGCTCCTGATCCTGGCATTGTTCCTTCTCAGCCTTGCGCTTGGTTCGGTCAGCATTCCCCTCAAAGACATCTGGGGCGTGCTGATTGGCAGAGAAGGCGTGCGGGAAAGCTGGGTGTATATCGTCCAAAACTCGCGTTTACCGCGCGTTCTGACGGCCGCGCTGGCTGGGATTGCGCTGTCTGCGTCCGGTCTGCAGATGCAGACCATGTTCCGCAATCCCCTGGCAGATCCATTTATCCTGGGCATTAACTCCGGAGCCAGCCTGGGCGTGGCGATAGCCATTCTTGGATCGGGTTTTGTGGGCGGTTTGTTTCTGCCAGCGCTCAGCCTGCGCGGAGAATTTTCGCTTGTGCTGGCGGCATCTGTAGGCGCGGGATTGGTGCTGGCGCTGATCCTTCTGGTTGGGCGATGGGTGCAAACCCCTACAACCTTGCTGATTTTAGGCTTAATGTTTGGTCACGCGACCAGCGCCGTGGTCAGCCTCCTGGTCTACTTCAGCGCGCCAGAGCGCATCCAGGCTTATTCCATCTGGTCTTTTGGCTCCTTCAGCGGGGTCAACTGGACGCAGCTTAACGTCATGGCACTCGTGATTCTTGCGGGTGTCGGGTTGATGGCACTTCTGCCCAAGGGATTGAACGCGCTGTTGCTGGGCGAAGATTACGCCCGCACCATGGGGCTAAACGTCGGCTTGCTGCGCTTTATTGTGCTGCTGAGTGCGTCGGTACTCTCGGGAGCGGTAACGGCTTTCTGCGGACCCATCGGTTTCATCGGTGTGGCAGTTCCCCATATAGCACGCAACTTATTCAAAACATCCAACCATAAGATCCTCATCCCGGCAATTATCCTGATTGGAGCAGCCGTGTCGATGGCGGCCAGTCTGATCGCGCAATTGCCTGGCAGTCAACTCGTGCTGCCCATTAATGTTGTGACCTCCCTGTTTGGCGCGCCATTCGTGGTGTGGGTGGTACTCAAGCGAAAGCGAGGTGCCACATCCTTCAGCGTCTGATGCCCCCTGTGCTCCAAGCAAGCAGGCTGAAAATTGGTTACAAAAATGGCGGGAAAACCCCAAAAGTAGTAGCCGATCAGCTCAACCTGCAGCTACGTGCCGGTGAATTTGTCTGCCTGGTGGGTCCGAATGGGGTGGGCAAATCCACCTTGCTGCGCACACTGACGGGTCTGCAGCCCAAACTGGCTGGCGAGATCCAACTCTCCGGACGAAAGCTGGACGCTTATCATTCGCGTGACTTGGCCAACCAGGTGAGCGTGGTTCTCACCAGTCCGATTTCGGTTGGAGCATTGCGCGTAGATGAATTGGCTGCCATGGGGCGCTTCCCATTCACGGGATTGTTTGACCGGATGAGTGAACACGACTGGGAGGTTGTGCATGAAACTCTGCGGGTGGTGGGGGTGGACAAACTCAGCCAAAGATACGTCCACACGCTCAGCGATGGCGAACGCCAGAAGGTGATGATCGCGCGCGCGCTGGCACAGGAACCGCGCTTGTTGGTTTTGGACGAGCCAACAGCCTATCTGGACCTGCCCGGCAGAGTGGTTGTGATGAACTTGCTGCATGATCTGGCAAGCGGGCATGACAAAGCCGTGCTGACTTCCACCCACGACCTCGAACTGGCCTTGCGCCATGCTGATCGAATCTGGCTGATGGATGACGAGGGGCTGATCAGCCAGGGCGCGCCGGAGGATTTGGTGCTGAATGGCAGCTTTGCTCAGACGTTCAATCGGGCAGGGGTGCTATTTGACCCGCTTTCAGGCACCTTCGACACACAAAATTCCGGTTCGAAATCAGTCTTTCTGGAGGGTCAGGGTTCTGAGCTCATCTGGACCAAACGAGCGCTCCACAGGGCAGGCTTTGTGGTGAATGAGGAGTGGATCCCAGGCAGCCCGAGAGTGTGCGTTAGGCCGCAGGAAGGCGCCACGACCTGGCAGCTCGAACACGCCGGGCAGACATCTGCCTTTGCCAGCATCTACGATCTTTTGCAGAGTCTTCCAAAGTAAAAAACACCCCATCCGGGGATGGGGTGAGGTAAGTCACATTTTTTTCAAGAAACATCAAACAATCCTGAAAATTGGTTCCAACAATAAAACAACGGTCACAACGACGATCAATGCTGTGATGGTTATTGCGAGGACGTTCGTCAGCTTCGAATTGCGATACTGACCCATCACCGCCTTGTCGTTGGCAAGTCGTAAAACCAGTGCCAGGATGATTGGGAGCAAAATCGCGTTCAGAGTCTGAGAGAGGATCATCATTTGGAAAAGCGGCATTCCCGGGACCAGCACAATCAGAACACTCAGGATGATAATCCCAATAAAAGCGCCGTAAAAGACTGGCGCTTCTCGAAAGGTGCGGTTAAGCCCGCGTTCGAATCCAAACGCCTCACAAACGGCATAGGTTGTGGAAAGCGGCAGCACGGAGACTGCCAATAGCGAGGCTCCAAGCAGACCCGCTGCGAAAAGAATCGTAGAAGCCTCACCCGCCAGCGGTGCAAGTGCCATGGCTGCGCCTTTGGCATCTTCCACCCGGATGCCTACCTTGAAGAGGGTAGCAGCGGAAACAATGATGATACAAGCTGAGATTACATTTCCCCAGGCGGAACCAAAAGTAACATCAATCTTTGTGTCCCTGTAACTCTCCATCGAAACGCCTTTGTCTGCCACTGAAGCCTGCAAATAGAAAATTGCCCAAGGGGTGATGGTCGTGCCTATCACGGCTAAGATGGAAATGATAAAGTCGCTGGTAAGCTGGATCTGAGGTCTTACGGTGTCGTGCAGAATTATTCCCCAATCCGGTTTGATGATAAAAACAGTAGCAAGATAACTTAGTGCCGCCAGGCTAAGACCGATCAGGATTTTTTCTACAACTTTATAGTTGCCGCGTAAGATCAACAAACCCATGAACACCGCCACAATAGGCACTGTTATAGCTTTGCTGATCCCAAATAGCTCACCAGCCGCAGCAATGCCGGCGAACTCCGCCACGGTCGTGCCCAGGTTGGCAATCAACAGGCAGAACATGGCGAAGGTTGTCATCTTCACGCCAAACCTTTCGCGGATCAAATCAGCAGTGCCCTTGCCTGTTACAGCGCCCATTCTGGCAGCCATTTCCAGAATAACTACTTCACCGACGGTGATGAACAGGATTAGCCACAAAAAATTGTATCCATAAGTGGAGCCAACCATCGAGTAGGTGGCAATCCCAGGGGCATCGTTATCCGCAGATGCCGTAATCAGTCCAGGTCCCAGCACACTCAATAGCAAGAGGAAATTCCTCAGCCATAAAGGCAGTTTCTTCTTTTTCATGACTCACCTCAAGGCGAAACGTGGTAATTTCTTTTTCCAGGCAGTGGGAAGGATTGTATCGACCGCATCATCGACCGTGACAATCCCCAGCATTACATTGGTATCCGGTTCGATCACCGGAATCGCCATAAGGTTATACTTTGCTACCAAGTATGCAGCTTCCTCCTGAGGAGTGAGGGGATTGACCACCACTTGATCGTCATCAAACCAATGTGAAAGTTCCTGGTCGAGTGGTGCTGTAACCAGTTCGCGCAGGCTGATAACCCCTTGAAGCCTTTCATTTTCATCGAGTAAATAGACGTAGAACATAAACTCATCGTCTTTTGCGTCCTCGTTGGTGCGCAAGTGGTGCAGCGCCTGTTCAACGGTGTAATCTGCCGGGACTGAAGCAAACTCGGTGGTCATGATGCCGCCCGAGGAGTCTTCAGGGTAGCGCAGGAGAATTCGCACGTCTTCCTCGTCTTCATCCTCCATCAGATTCAGCAACTGCTCGCTGATCTTATCGTCCATGTCTGCCAGGAGATCGGCAGCTTCATCAGGATCCATAACCTCCAGGATGTCTGCAGCACGTTCGGGCTGCAAGGCGGCAATGACCGCTTGCTGCATTTCGGAAGAAGATTCCTCGAGCGTGTCTGCCAATTGCTCGTCTGTGAACCCCTGCAGCAGGGCTTTGCTGGTGTGATAGTCCAGATCATCGAGGATCTGGGCGATATCAGCCGGCTCCATCTGCACCAGGCGGTCCTGCGAAACTTTCAGACGCAGCGGGTCATCATGCTCGATTGAAGCGACATCTTCCCAGGGGATGACGTGAGTTTTCCAACGTTTCTTGAATAGCCTGGCAAGCGTTTTGGCAAGGTTCTCGAGCCCCAGCCGGCGCAGCAAACCCGTCCCTCCCACATCCACACCTGTTAGATAGAAACGGTTGTTTTTGCGCGCAATTTGCAGGTCGTTTACCCGCACCAGGCGCTTGCCTTCGGTGTCTACGATTTGCTGATCAAGCGCGCGTTGCTTGAGGTAAAGCTCATGCCCGGCTGGTTCAAAAATATCCAGCTTGGTACTGTCCACATTCAGGGTGATGCTCGGCCAAAGCGTGGCGATATCTTTCGCGTCGACCAATTTTGGCTCAGCAGAGCCATCCTTGATGACCATGGCTGTGATGGGGGGCATGGTTTGATCGGTATAATCCACCAAAAGGTCTTCCAACTTACCCACGACATGCCCGAAAGCATCCCAAACTTTTTGATCAAGTAGTTTGCTTAAATAGATCATCTCTCACCTCACAGTCAGTATGTAGTTTTTGGTGAAAGCAAAAATTACAAGGGACAGGCTCGCTCACCAGTACCCTTGCCCGCGGATAATTTACGCGGCGGAGTACCTCTGAGCGGAGAGTCCCTTGATACTTGCAGGGTCAGGCTGATCGTCTGCAGATAAACTTTCGCTTTCAAGTATCACAACAGGTTCCATTTCACTCTCTCAAATCAATGGATATATTATAACCCCTGAAAGGGCTAGGTGGGTGGAAATTTTGAAAATTGCTTCAAAATTGAGCTCAAAAATCAGTTTGCATCCAGCATTGTGATTCCAAGGAGGGAAAGGCCTTGGTCCATCCGTATTGTAAAAAATGTTGGATTAGTGGATGCGGGGTGACGTTTGGGGATATGAAAATAAGGAGAGCAAGCCGTGTAGGGTGGTTTGGCGTTGAGGAGCATGGGAAAAGAGATGGCGTTTAAAAGCCAACCCACCGGTTGAATGTGAAGCGTTTGTGTTGGTGGGTTGGCTTTCTCAAGGCGATGCTTGGTATCGGTTCTGTGACGCCAACCTACCCTACGACTACGACTGGCGGTTGAGACCCTTGCACGGCCTGGAGATCGGCAAGAACGGAAAGCTAGGAGATCGGCGAGAACAGAATCTTTTTGTAGGGGACGGCATGCCGTGCATGGCTTGGGTAACCACGGGGGGTTACCCCAACAACAGGAGAGCGGTGAGAACAGATGCGAGGTCCTTGTAGGGTCGATGGCATGCCTCGACCGGGATTGTTGTGTGGGTAAATCGATTAGGAAAAGGCAGGCCTTTTCCCTACAGGGGTGTGGTCCTAATAATTTGAAGAACAGGCAGGCTTTGAATAAATAGCAGTGAAGGGCATCGGGACAGCGGCGGGAAAAAAATTGACGAGATTTAACAATAACAGGATTAAAAGCCGGGTTCAGAAACGGAACCCGGCCTACATCTAAAATCGTGGATTATTGTGGGTATGGAGTCGTCCCAATTTATTCCCGCAAAACAATTTGAAAAGCCGCGGCACTTGCTCTTCCAAAGCCCAGGTTTCCGTGCGCCAGGAGAACCTTTCCCCCACGCCGCCGTACTCAAACGCCACGATTTCCGGCTCGCGCCATTCCCCAACCCGGATCTGCTCAGCTGCCCACTCGGCAGACGACCAATCCTCCGGCTGCATCTCAAAATGGTCTTCAAGAAAGCCATGGTATCTGCGTACTCCGGTAATGTGAAGCTCGTGGAGGCGGTCCAGGGGCAGCTTTTCAACATATTCCTGGCAGTTAATCCTCAAGGTGTCGGCAGTGATGCGGGCGTGAGATATATCCAGCAGCAAGCCAGTGTCAGTTTCAAGAATTGCCTTGCTGATCAGTTCCGCATCGCTCGCCAGGTGGTATTCTGGAATTGGCGGTTCAAAGGGCAGGTTCTCTGAAATTACAGGATACCCAGCAAATTCCCGTTTGAGAACTTCAAGTTCTTTGACCCACTGCTTGAGCAGCTTCTTACGGTCTGTTTTGTTTCCGATTTTCAACTCTGGCGTTGCGACAAGGTGGCAATTGACATGCGGCGTGGCAGTCTCAACCAGCATTTGTTTCAGCCGGTCGAAATCAAGTTTCTGAAGCTGATCCCTGCCCAGAGTGATATCCAGGTGCAAATAGATCGGCTTGATCGCGGTCGCAGCCTTGAGCAACCCATCCCACTCAGGGCATTTGAACAGATCACAATCGATCTTGCCAGCTTTTACAAGATCACCCGCTTTGGTTGAGTAGTTAACAGCGAATCGCATGCCTGACCTCACGCTGCCGAAGCTTCCGGCTCTTGATCCGCAAACGGGTCGAACTTGGTTTCAAGATCGTGGCGGAATTGCTTGGTGTATAGGTTAAAGTAGTGCCCCTTCTTGCGCATCAAGCTCTCGTGGCTTCCCTGCTCAACGATCTGCCCATCGTCAATGACCATGATCAGATCCGCTGATTTGATGGTTGACAGGCGGTGGGCAATGATGAAACTGGTGCGCCCGGTCATCAACTGGTGCATGCCCTTTTGGATCAAGGCTTCAGTGAGCGTGTCCACGGAGCTGGTTGCTTCGTCCATCACGAAGATGTCCGGTTCAGCCAGCAGGGCGCGCGCGATGCTGATGAGCTGCTTTTGCCCCACAGAGAGCTGATTGCCGCCTTCGCCAACATCCTGGTTGTAGCCCTTCTCGAAACTCGTGATGAACTCGTGCGCGCCAGCCAGTTTTGCGGCTTGTTCGATCTCCTCATCCGTCGCATCCAAGCGCCCGTAGCGCAGGTTATCCCGGACACTGCCCGAGAACAGATGCGGCACCTGCAGGACAACTCCGATGCGGGATTGGATGTCCTCGAGGGAGTACTGCGTGTAGTCGTGACCAGCAACGCGGATCACACCATCGGTTGGCTCATAAAAGCGGCACAGCAAGTTGACGATTGTTGTCTTACCGCCGCCAGTCGTGCCGACCAGCGCCACGGTTTGCCCTTGTGGGATGTGAAAACTCAGGTTCTTGATTACCGGGTCGTCATCTTCGTAATGGAAAGATACATTTTCGAATTCCACATCTCCAACCAGCGAGTTCACAGGCAGCAAGTTTTCACGATTGTGGATTTCCGGCTGCATATCCAGCAAAGAGAAAACTCTTTCGGAGGAAGCAATGGCATTCTGCATTTCAGCATAAACCCGCGCCAGGTCCTGAATGGGCCATAAAATCATCATGATGTACGAGATGAAAGCCTGCAAAACGCCAACCGTCATCGTTCCTCCGGCCACCTGCAGCCCGCCTCGCCAGAGGATCAGCACCAGCGAGATAGCGCTAATAGTCTGGATGGTTGGCAGGTAGATGGCAGAGAGAAACACCGCGCGGTAGCTTTCCTGGTACATATTCGTTGACAGGATTTCAAAATCATCCAGGTTTTTTGCTTCACGCCGCAGCGCTTTTACCACTCTGACGCCGGTGATGTTTTCATTCAATGAGGCAGTCATTTTCGAGTTTGCCTTGCGTGACTGGCGGTAGTGGTGATAGATCTTCACGCGGAACTTAAACGACACAAAGATCATGACCGGCAAAGACAGCATGACGATTACTGCCAGGGTGAAATTTAACTGCAGCATAAAGTACACCGCGAAGCTGATGTTCGTCACTGCCCAAACTGTGTCCAGCACGCCCCAGGTTAGCAAATCTGCCATTTTCTCGGTGTCCGAGGTCACCCGCGACATGATCCACCCCAGAGGGGTCTTGCTGAAGTACGAAAGTGATAAGCTCTGCAGGTGATGGAAAAGTTTTTTGCGAAAATCGTAACGCAGCTGCTCACCGAGCAGTCCCATGATGTAGATCATGAGAAAGAAACCGACCATCTGCGCCAGGACAACCATGGCATAGTTGCGGAACAATCCAATCATCACCGGTAGATTCCTTGCGACGATGCCTTCGTCGATGATGCGTTTATTGAGCACGTTGAAATATGCATCCAAATAGGACACGGCAGCGATGCCGATGACTGCCAGCAGCATTTGTGGCCAATACGGTTTTAACGACTTGATCAGCCGCCCAACAACACCGCTCTTCAGGTCGACTACATCGTCCAGTTCTTCTTCGTTATATTGGTTCGACACGGTCAATTTCCTCTTGCAGGGCACTATCAATTCGCGCCTGGATGTCGTAAATGTCCTGATAAATTCCATCCTGGTTGAGCAAAACCTCGTGCTCGCCCATTTGAACGATCTTACCCTTGTCGAAGACCAGGATGAGATCAGCATTCATGATGCTTTGAATGCGATGCGCGATGATGAATGTGGTCCGGTTGGTCATCAGGCTGTCCAGCGCCGCCCGGATCTGCACCTCGGTTTCCATGTCCACTGACGATGTGGAGTCATCCAAAATTAAGATGCGCGGGTTGATCAGCAGCGTGCGGGCGATCGCCAGGCGTTGTTTCTGCCCGCCCGAGAGCGTCACACCCCGTTCGCCGACCAGGGTGTCGTAGCCATTCTTGAAACTGAGGATGACTTCGTGAATGGCTGCTTCGCGTGCGGCTTCCTCAATCTCTTCCTGGTTGACCTCACGGTGCACGCCGTAAGTGATATTGTCCCGGATCGAACAGGAGAATAAGAAAGGCTCCTGTTCCACGATCCCGATCTGTGAGCGCAGGAATTCACGCGAATACTCGTTTAGGTTCACCCCATCCAGCAAAATCTGTCCGGAAGTCACGTCATAGAAACGTGGCAGCAGGTTCACCAGCGAGGTCTTACCCGAACCGGTGGAACCCAAAAGCGCCACCACCTTCCCAGCCTCACAGGAGAAGGTAACGTCGTCCAGCACCAGGTAGTCCTCTTCGTAGGCAAAACTGACCTTATCGAAGCAGATTTGCCCTTTGATGGTGCCTATTGGTTGATAGGTTGCAGTGGTCATATCTTCTTCAGGCGCCTGCATCACGACCGCAATACGCCCATAAGATACTAAAGCGCGCGAGGTATCGATGATGAGACGTCCAAGATTGCGAATAGGCCAGATGAGCCAGCCCAAGAGACCATGAAAGCTCACGAAGTCGCCAAGAGAAATAACCCCGTTCAGAACCATTGTTGCAGCGTAGATGTTGCTGCCAATGGTCTGCGCGGAACAAATGATGTCCGAAAGCGGCCAGAACAAGGTGTGCATCCAGTTGAACTTCCGGCCCAGGCGAAACTTCTCGGTATTTTCCTTGTCAAACTTTTCGATCTCGTAATCCTGCCGCGCAAATGCCTTCACCACGCGGACGCCTGATAGATTCTCCTGCAGGTCAGTGGTTAGAACCGCGCCTTGCTCCTGGTACGCTTCGTACGCTTTGGAAAGCCGTTTGAAGAAAACGATCGATATCGCCAGGATAATTGGGATGATAATGATCGAGAACAATGCCAGGCGCAGATTGATACGCGCGATGGCGATGAAGGAGATAATGAAGATCATCACAATGCGCCCCACGCCTATCGCCTGCTCAGCAAAGAAGCGGCGCAGTGTGTCCACATCCGAAGTGGCGCGCTCCAGCAGGTCCCCCGTCTTTGACTCGGAGTGATAACTGTAAGGAAGCCGCTGGATGTGATCGAAGAGGTAATCGCGCAGGCGGCGGGTGGAGTTCTCGGCGCTGAAGTTTGCCATCCAACTGCTCATGAAACTCGAGAGTGCTTGCAGGGCGATCAATGCGCCGAAGGTCAACGCTGCCAGCGTCAGCTCCCGCCCCAGTAGCTTTTCTTTCATCACGCGGTCGATGAAGGTGCCCAGGAAAACATACATACCCGTGCGGGCGAAAGCCGCCAAGGCAAGGAAAACCGTCGAGACGAAATAATGAAAATGATAACCGCGCATTAAATGCCACAAACTCAGCAGCTTGTTCTTACTGCTGAGCACTCTGGGCATATCCAGCGGGAAATATGGTACTTTTTGCTTGCTCACTCTTGCTCCAATTCAGCCAAAACTTGCTTTTCGTTCTGCGCTGACAAACAAAAAAGTATAAACCTCTGAAACATAAGAGTCAAAGGTATTTACATTATTGCCAATTGGTGTATCTAAAAGCTCGGTTCTAAGATAGGTGAACAGACTTTCCGTTCAATTTTTTTGACAAGTAGCTGAGCGTGTGATCGATAACTTTCTGCTGTTCGTTCGCCAACAGAATCACATGCGGCGACTCTTTCAGGATGACCATCTCGAGTTCGTCGGAACCGAGCTTTCTTTTCATGAGATCACTGGCCGACAACTTAACCGTGGGATCTTTTTCACTGAAGAATGCCAGTGTGGGTTGCGTGACTCCACTTAGGATTTTTCGGGCTGCTTTCTGCAGTTTAAGCATCTCAACCGCGCCTTTAAGTGGATAGACGTTGTAACCCTTCCAGGGCAAGTCATCCTTGCTGTTTTTCTTGGTGAGATACTTCATTACATATTGCAGAATATACGCTATACGCATCTTTCGCACTGCCAGGGCTGGTGCGTAGAGCAGCAGCCCCCTGACGGTCGGATTGTTGGCAGCCAGCAGCAGGCAAAGCAGCCCGCCCATCGATTCCCCTGCTACCCAAACTTCATCGCATTGCTCGCTCAACTTCTCGTATTCGCTTTGGGCGGTCTGGAGCCAATCCTGCCAGCGGACCTTGTTCAGGTCATCCGGGTGGGTACCGTGCCCCGGCAAAAGCGGCGCGCTGACGGTGTGGCCGGCAGCATGCAAGCGTTCGCCTAAGGGGCGCACTTCGGTGGTCATGGCGGTGAATCCATGCAGCAAAAGAAAACCCGTCTTTCCACCTTGATAGATAAAAGACGAGCCATCCAACTCGGGGTGAATCATGTAGTTCTCTGCCATAGATCCTCCGGGGCAATTGTATCAAATAACTTAATGGCTGACTGCTTAAATCCTTTTTGCTGCGATTTTTTTCCAAAAAATGGCGACTGTTTAAGGTCGTCTTCAGCCTTAGTTTATAGGGCAGCATAGGCTTCTTGCAAACTCCGCCAATGATGTAGTAAATCAATTCGAATTTTTTCGTAGGGCGGGATTGAGGGCACCGTAAACAATGTGGCAGGGGATTGTATCGTGCCCTCAATCCGCCGCTGGATGATCGATGGTGTGATGGCGGATTGGAAGCTGTTTAAGGTCGTCTTCAGCTTTAGTTTATAGGGCAGCATGGGCTTCTTGCAAACTCCGCCAATAATGTAGTAAATCAATTCGAATTATTTCGTAGGGCGGGATTGGGGGCACCGTGAACGATGTGATATGCGAACGTATCGTGCCCTCAATTCGCCGCTGGATGATCGATGGTGTGATGGCGGATTGGAAGCACATCAAGGTTTCCGCATGATGAAGTGTGCAGTGCTTCCAAGCTCGCCCTACGAATTTGTTTCTTAATCTTGACAATCGATACCCCCTTGATCGTGCCGGTATCCTTACCGCGCACGGGGTCTGACCGCTAGGTCTCCAGTTAATGATAGACGCCCAAGGCGAAAGGCTGTGCTCGCCATTGACGGTCTTGGTAGGGCGGAATGAACCTCTTTTGTTCACTCCGCCGATAATGTGGATGTCGGAGTGAGCCTGCGTAAGGCTATCACTTTTCCAGCGTCGAGTGGCAGTCTCATTTCGACCTACAACAAAAAAAGGCGACCTGCAATGGTCGCCTTCATGTAAAACAAAAACGATTACTGCTCCCAGTACTCCAACTTATCCACGCTCGTCTTGAAGTTGACTGTGCCGGCAGACATCGAAATGAAACCGAAGGTTCCAGCATCGTCCAGCCTGTCATCGGTGGCTGAGCCAACCTTTGTGCCGTTGATGAAGAATTCGAACTGGTCGCCCTTCGCCAGAATCCCAATGCGGTTGGCTTCATTGGCTGGTTTGAAAGCATCGCTGCTTTGATAGTCGAGAATATTGATGATCTGGTTATTCCTGGTGTAAAGGCTGAATCCCCAGGTGCCGTCGCAGGTGACGCCCATATAGTAAAACTGCTGGGACTCGTCCCAGCGGATCACCAGCCCAAAGCGATCCTGCCCGTTACAGTTGGGGCGGGAGATGGTTGTCTCAAAATAGGCATCCTTCACTTCGGGATAGGTGGTATACCAGCTGCTCCAGTAAGGCGTACCCTTTGAGAAGGCGTGCAGCTGCCCTCCTGAAACGGTTATCAGGAACCAATCATCCTCATAGGACCAGCCACCTGCAGCAGAAAAATCTTCGAGGAAATCCGGCTCACCAAGCTGCGCCACGGGGTCGCCGGACACTGGCTCTGGAGTGGCAGTTGGTGCGGTGGTGGCTGTTGCCGTGGGCTCGGGGGTATCAGTTGCGGTCGGCTGAGGCTCAGGGGTCGCAACTTCAGTTCCTGTCGCGCTTGGTTCAGAAACGGTTTCCGTAGCGACCTCAGTTGTTGGTTCCACTACAACTTCCGTGGCAACTTCGGCGGTTGCCTCGGGGGTTTCTGGTTCAAGGGTCGCAACAGGCAGCAGGGTCGTCTCCGGCGCATTGGTCAGGATCAGCGCGACGTTGGTCTGAACGACCTCTTCACTGCTTAGCTGAACTGTGGGATAATTACATGCCGACAGCATCAAACAAATCAGAAGAACAGGAATATTTTTTTTCATTGTCACTTCCTTCACTTTTACTTTGCCTTGATAGTTGCAATAATTAGTCCAAAAGACCAATCGTGTGAGATTAACATATCTTAACATGGCGATTTTGCGTTAATTATTATAATGAAACGAACCGAATTTAGTTTTTGAGCGTTAATCAACAAGAGTAGAAAAGGAATCATATGGATATATTTAACAAATGTCAAAATTTTGAGGATGTTGCGGTCCTCCGCGAAGCCGGCACTTACCCCTACTTCATCCCATTGGACCGCAGCGAAGGAACTGAAGTCATCTATGAAGGTCGCCGGATCATCATGTGCGGCTCCAATAACTACCTGGGGCTTACCACCAATCCCAAAGTGCGCGAAGCCGCCAAGAATGCCATCGACCTCTACGGCACCAGTTGCACTGGTTCGCGTTTCCTGAATGGCAACATGACCATCATCGAGGACCTCGAGCGAGAGCTGGCTGAGTGGGTGGGCAAGGAAGCCGCCCTGGTATTTTCGACGGGTATGCAAGTCAACCTCGGCACGATCAGTTCTCTGGTCGCCAAAGAAGACGTCGTCATCCTGGACAAAGAAGACCACGCTAGCATTGTCGATGGGGCGCGCTTGGGTATGGGCAAAATCGAACGCTTCCGTCATAACGACGTCGGGCATCTCGAGCGCGTGCTCAAAAGCCTGCCTGACGAGGTCGGTAAACTGCTGGTTGTGGACGGGCTCTTTAGCATGGAAGGCGATATTGCTCCACTGCCTGAGATCATTCCCCTGTGCAAAAAGTATGGCGTGCGACTGATGGTGGATGATGCTCATGCCATGGGTATTCTCGGCGAGGGTCATGGCACAGCCGCGCATTTTGGCGTGACCGACCAGGTGGACCTGATCATGTCCACCTTTAGCAAGTCTTTTGCCTCGATCGGTGGCTTTGTGGCTGGTGACTTCCCCGTCATTGACTACATCAAGCACCACGCCCGCAGCCTGATCTTCAGTGCCAGCATCCCGCCCGCCAATACCGCCACGGTTCTGGCGGCACTGCAGGTTATGCGTGAGGAACCTCAGATGTTCGCTGCTCTCAAAGCCAATGGCGACTTTATGCGCGAGGGATTCAAAGCGCTCGGGTTTGACACCGGTAATTCCGTGACCCCCATCATCCCGATCATCATCGGCGATAATGACCGCACCTTCAAGATGTGGCGTGACCTGTTTGATGCCGGCGTGTTTGTGAACCCCGTCATCGCCCCAGCCACCGCCCCTGGGCGCCAGCTGCTACGCACCAGCTATATGGCAACCCACACCCGCCCGCAATTGGAACGCGTGTTGGATACTTTCGCCAAGGTGGGTCGGGCGAACGGATTGATATAACCTCAGGAAATTACTCTAGATTCTAATTAGGAGGAGGGATGAGTGGGATCATCGAAAGATCTCGCTCAACTTTCCTTTTTATTTGAAAGAGCTGGAGATAACACGGTTTATGGAGCAACCGGCAAGTTGGATATGGCTGGAACGATACGTTTAGTATTGCCAGCTTAAGCCTTTGCGGAATTTTATGCAAGACCAGGTAATTCGCACTGTCCTTGCTTGCGAATCAAACCCCAACTAATGGCGGACGTAATCTTATCTATTGATCAGGGAAGTGTAAATAAACCTGTTTCAGCATTCACAAATGATAATCAAATTATCATTGACAGTAGAATTTAATTGGTATAATTTAGCTATACATATCCGTTATTTCTTCAACCAAAATCGAATAATTTAGGAGGGCAGCCATGAACATGAGAGCGTTCCACCGGATTTTAGCAAGTGTAATCCTGCTCCTTTCCATATTTTCAGCGCCTGAACCAGTTTATGCTGAAATCAAAAATTTTTCAGTCAACTCCAGCGCAGATACCAGCGATGCTGATCCAGGCAATGGCGTCTGCGCTAATTCTTCCGGACAGTGCACGCTGCGGGCTGCCATGGAAGAAGCTGGATCGCTCTATCCAGCTCACACGGTGAATATTGGGTTTAATCTGCCATACCCGCACACGATCATCCTCACTGATAACCTTCCACAATTATTTGCTAACGTAGTTAATGAAAATTTATATCGTGTAATCATTGATGGTAATTACGAATTTGGGGGTTTTGAGGGTTCATCGGCCGACACTACCATAAGCGGGCTCCAACTACAAAAGTTTACGAACTCTGCCATTTTCGATGTGGTGTCAGGCACAGATTTCATAACCAATAACGTCATAATTGATAATGGGGGTAGTGGAATTTTGCTGGGAGGTTCAAGCAGCAATGACGGAACCATGACTATCAGAGCAACTATATCGGTTACGATCCCATTAGCGAATTAGCTGTAAGCAATAGTCAAGCTGGAATCACCATTATCACTAACTACGAAACGGGAAACAACGTTGTTAAAATCGGTGGAACCAAACTAACTGAAGGCAATTTTATCTCAGGTAATACCCAGAGCGGGATACGGATTGACAATCTTAGCCAGTCTTTTTCAATTGTCATTCAAGGCAATTACATCGGCACTGACGATTTTGGAACCAGAGCAATTCCAAATGGCGGCAGTGGTATTGAGGTGAGCGAATGCCTTGGACAACTTATCATTGGTGGTCTTGAAGAGGTTGGGAATTTGATCTCCGGGAATGATGAGAACGGGCTGAGCATTCAAGATGCTACTTATTCCAATTTAGTACAGGGAAACACTTTCGGGACGAACGCTGATGAAAGTCTGAATCTGCCGAATGGATTTAAAGATATTTCCATCATTGACAGTACCTACCTGACCATCGGTGGAACCAGTACAGGTTACGCGAATGTTTTAATGAGCGGTATCCGTGGGTATACATTTGATCATCCAATTTCCCATCTCGAAATTAGAGGCAACTTAATTGGAATTTCCAGAACCGGATTACCAAGACCCGGTTCGTACATCTATCCAGGCATTGACCTTGATGATGTGACCAATCAATCTGTAATTTCATATAACACGATCACCAATTTTCCAAAAGGGATTGTGATTAGAGGAGAGGGTTCGAATGTAGCGATACTGAATAACAGGATCTATAACAACGCCATCCGGGGTATTGACCTGAACAATGACGGTGTAACCCTCAATGATCCGCCGCCCGATGCAGACCTGGGACCAAATGGGCTGCAAAACTTTCCAATCATATCCAATGTCGAGGTCACTCCGATTGGTGAAGCAAAACAAGTTATGTTAGATGTTTCCATCGCTTCCAAACCCAGTACGACTTACTACATTCAGCTGTTCAGCATCCCATTTTGCAGCCCAAGCGGCTATGGAGAGGGAAAGCAGATTTTCTATTCAAATCCTGTCACAACGGATTCAAATGGATATGGTGTGATCGAAGAAGTACCGGATTTTTATCCCTTACATATCATCGGTCCCTGCCTGACAGCGACTGCTACAGAATTCGATGGCGTGTACTATCTTGGCACCAGCGAGTTCTCGCAGGGCGTGATGGCCTGGGAGCCGGAACAGATCTTTTTGCCGATGATCCTGAAATAGCTAAATCCTTTAACAGAAAACAAGCTGGTGGTGGCATAAACCGCCAGCTTGCATTTTTGGTAAATGGAATTGCTGATACTAATCTGGTGTTCTTCGGGAAAAAAGTCTCCTATCTGACGATCATAGGAAGATAGATGTAGGAGGGCGGCGTCTCCACATAAATATTCCAAATCACCTCAACCACGGAGCTGGATCCACTATCAATTCCTGAAACAGAATATCCATGTACCTTGATGAACAGGTTTTCATCATTAGCCAGGCTTAAACCGTCCAACTGCCAGCCCCCGGGAATTCGCTCCCCAACTCCCAGCGGGGTAAAGTTGATCCCGTCGGTGGAAATCTCAAAAGCAGTATGCACAAACTCCGGACCAGAACCGCTGCGCAGCCACTCAATCGTCGTGCCTGCTTCGTCAACGCTAAAGGATTGAAGGGCTGCTTCGGTGGCAGCAACACGACCGACTGTCTGCCGGCTTACCCCCCCCAGGTTATTGAATTGACCGCCCACTATGGTTTTTCCATCATTTTGCGTTGCGATAGCATAAACATTATCATCTGCTCCGCCATTAAAGGTAAAGTCCAGAGCTCCTTCGGAGGTCAGTCGTCCAATCCTGTTACATGCAGAACCAGCTAAAGTTGTGAACGCACCCCCTACCAGGATCTTCCCATCGGTCTGAAGAGAAAGCGCAAGAACATCGTAATCCGTTGTTGCAGTAAAATCCGTATCGATGTTTCCATCCGGGTTAAGTCTTCCGAGATGATTGCGAGATGCGCCGCCCAGTGAAGTGAACCGACCCCCAACCAGGATTTTGCCATCGGGCTGAACCACAAGGCTATACACCATATCATTTGCCCCTGGAGTAGTAAAGGTGGTATCCAAGGTCCCGTCTCCGTTCAGTTTGGCAATCTTGCTACGACTTACCCCTCCTACAGTTATAAAGTTGCCGCCAATCAGGATCTTTCCATCCGGCAGGACTGCTACCGTTCGCACCAATCCCCCCACAGGCGCATTGAAACTGGTATCCAGCGTTCCATCTGCATTTAGACGGGCAACAAAACTGCGTGGAGTAGAACCTATATAAGTAAACCCTCCTGCAAGCAAGATTTTGCCATCAGGTTGCACAGCCAGGGCATTAACCTCGCCATTTGCAGAAATGGTGAAACCGGGGTCTACTGTTCCATCCGGGTTCAACCTGCCGATGTTAACATGAGTTGCGCCCCCAATCTGCCCAAAACTTCCGCCCACAATGATCTTGCCATCCGACTGAACTGCCAGGGCATTAATATAACTTCCCGTGATAGCCGGGTTGGTGAAATCCAGGTCCCTGGTGCCGTCCGCGTTCAACCTGCCGACCCTGGATGAAGGGCTGCCTCCCACAAAATCAAATCCACCACCCAGCAGGATCTTACCATCCGGCTGAAGCGCGATAGCATTGACATATAAGTCAGTCCCAGTGGTGAGGTTCGCGTCCAACGAGCCGTCCGGGTTTAGACGCCCAAGTTTATTGCGCGAGACGCCACCCAAGGTTGTGAAATCACCGCCCACAAGGATGCTTCTGTCTTGTTGAACCTTGACGGTGTAAACATAGGAATTGGCTACCGATTTAAAACCGGTATCAAGGCTGCCATCGCTGTGCAGCCGGGCAA
This sequence comes from Anaerolineaceae bacterium UBA6133, assembly GCA_002435825.1. GTDB lineage: Bacteria > Chloroflexota > Anaerolineae > Anaerolineales > Anaerolineaceae > Mesolinea. The sequence continues at coordinate 52,889 of DIVL01000045.1, forward strand.
TGTTCTGTTGTGTGATCGTATTAACTGCTCCAAAAGCACCACCGATCACGATTTTTCCGTCTGGCTGCACAGCTATAGACATCAGCCTCAAAGCTCCACCAGTCAAGACCGGGTTGAAGCCAGCGTCAAGGGAGCAGTCTGCGTTTAGCCTGGCAATCAGGGTCCGGGTAACCCCATCTACTGCGCCGATCAATCCCCCGATCACAATTTTTCCATCTGCCTGAAGTCCGATGGTATCAACGCTTCCACCAACGGTGCCCCCGCAAGTGCTGTCGAAAGTGCCACTGGGGTTCAACCTGCCAAACCAATTCTTGCCGCTGCCCGCGAGATTGTCATAGGAACCGCCCACAAGAATCTTATTGTCGGGATCAACCGCGATTGATTTAACCGAACCGACATTGGCTGTTTGCGCGGTGAAGGTGTCATCAAGACTTCCATCTTCATTCAGGCGCGCAAGGTTGTTCCGAAAAATACCATTTAGCTCTCCGAACAAGCCGCCAAGCAATATTTTCCCATCCTCCTGAACGACAATTGTGTACAACTCGCCTTGGGTAATGCTGGCGTTAAAATCTGAATCGACACTGCCATCCGAATGCAGCCTGGCAATGCGCAAATGGGCTTCTCCACCGACATCAGTAAAGCCGCCGGCGATCAGGATCTTCCCATCTGCCTGCGGCGCGATCCATTGCACGTGTCCGTCCAGGGCGGGCGTGGTGAAGTCCGCGTCCAGAGAGCCGTCCGGGTTTAAACGCGCAAGCCGCGCAACCGCCTGACCTGCAATAGTGGTGAAATAACCACCCACCAGGATCTTGCCATCCGGCTGAACGGCTATCGTTTGCACGATACCGCTGGGAGAAGGATTAAAACCGTCTTCAGCACCAAGGGCTTTGACTGGTGTTGGTGCGAACAGGTTCATCAACAATGCCGTGAATAAAATGATTAGAATCGTTCGGTTGACTATTTTTTTCATCGCTCATCTCCATTGAACTATCCAGTAAAGCAGTTGCTTCGCGCAACGCTTTTTCTGGTCTGACCCTGCTTGAATTTTTATTTCAATTAGCAAACTGCACCTCAATGTTGCTTGAAATGTGCTGCTTTGAATGTTTTAAGCTTCAGAGTAATGAAATCCGGCTATATGAAGTTTCCGAAGGTAGAATCCCTCACTATTTATCTTATTCAGTTATTGAAACGAGCTGAGTAAAATGGATGATTTAGTATAACAAATTCTGTTTAGTTTACCACTATTTTTGAGAAAACTTCCGGATTTCATTTGAACATTTCCGATTGAGTGTGCTTCTTTATCTCAATGCCAGCTTAAGTAGCTGCCTCTATTGGTTTTGCTTAACAACCAGAAAGGGTTCGATCGATCCTGGGCTAAATCAAACAGAAAAGGTCTGCTAATGCGATTGATTGTCAGGCGGGTCGAAAGCCTTTCAACCCGCCCACTAGGAGCTAGTTTTACTTTACAATCAGTGGTAAGTAGAGTTTTATCCATTCTCCCTGGATGATTAGATTAATCCCCTCTACTCCCTCACCTTCAGGCAGGGATATCGTGTCAGGGATGTTATTTTCATCAGCGTCATACCATACATAAGGTTCAGTCCAATCAATATCCTCTCCAGATCCATCTACATCCAGATAGGCAAGAATATAATAATCGTCTTCCTCCAAATACCAGACCTCATAAGTATCTCCGCTTGAATAAGGATAATCATTTGCAAAAGGTTCACTATCTTCTGGATCCAGGAAAACTGCCACACCAATGGGTCCTGCTGGAGCGCCCGAGACTTGCACCTCACCACTTATCTTACCCACTGTAGAAATAACGTCAATCGGCACAAGGCTGTCTGTATATGTCTCCCCCATTCCAAGCTGACCGTATAAATTATCTCCCCAACACTTAATGCCTCCAGAATTTTGCGCATCCATTAAGGCACAGGTGTGAGCATGGCCTGCGGTTAATGCGATGACGCCTTCGCTCAACCCAGAAACATCCACAGGCGCAATCCGATCGACAGTTGAGTTATCACCAACCTGACCCTGATTGTTGCGGCCCCAACATTTGACAGCGCCTTCGGTTGTTACTGCACAGGTGTGATTACTGCCAGCGGCAACGGACATCACGCCTGTACTTAAACCAGTGACATCCACAGGAATATTACTGTAGTTCTCTGCCCTATCATCCCCCAACTGACCTTCCCAGTTCCTACCCCAACATTTCACACCTCCACCGCTGGTTAGAGCACAGGCATGTGCATTACCTGTGGCAATTGCGATAATGCCACTACCCAAACCAACCACATCAACCGGGGCATATTTAGGGTCATAATCACCATTTCCTAATTGACCATACTCGTTGTAACCCCAACACTTAACACCCTCGCCAGTTGTCAGGGCACAGGCAAAATATTCACCCACCGAAATGGATTGAACCGTACCTTCAGTAAACCCCAAAACCGCTGTTGGAATCGTTGGATATGGGTCAAGAGGTACACCAGAACCAATCTGTCCATAAGAGTCACTTCCCCAACAATAGGCTGCACCGGCTGTGGTTACACCGCAGGTGTTGACATAACCAGTGGCAATATGATCCCATAGTAATCCCCCAGTGACCAATACTGGATAATAACTTTGATCATTATCTCCAGTCCCCAATTCGCCGTCTTCGTTTTTTCCCCAACAATAAGCATCATTCTCAAGTGTGGTGGTACAGGAATGACTGCCCCCAGCTGATGGCGTTGCACCCATATACTTCAAGGACTCTAGTCTTAATGGTGTGGGAGATAAAGGTATAGCTTCTCCGACGCCCAATTCACCATCATTATTAACGCCCCAACACATCGTGCTATTTCGTACTGAAGTTGCACAAGTGTGTTCAGGACCCGCATCGATCGAAATAAAATAGTTTGGCATCCCCTCAGATTCAATTTTTGATAAAGAAGTTGCATCCCCCAATGGCATCAAAAGAAACAAAAAACATACAAACAAAGATACATACTTTTTCCTGCCCACATTGACCTCCTTAAGTTAATGGTTTACATCCAGCGCATTGCTGGTCGATTTTGGGAACTTTGTTTGAACGAGCATCCTCTTCAACTTATAGCAAACCTATTCCAAATCAAAGTTCCACATGACTGTATAGCTGGCTTTTTGAGCAAGGCATTCTTAATAGTTGGCAGGTTAGAGGCTGCTCAGGTTAACCCGCTTAAACAACTCCTTCCCCAATATGAATAAATACACAGAAACTTTTGAATGATTTATTTCTAACATGTTTACAACGTCGCCATTAATCACAGGAAGATTGATGTGCATATCACTTGTGGCATTAGCAGTCACAGCACCATTAATCGTCCAGGCAGCAGCGTTCATACCAGAACCATAATCATTCGTGAGATTTTCCACTGGATTCATCGTGATGCTGCTAACAGAACGTGATTATCGCTCCAATTCGCAATTGTGAACCAATCGGCACTTGTATTCCCTTCCCAGGTACAGGTCTCAGCCTGCACAGGTTTGTTCGCGCCGGCCAGGAAACTTAAAGCAAGTACCAGAACCAAGAACGTTCTAAGGGTAATGTAAAGGGACCTTCTCATGACGACTCCTTTTTTACTTTTAAAGTTGTGATGGTGATGTCAGGCGTTTCCTCATCAAGCTTAAAAATAAAGCTTGTGGTGACTTAATAAAGTAGCTACTTGTTAACAAATAAGAAACAGCAATTTTTGGTCTAAAATTTTAAAGTAAGTATTGGAACTGATCCTCATAATTTTACTATAAATAAATTTATCAGCAGGCAAATTCTGCGAAATTCTTTAGGGAAATTGATGTTGATAATCTGATGATGGATTCTGTCAGATCGCCAGCCCCCGCGCCTTGGCGCAGCTGCTGCATGCCCGTTGTACAGCGACCCACACCCGCCCTCAACAGGGATGCGTGTGGGAGATTCTCGCCAAGGTGAGTCGGGGGAGCGGCTTGACCTAACTTTCGCTGTCTTTGCCGGGTTGGGTGGCCGCGGTAGTCTCGCTGACGAGGTCAACCACAACCTGTTTCATGCGTTTTCTGGATGGCTTGCGCGTGAAAAGCTTACGCATGCGCTCAACCAGCGACTGCGAAAGTTCGCGGCTGAGCTGGCGGAACCTTTCATCGCTGATGTGCTCGCCCTTCTCGAACCACTCGATCGCGGCGTAGCCCATCACGATTGTCATCGAGGTGGCGATGGCCGAGGAGAGGATCCAGCCGGGCACGGCTGCGAACTTCGAAAGCTGCTGAAAAAGCGCCCTGCCCAGCATGCCCATCCCGAAGGTGCCGATCAATTCACGCGCGCGTTTGGCGGTGATCTTGTATTGGTAGATGCGGGCGATCGTCAGCACCATGCCGGTTTGGGTGGCAACCAACGGGAGGAAGTCGATCACCGGCAGGGGGGATAGGGCGATGGCGGCGGAGAGCGACGAGGCGGTGGTGATGCTGCGCCAGGCGATCTTGCGGCGGTATTGGGGCATCGCTTTTGCCAGCGCGAGCGTCATGGCTGGGTCGGCGGCGATGATCGCCAGCGTCACCTGCCCGATGCCTTCGCCCTTCAGCGCGGAAATCGGGATCACCTGTTCGGGGGAAACGTTCAGGTTGGCGGCGGTCTTGGCGATCACATCCTGTTTGAACTTTTCGACCAGGTCGATCTTGTTCAGGACGATGATGAAGGGCTTTTTCAGTCCCAGCAGTTCCTCGTAGAGCCCCAGCTCGGTTTGCTTGACCCCCTGCATGGCGTCGAATACCAGGATCAGGAAGTCTGCATGCCTGGCGGCTGCCAGCGCGTGCTCGCGCTCGGTTTCGCCCACCGCGCCGACGGCATCCGCGCCGGGAGTATCGATCATGGTGAAAATGCCGGCGTCGGCTTCCTGGTTGACGCGCGTTGTGCCGGGGATGGGGCTGACCTCCGCCTGGTCGGTCTTGACGCGCACGAATTGATTGAACAGGGTGGACTTGCCGACGTTGGCAGGACCAATGATCGCGACTTTCTTATGATCCCCGAGCACCGCTTTGGAGTGCATCAGCGCCAGGTCGATCAAGCTGTTGAGCGGATTCTTGTTAAGCGGGATGCCCTGCAGCAGTCCGTCGATTTCGGTTCTTTGCTGCTCAGGCACCACCTGCCAGGCACTCTGCAGAAGCGATTTGGTTGGGGTGTTGAAATATTTCTGGACGTCTGAAAACTCGGGCATTTTTGATCCAATTCTCTGGTGAGTAATAAAAATTATACGCTATGAATTGGATGAGGATTGAGGCTGCAGTGGGTTTGCGGGGTGGGAAGCGGATTGGGGCGTTCCATATGAATGATTTTGTCGTAGGGAACGGCCTGGTGCCGTTCCGTTTGAATTGCGGAAGGGGTCAAGCCCCTTCCCTACAAAAAGTTTTGTCATGGGGAACGACCTTGTGCCATTCCGTTTGTAGTGTGGCAGATGTTTGTCGTAGGGAACGGTCCCTATCCTGGTAGCGAAGCGGATAGGATGCGCCGTTCCACATGTATTGCGGAAGCCGTATGTCAGGTTCCGCAACCTGCCCCGTGTATTTTTACGGGGCCTGCCCCGTGTATTTTTACGGGGTTAAATCTGACATCATAAGCCTCATCCAATGCGTAACTATCATTTTCTCTTTGTAAACGCGCTTGTCACCGTAGGTCAGGTTCCGTTCCTGAACCTGACATCACAATCTTTTCTGTAGGGAACGGTCCCTGCCCTGGTAGCGAAGCGGATAGGGTGCGTCGTTCGGTTTGTATTGCGGAAGGGATAACGCTGTTTAGACAAGTATGATTGTTTACACATTATCCAGGGTGATTGTTTACAGTCTTTAGGGCAGACACAGGGGGTCTGCCCCTACGACAGACACCTCTCCCTCAAACCCCCACGTGTAGAGGTAACCCCCCGTGGTTACCCGTCACCACGACAAATACGGGGTTACCTTTGTGATCCAGGATGATCCGTTTAATAGATAAAAGTGTAAATAGTCACCCTAAACAAGATGTAAACCATCATTGTTTGACACAAGCTCTTGCCTTACGAATGTTTTTGTTGTTTGAAACGTAGTTTTTCCTTTATTTATAAAAATCTGGATCGGGAAAATTAGTTGACTTTTAGGCCTATTTCGGGTAATATCTTTGGGCATCGTGGCGAGGTAGCTCAACGGTGGAGCAGTGGACTCATAAGCCATTGGTTCTGGGTTCAAATCCCAGCCTCGCCATTTTTTATTTTAATAGCTATCTTGGTTCTGGGTTTGCCCCGATGGGGCATTCCGTTTACTTCGTTCACTTCACAAATCCCAGCCACGATTCCAATTAAGGCCAAAAGTTGTGTTAGTTAATATCCCATATCTAACGAATAACTACACCGACAATTGTGGCTACAATCTGGGCTGGGTAATTCAGGAATATCACCAAACAAAGGATATTTTTTCTTTGCCAAGCGCTTGCACACATCACAGACGTGTTCATCATTACACGTAAGAATCTCAATCTTATAATTTTTATTCCCTGTTGCCCTTGCCAGATCTCGATACTCTTTTAGGTCGTACTTGTTAACTGCAGACTGCCATAACATTCTGGCAAAGGATAAATTGTCGCACTTGGCCGAAATGCTTTCGACACCTTCCAGAAGTTGTTTGGCTTCTGCATCACTCCCCCAAAGATGCATTGAGCCTGCAGCTAGCCTGAACTGCTCCAACTCTTGTTGGTTAACCCCTTTAGCTACGGTTGGAGTTTCTTCAAATGTCAACTTAAGAATATAGGCATCGCGCGGGTTTGGGAATAAGGACTCTTTCCTCCAATCAATTCCCAAGCCTCTTGGAAAGACCTGATTTGCCTCATATTTAGCAACCGATGTTCCCGCTTGTAAGAACTCTCTTTTTCTTAAACAATCAATCCCTAATCTTTCTGCTTCTTCTCTCTCTTGTTTCCTCATTTCCAGATAAGCCTGGGCAAGCAATTTGCCTTTTTCAGAACACATAACAACCTTGAGCTCGCTAAGCTCTCTTCGCATGCCCGGCTCATCCGCTGTTATTAATCGATTGATCAGGTCTGCTTTTTTTCCGGAAACAGGTAAAACCCTATCAGCACATAATTTCTTTAATTCTGGAATTATTAACTTGTAATTCATTAACGTGCTTATGTCTGGGCGAACAAGGTAACCCTCTTCTATGAATCTCTGAATTGCACCTAAAGAATGCTCTTTCAGAGCTTCATACCAATCTGAACTCCTATAACTGTCAGCAATGTGATAGATCGAAAGTGGCTTAATGTATTTGCTTAACAACTCTAAATGAGCGGGCGATCTTTTCCAATCAGATACAGGTTGTTGTGCCATTTTGTTTCCTTTCCCTATCCGCCAATTGGCTTATTGCTATCATAAGATGCTTTTTTATCCAGCATTATCATTTTTTTTGATGACCTTTGCATCCAACATCCCATTATAATCAGGCATCGCGTCATCCCACGCTTTGATTGCACGTCTGATTTCTTCTTCTGTGAATCCAGTGAATTCACTATACTCAAACGGTCTACCATCGGCACGTGGTATTAGTTTCTTACTCTTCGATTTTTGTTTTGGTTCTTGCTTAATTCATCCTGTCAGAACAAAAAAACCGCTATAAAAAACTTTCCAGGTCAATCCAATTATTGTATTTGACTTTCTTACAAGCCTAAAAGCGCACCGCAACCTGATATTAAACCGAATATTAAACCTATCAGGGCAAGGATTCCAAGAAAGGTTACCCAGCCCCTGATAGCGCTTATGTTCTGGTCAATAATGACAGTGTGTTTGTACGTTTCCGATAGTATTTTAATTTGTTGATTTAGACTGTTCGTCAAGTCGTCTTGTTTTTTTACTTCAACCGCTGGCGCTGTTTTTGGGGTGTCAGTCTTTATTTCAAATTCCTGTTTGGTCTCCAACTTTGCGCCACAGTTCGTGCAAGCTTTAGCGATGTCGTCATTCTCGTTCCCACATATTGGACATTTTTTCATAATACCTCCTAATTGTTATCAATGTAGTACATCGTTCCGCAACCGTCGAACTGAACAACCGTATCAGTTGGAGCTACATATACGGTTATGCCTGCAACACCAAAGTGATTGGCAATTATGTCACCCGATGAGTTGATTCGCGCCCAATAACACCCGTCATCGGTCATTGAATATGACGAATACCACTGACCAGGCGCTATGTCTACATTGACCCTATAATTTCCATCATCTTTTGGCCACTGCATTTGGTCAATAGGCTCTTGGTGCACGATTCTAACCTTTGGCATTTCATATACATTTGGGTTTGGTGTATATCGATCACGCTCAATATATGTGTATTCTACAGTTCCGATTATTACTCCATATGCCCAGCTGAATTGATTATTTTGTAGATCAACTGTTTCATCTGATAATTCATCTTCTATAGCTAACAAAAAATATAAATGTTGCACTTTAGGAAAGACAGCGTCATAAATGAGCGTTTTTTCTGTTCCGTCGATATAAACAGATAAAGAGGCTTCTAAAAGGACTTTGATTGTTTGTCCAATTGAGTTATCAGGGTCGCGAAGAAAAGACGCAATCTGATTCTCATTTGTAATATATGAGCTTAATGGCACTGTGGTGGCGGTGGCGGTGGCGGTATATAAAGGAGTAGGGGTCAAGGTTGGACTTGGAGTGTTAGTTGGTGTCACAACTTTTGTAATCACCATTGGAGTGTACGTTGGTTCAATCGTATAAGTTGGGTAAGGCGTGTGGGTTGGGTAAGGTGTATAGGTCGGAAAAGGCGTAGGGGCAGCGGGTTGGGCTGGAGCGCAAGCAGTAAGCATTAGCATTGTTGATAATGCCAGCATGATCTTTTTCATAATTCCTCCCGATTGTTATCAATGACCTAGCAGCGTTATGGTTTTTTTATCTAATCTCCATTATAGCAGGTATGGCAATGATAAGTCCGGATAGAACTTTCCAATCTGGCTTTTGGTAGATTCACAGGGAGTGTGATCCACAGGGAGTGTGATCCAACGATTTTCAAATTCCCTGTTATAATGCAATCAACATCAAGAACGCCTGCGCAGAGCAGGCTGGCAACCGGCCAGGAAACAGCAGCGGTGCCCTCAGACCCAAAAGTCTGGATGTGCGAGAGAATGCTTTCGAAACAAGGTTTCTGTTTTTATTTAAGCCTTTCAAACGCTTTACTCTCCCACGAGCCCAAGCTTTTCCTGGAATTAGACGAACAGGAGAAAAATGATCAAGGTTAGTGATAGTGAAATCAAGCACATGGAAAAGCAGCATCCCGGGATTACAGATCAAATCTGGGACTTTGAAAACGCAGAATTACCCCCTTGCCCTGTATGCGGGTCGACAGATACGGCCAGTATACAGGTTGGGGTAATTGGCCGCACGATCTACCTGGCGATGGCGACAACCAAGTTCAAACTGTACCCGAACGGAAATGGGAAAGGAATCTACTTCTGCAACACCTGCCAGGTTCAGTTTGGACCGAGCAGAAGGACAGGGGGTTGACGGTAGGGGCACGGCACTGCCGTGCCCGTCGGGGGTAATACCGCTTTTGGTAGCCACCATCCTTAACCGGTTTGTTCCTAAGGGGTTATACCTAACCGGAGCAATTAATTCTAGCAGCAGACCTCTGTGCCTGCCCTGGTCATGTGCGGGTAGACACGGGGGGCTACCCCTACGGCATCATGGAGACCTCCGGTCAAAAACCTCGCACGGCCTGTGCCCGCAACGAAGTGGATGGGTACGTGGATGCCGGCGCAATCAGAGGACCTGGTTGTAGCGGCAGGCCTCTGTGCCTGCCCTGGGTTACCGCGGGTAGCCACAGGGGGCTACCCCTACAACAAAAATGCTTGCTTTTAGCAGTACCCCTCGTGTTATCTCTTCTCCGTCTGCTCGAGGAAGAATTCCCACATCAGGCGGGTGGCATTGATCTCTTGGGTGGTTTTGCCGGTGATGCGCTCGGGTAGGGGTTTGCCTCCGGGCCAGGTATGACCGCCATCGGAAATGGTGTAAAAGACCACATCCGCCCCCGGATCGCAGCCCTCATAGCGCACCCCGCGCACATGATCTTTATCCAGGAAGACCGTTTCGTTGGCATCGCAGCCATTCAACTGCGCGTAGTCTTTTATAAATGTGGGAATGTTTGGGAACTCGACCGGGAAGAGTCCTGAAGGACCGCCTTCATAGGGGACGATCTTGTCCGCCTGCCCGTGGAAAAAGATGCCCGGCACGCCGCCAGGGCATTCGTCAAGGTCCACCAGGTAAGTCCCCGCCACGCCGCCAATCGCTGCGACACGATCGGACAGGCTGCAAGCAAGCCTCAGCGACATGCCCCCGCCGTTGGAGAGCCCGTTGACGTAGATGCGCTCAGGGTCGATGGCGTATTCGGTGCTGAGCTTATCCATCAGGTCCCTGAAGTATTGCAGCTCGATGTCCACCGCGGTGGGGTCCTCAGCGGTGCGGGTGACGCGCCAGCGTTTGGGGAAGCCCAATCCGGAAGGGTAGACCACGATGAAGCCCTCCTCGTCAGCGAGCTGGTTCCATTGGCTGACATTGGCCTGGTTGGCCGGCCATTGAGAAAAGCCGTGGATGTTGATCACCAGGGGTACATTCTGCGTGCTGGTAGGGTCGTAAGACTCGGGGACGTAAAGCAGGTATTCACGCTTCTCCCCGGAAGAAACCAGGCTCCCGTTGGTGCGGTCGAGGATGTTCCAGACGATAAAGCCGAGCAAAAGAACCAACCCAACGACTAAGCTGAATAAGAAAATAACCTTTAGCAAATTTTTCATAGAAACCTCAAGATGATGATGGATTAATCTTACCAGTAAGCAGACCAAATCATGCTTTTACCCTGCAGATTACCACGCGGAATGCACTTCTGGTTTTTGTAAGCCGGGACGTGGCCGGATTTCAGAACACCGGTAAGAACTCAGGGTAGGAGCACGGCATCCCGCAGGGGGAGGCTTTGCACTGCCGTGCCTGCCCTGGGTAACCACGGGGTTGCCCCTACGATCCGAGATGATCCGTTTGATAGATAAAAGTGTAAATAATCACCCTAAACAACATGTAAACCATCATTGTCTTGACACGAGCCGTGCCCCTACGACCGGGCTATGCCCGGGGACATTAAAGGATTAATAGGCTAGATCCTTCAACTTAGACTTTGGCATGGGTCTGGATGACATAAGGAGAATGTAAAATGGTGCGGTGTGAGAAGCGGTTGTGATTCAAAAAGTGGGTGTCACCCTTCGAACCAGTCCACTAGATCAACAACCGGAAGGTAAGGGATCGAGTTTCAGAGATCCATATTTTGAATAAGGAGTGTAAAATTATTCAGTCAGTATCATTTAGCCATAGAGGAGGATAGTGTGATGGGGAATGTGAATTGGTCCAAGGCATTTTCTGTATTTAAGCGTCTTTTCAAAAAGGGTCTGATAATTTTGAGCCTGCTGGTGCTCACCTCCTGCAATGTGAGTACTCCAAAACCTACACCAGTTGCTCAGGAATTAGGCCAATTGGCAAACGGCAGTGTCATTGAAGGTCAGTTCACAGACTCACAATACAAAGCCGCCAGAAAGGTGATCGAGCAAGCTCCGGGAGAGGTGGAGGTATATGCCAATACTGGCGTCATCCACTCGGTCATTACTGGGTCCACGGATATTGCCGGGCAGACACCGGAAGAACGCATCAGCAGCTATTTTGACGAGAACGCTGACCTTTACCAGATCGGTCAATTCAGCCAGAACTTCGAACCAGTCAAACAATTTGACCAAGCAAGTGGCGTGCAGGTCAGACAATACAAACAGGTGATTGGCGGCATCCCCGTTTACCAAGCGGATATTCGCGTGCTGCTTGACGCAGAGGGCAAGATCGCGCTGGTGAACTCCAACTACATGCCAGACCTCTACCCGCCCAGTTCTATGAAGCCCAAAATGAACTCAACCGAGGCTTCGAGAGCTATGCAAGCGCTGGGGTTTGTGCTGCCAGAAGATGAGACCCCCGGCTTGGTGATCTACAGCCCTTCCATGCTTGGGGAAGTAGAACGATCTTTCTTAGCCTGGGTGGCGAAGGCCAGCTGGGATGGGGGATTTGGGGATGTGCTGATCAAAGACTCCGATGGATCAATGGTTTTGCAGACCACGGATATTCTGACCTTTTCATACGAGATCAGCGATTGCGGAGGCGAGGTATATTCTTCAAATCACCTTCCAACAAGTGCTGAGATCGCGACCAAGCCAAAGCTCACCGGTTCTAATATCTTTGAAAAAATGAACGAAGGACGAATAGGTCACCTTACAAAGCATTTTTCATTTGTATTTGATTTGTATGAAAAGCATTTTGGATATCGCGATTATTTAACTGCAGATCCTGAGATCCAAGTACTTATCAACCTCAGTTACAAGTCAAGTGATGGTTATTCTGTTTCTCCCTTCTACTGGAGAATTGATGATAGCTCTGTTCCGATTCTGATCGCCTTTCCTGACCCTGATTTTGAGGACAGTGTTGAGATAATTGCGCATGAATTTCAGCATTCTGTCACGGAGGATTTTGTAAAACTTAGTATTAATGATGAGTCCAGAGCCCTGAATGAATCATTTTCGGATCTCTTTGGTGCATTAGCTGATGAAAGCGAGTTTCGGTGGCAAGTAAATCTTGGCAAAACCATTTATCGTGATGTCGCAAACCCCCGCAACTCCATGGCAATATTTCAAGGCCCTGACCACGTCAGTGGTTTTATCAAAGGTGGCGACCCACACCAGAACGGTTTGATTTATGCGCACGCTCTTTACTTGCTGAGTGAGGGCGGTCAAAAGAGGAATATAAATGTCCTCGGTATAGGCATAGAGAATGTCGCCCAGATCGTTTTCCGTTCGTTGGCCTTAATGAATAACAATGCAACCTTTCAACAGGCCAGGAACGCAATGGTACTCACCTGTGGGAACATGGTCCGTGAAGGCGACATACCCGACACATATTGCTTCCAGTTAAAAAATGCTCTAGCTGCAGTTGGTATCGGAGCACCCGGTTCAATATACCCAGTCGATACTCCCCCGTACGAAGGTTTGCAATTTGGCTGGCAGCTCTCGCCCATCTTGAACTTTGGTAAGTCACCAGATGTTTATGAAGAGATTGCTGGCCTAGGCTTCAGTTTTGTGCGTGAAGTTTTCCCGTGGAATCTGGTCCAACAACAAAAGAATGGTCCAATCGACCTGAATTTTGGGAGCATGGAACACGAAATATGGACTCACAGTTTGAAAGATAACAAGTTACAGGTGATGGCAACCTTGGTGGGGCCACCACCCACCTCAGATCAGAGTGATGAGGAGTTTCTGACTGAATGGCACCTTTATCTCGACAAGATAGTTCCCGAATTAACTGAGACGGTGGACTACTGGCAAATTGGTAATCAGATGAATACTAATTCAATTTGGAAAAGTTTCCGTGCTTCTGCCCAAGGTGCGGATCCAGCTCTATATGGAAAAATGCTCAGGATCGCTTACGAAATTATCAAAGTCAATGAACCATCTGACTTGGTTATTATCGGGGGTCTTAACAATCTGAGTGGTCAAGAAGTTGGGGGTTTGGATCCGCTATCATTTCTGAAGGGAACCCTACAAACCTGCCAACCGCATTGTTTCGACATGGTAGGTTTGTATATGGAATGGGGCGAGTATCTACCAGAGGAGAAACGCCCTCTTAATTGGAACGGAAATCAGATATTGGTCAACATGGCTGACTACCTTAACATTGTTGTTCAAGATGTCGCCAGTACTGTGGGTACTTCCAAGCCAATTTGGATCACAGGTATGGGCTTGGATGCAGATCTGCCGGCGCTGATCTCTGAAAAGCAAAAGATCGATCTAGATGCCGCGCAAACAGAATTGCTTGTCAAGACCATTGTTAGTGCGTCATCAAACAAAGCTGTGCAGACTGTGTTTTACAATGATCTGAATGACGCGCTTGGTCAGGGGGCTGGTTCTGATCTTGGTACGATAGTTCATTTACTGAGCGGCAGCGTGCCCCAGGGGCGTTACCCGGTTTATTCGCAGACTGGTGAGGCGATTGAAGAAGCGAGTCAGTATCGATTCAGCAGGGAGAGGGCGCTGGACGTAGCCTTTGCGTGGAGCAATGACCCAACAATTTGGAACACCTCAGCAAGAATTGAAACGATCGAAGAGCTAGTGGCTGAGGCACAGAAGTTTGTAGACTTCCCTGATCCTGAAAATAAGGCAGATGTAAGTTACGGCGCTGAGTTCACTCTCGAAAAAGAGATCATGCTTCTCCTGGCAGAAATGAATTCCCAGGACAAACTCATTGTTGGCTCCCCCAAAAATATTGATTATGACCAGATCAAAATTTGGAATTGGGGCAACCCTGAGTTTTACCTGACCTACGACCCCGCAGTTTGGGAAACCACAGAATATGACTTCCTCGTATCGAAAACTCTTCCCGATTGCCATATTGCTGCGAATGGTTTTCGTGATGGTGGTCCGGAAGGTCCGCCCCCATATACCTATGCCAAAGATACCAAAATTTTGGACGGTATTGAATATTTCATCGATATCGAAATCCCCAATGCCACCGGCATTCCGGATATGTTTCATGTCTACTGGAGTAAACAAAACGACGGTTACCAATACGCCGTAGCGCTTTTCCCCGGACCTGTGGGTTTTGATGAGTGTGTGGCAGGCTTTTGGGAAGTCATGCAGATTTCTGCAGCCAACGGCTTCGCGCCATAGACCGGTTAGTGAGGCTTTCCCTGCCCGATCGATGGAGATGGGGATGGAATTGCCGATTGCGATATTGATGCGTATGGATACGAACCGATCAAACAACTTTACTTGCCTTTGATCCTGAGGTAGTTATTTTGTTTCAAAAAGGCTGGATTGTGTTCTCAACCCGGCTATTTTTTGACTTTTCCTCGTGGCGATCTCAATTAGTCTTCTGGGTTGGGGCAGACCCTTGGGAGCCACCCTGTTGAGGGCAGTGTCTGCCAGGGTGACCATTGTTACCTTTGGGTAATGATTGGTTCAATCCAGCTCTTTTCGTAGGTCGGAATGAGGCCGCCACATACCCTCTGCCTGATACTTACTTCATGCGGACTCACTCCGACATAAGCTTTGAATCATGTGATCGTTGGCCACAAAACTCTCCCGTCTACAATTTAACGGTAGATTGCCACGTCGCTACGCTCCTCGCAAAGACCGTTGCCTCCAAGTAGGGATGGGCCTCTGGTCCATCCGCAATGACGATGGGAGAACTGGCGGTCAAATACCGCGCTCGGTCCCACAGGGAGGCTTCGCACTGTGGACACCGGCGCGATCAAGTTGCATTCCAGCGCACTTTCTGTGTTCGTGCAACGGGGTGTTTGTGCGTAGGTCAGGTTCTTCTTCTGAACCTGACGTCACGAATGCTGGCAAATAAAGCCTTCGCCAGAAGTAGGTTTCCGACGTCAGGTTGAACCCCGCAACCTGACCTACGAAGACTCCCAGTCACGACTTCCACCGTAGGGATGGGCCTCTGGTCCATCCGCAATGACGATGGGAGACCTGGCGGTCAAAGACCTCGCGCGATCATGAGACCGGCAGAAATATTTTGATGTAGGGGCGAAGCATTTAGATTTATATGCAATCCTGATCACAAGCCATGCGTAATGAATGCTTCGCCCCTACCGGTGACCTCAACAACGATAATGGAAAAAAAACTGCAGATTGCCATCAGCTATGATTGTGCCGGGCTTACGAAGTACCCCGACGCCGAAGGCAGGCGTGGGCAGCCCGAGCACAGCTCTTCGCCCTGGGCGTCCACCAACTGATGACCAACGGTAAAATCCCGCGCGCGGTCAGGACACCGGCGCGATCGGGCGAGAACAGAGATCATGAGATCGTCAATAACGGAGTCTTTATGGATTGGCCATGTACCTCAACGACTTTCTGCGATGTAGCGCATAACCGCCGCGGTCAACCGCGCGTCATCCACCGCGCGATGACTGATTGGCATTTTGATCTTGCAAACTCTTCCCGCAACCTCTAGTTTATGCCACTTAAAGTCGTTATATCGCATGTTTCTTTCGCCATACCATTCTGAGTAAAGTTGCATCACGCAAAAAGACTGGATGCCCTTCAGTCTCCAATCCAATCCGGCGATCTTATTAGATTGCGACAACATGCGCATGTCATATTCGGCATTGTAGATGCCAATTAACCGCCCGCGCAAAATTTCTTCTACTTTCGGCCAAATCTCACGCCACAAGGGTGCATTCGTGACCATATCATTGGTGATGTGGTTAACCCGGCTGGCTTCGACTGGAATTTGCATCCCTGGATTGATCAGACTATTCAGTAAGGGAGTGCCTTGCATGTCCACAATCGCTACTTCAATGATGCGATCACTATCGCCTAAACCGGTGGTTTCTGTATCCAAGAACACAGGATTTAATCCTAATTTTTCCTTGGCTTGTTTGACAATTATTGGGTTTTTTACTGGATATTTCATTGGCCCTCCGAGTTTTGTCTTTATCCAAATTGTATCAGCCAAAACGAATCTGACCTACTGTTGCTATAAGATAATTATGAATGCAGTCATGGGGATAGGCTCTCCGTTTTTTCCCGACCCCGTTGGCGGATGATATAATGACTCAACTACACTTAACTGAGGTACTAATGGCTGAATTTATCACCATCGCACAAATCGACGCGGCGACGGACGCCGTCAGGGCGCGCATCCACGCCCAACCCCAAATCGCCCTCATCCTCGGCTCCGGCCTGGGTGAGCTGGCAGATTCTGTCGAAAATCCCACCATCATCCCCACCCGCGAGATCCCCCACTGGCCGGTTTCCACCGTCCCGGGGCACAAAGGCCGCCTGATCATCGGGCAGCTCGAGGGCAAAGAGGTGCTGGTGCTGCAGGGACGCACGCATTACTACGAAGGGCACAATATCTCGCAGATCGGGCTTCCCATCCGCGTAATGCAGCGCCTGGGCATCAAGACTCTGATCATCACCAACGCTTCCGGCGGGCTTAAGGACGACTTCCACCCTGGCGACCTGATGTTGATCAAGGACCACCTCGCGCTTCTGCCGATGGCTGGCGAGAACCCGCTGCGGGGACCCAACCTGGACGAATTTGGTCCGCGTTTCCCCGACATGAGCGCCATCTACAACCCCGAACTGATCCAGCTCGCTGAAGAAGCCGGCGCTGAGCTCGGACTGAAACTCAAAAAGGGCGTATATGTCTGCCTGTCCGGGCCTTCCTTTGAGACCCCCGCGGACTGCCGCTTCCTTAAAATGGTCGGCGTCGACGCGGTCGGCATGTCCACCGTCCCTGAAGCGATTGTTGCCAAGCACGGCGGCATGGACATCCTGGGTATTGCCACCATCACCAATAAGATCGACCCGGACGGCACCAACAAAGCCACTCACGAAGAAGTGCTTGAGGTCGGCGACAAGATCGCCCCGAACCTGATGAAGCTGCTCCGGGGTGTGCTGCGCCGCCTTTAGAAGTCATTAGCTAAGCTATATGGAATACGTCATCAAATTCCTGGCGGATTTTGAGGTCCCGATTTACCTGATACTCGGGATCGTTGCCGTGGTGTACCTGCGGCGCATCGTGATTTCGCTCGAAGAGAAGCGCACCGCTATCTTCGGGCTCGAACGCGAAGCCGCGCAGCGCAAAGTAAGTGCGGCTGCATCGATCCTGATATTGGTGGGGCTGCTGACCGTGCTGGAGTTTGTGGTCGCGACCTTCCTGGCAGGTGAACTCTCGCAGCAGGCGACCTTCGCCACCCCCACGATCGAAATGCTCACTACTCCCACCACCACCCTGCCAGGACCAGTCCCCACTGACGCCACGCCAACGCCCACGCTTTATCCCCAGGCGCAAATTGAGGGGATTGATTCCCAGTGCGTCAATGACATCCTGGAGATTAAAAACCCGCCGCATGATGGCGAAGTGAGCGGTGTGGTAGAGATCGTTGGATCGGTGAACACGCCTTCCCTGGGCTCCTACCGCTATGATTTTTCGACAATGGGTGAGCCCGAGTGGCAGACAATTGCCGCCGGCAGCGGTGTGCGCATTGATGAGAACCTCGGCAGCTGGTACACCAGCGACCTGGCGCCCGGACCCTACATGCTGCGCCTGGTGGCGCTGGATAACGAAGGCAGCGAAACCTCAACCTGTGTTATCGTTGTAAATGTAACGGCAGATGAATAAGAGGAAACGATGGCAAAACTGAAAATCCTGATGGCAACCCGCACGCACATGGAAAAAATGATGGCGATGGACCATCGCGTCAACTCGCTCTATTCTTACCGCCTGCAGACCAACCAGGACCCCCAGGGGTGGGGCTTGACCTTCCAACGGGTGAAACTGCCGCGAGAAGTCACCATCAAATACCCACGCGATGAAAATTCGCTGCTGCGTTCCTGGGCGGATGCCGACCTGATCTATGCCGGCATGCTGGATGATCTGCTGGTGGCATATGTCACGCTTGAAGCCAAAACGCTGCCCAAAACCGCGCGCATCTGCGACCTGGTGGTCACGCCGGAAGTGCGCCTGAATGGAGTTGCCACCACGATGCTGGCTGCCTGTGAAGACTGGGCTGCCAAAAAACGGCTGGACAGGGTGCTGATCGAGATCCCCATGCGCAACTTCCCGGGGATCAGCCTGGCGCTCAAATGCGGTTACGAACAGTGCGGGTTCCTGGACCAGTACTTCCCTAATTCTGATCCCGCTTTGTTCTTTGAAAAGAGGCTTGGGAGTTAGCGGCTTGTGATCCTACCTTTCGCGCTTGACCTGACCGGAATTTTCGAAACGGTCTACCAGATCCTGGCTGCCGGCGTGGCAATCACGGCGGTGGCTTTGATGATGTATGCCACCAGCTTCAATATTCGAGACCGGCTTGTTCAAACCTACATCCTGCTTTTGATCTGCGTCACGCTGATCTATGCCGGCGAAGCCATGGCGAGCGTTTCGAACACGCCGGCGTACGTGGAATTTCTGCTGCAGATGAAATGGGTCGGGCTGGTAATGCTGCCGGCTGTCTACCTGCATTTTTCGGATGCCCTGCTCACCCTGACGGGTCGCCCCAGCCGTGGAAGACGTCGGACAGTTGTCCTGGTGATTTATGTACTGTCGGTTGTGATGGCAGTCCTGATTCCTTTTGGCATCACGGTTGGCGGACTTGCCCCCGAACACGCACCTGGACCTTACCTGGAACGCAACACGATCACATTTTACTTTGGTATTTTTTACATCCTTGTTATGTTGATGGTCAGTTACAACATGCTCAGGGTTGTGCTGCGCAGTGCCACCCGCACCAGCCAGCGCCGGTTGTTTTACCTGATGGCAGGCGCGGCAGCTCCTGCGCTCACAAGCATTCTTTTCCTGTACCATGGCAACCTGACCCTGGTGAGCCACCCCGACTTTTTCTGGCTGCTTTCCATCATCTCTTCGGTCATCACCGGCTTTTTCTTGATCGTGATGGCTTACGTTGTCTCTTACTTCGGGCTCAACTGGACTGAGCGTGCCGTCAAGAGCCGGTTGCTGCGCTGGATGCTGCGGGGTCCATTCGTGGCGGCAATCGTTCTGGGAATGACCACTGTTGTACGGCGTTTTGGTGAATCCCAGGGCGTTCCCAACTTCTTCCTCGTTCCAGTCGTAATGGTGGCTGGGTTCCTCGTGCTCGAGTATGCCATCACACTGGCTTCACCTTACCTCGAAAAGGCCTTTTTCTGGGGTGAAGATCGCGCTGACCTGGAAGTGATCCAATCCCTGCAGGACCGTATGCTGACGGGAAAAGACCTGGACCAATTCCTGGAAATGGTCAGCGCTTCCATTTGCGACCGACTGCAAGTGAAAGCTGGATTTATCGCAGTCCTGGAAGGCGGCAAGATCGACCGGGTCATCCAGACCGGTGATAAAAAGACGCTCACATCCCTCAACCTTGACGAGAGCATGCTGCAGGAAATTGACGATCCCGAGAGTGAGGATGAGGTTTTTCAGGACTTAGGTGGGCTGTATGTGGTCAGGCTGGAATATAGCAACGGCAACGGCAATAAAAATTTGCTTGGCGTTTGCGGATTCCTCAAATACGATCCTGAGCAGGTGGAAGAAGAAGATCTGAACGCAGTGCGCCTTTTAACTGATCGCGCCACTATAGCGCTGAAAGATAGAGCCTACCAACAGCAGGTGCTGCGATCTATCACAAGCCTGCAGCTCGAGGTGGACTACATCCAGGATTTGCGTGCCAGCGCCAGCTACAATCAACAGCGCATTTACAATGCCGACAGCCGCAGTCTGCCGAATGAGATGACCGATTGGGTCAAGGATGCCCTCACACACTATTGGGGTGGACCAAAATTGACCAACAACCCGCTGATGAACTTCAAAGTGGTCGAGACTGCCAGCGAGGCAAATGAGGGCAACCGGGTGAACGCGCTGCGCAGCATCATCAAAGAGGCGATCGAGAAAATCCGCCCCGAAGGCGAGCGCAAGTTCACCAGCGACTGGCTGCTTTATAACATCCTCGATTTGAAATTTCTGCAGGGCAAAAAAGTGCGCGAAGTGGCTCGCAGGTTGTCGGTCTCGGAGGCTGACCTCTACCGGAAACAGAAAATCGCACTCGAGAGCGTTGCCCAGGTGATCGCCGATATGGAAGTGGATGGAGCAGGCGCTCCCTCCGGGCAGACGAGCGAAACCAAACCTTCCAATACGAAATTAGAAGAATAATTCGTAAACCTTTTTGCGAGCTTCTCATAGGGCTGGTAGGCTGCCTTTACCGGTGTATGTAGTACCTGAGTTTCTCATTTTAGTGTCCTGAAGAAAGATTATCCAAAATTGTGCTAATGGATG
>DIVL01000012.1 GCA_002435825.1 Anaerolineaceae bacterium UBA6133
ACATTAATATTGAGGCAATGCGCATCAGTGATTCTATCCGGTGTTATCAGGTATAATTTTTTAGTTAATCACAACATTTTGGAGTAATCTTATGGTTCTAACCGGCAACCAGGTTCGTCAATCTTTCCTCGACTTTTTCGCTGAACGCGGACACACAGTCGTGCCCAGCGCCTCGCTCGTGCCTGGCGGCGACAGCACCCTGCTCTTTACCAACGCCGGTATGGTGCAGTTTAAAGACGTATTTCTGGGCAGCGAAACCCGCCCCTATACCCGCGCGGTTGACTCCCAAAAATGCCTGCGCGTTTCGGGCAAGCACAACGATCTTGATACCGTAGGACGCGACAACACCCACCACACCTTTTTTGAGATGCTGGGCAACTGGTCCTTTGGGGATTATTACAAGCAGGAAGCCATCAGCTGGAGTTGGGAACTGCTCACCAAAGTTTGGGGGCTCGATCCCAATCGACTATACGCAACCTACTTCGTAGATGATCAGGGCGACTTGCCCGCGGATGAGGAAGCCCGCGACGTCTGGCTGGCGCAGCCCGGCTTTGTTGCCTCTCACCTGGGAAGCGGCGGGCGCAAAGACAACTTCTGGGAAATGGCTGACACCGGTCCCTCCGGTCCCTGCACCGAGATTCACTACGATTTCGGGCCAGAGTTCTGCAATTTGATGGATGTGCCAGGGCATGTGTGTGAAGTCAATGGAGACTGCGCGCGCATCGTCGAGATCTGGAACAACGTCTTCATCCAATACAACCGTACCTCCCCCACCGACTTCCTGCCCCTGCCAAAACGCCACGTGGACACCGGCATGGGCTTTGAACGCATTGTCTCGATCATTCAGGGCGTGCGCGGAAACTACGAAACTGATCTGCTCAAGCCTCTGCTGGATGAAACCCAGCGGCTTTCCGGGCAGACCGACACAGAACGCTCGGCCAATCTGACGCCCTACCGCGTGATCGCCGACCACGTTCGCGCAGCCGCTTTCCTGATTGCCGATGGCGTCATCCCCGGTAATGTCGGACGCAACTACGTTTGCCGCATGATCATCCGGCGTGCCGCCCGTTTCGCCCGCAAACTCAACCTCACCGAGCCTTTCATGGCGCAGGTGGCAAGGCATGTGATCGAAGACTACCAGGCTGCCTACCCCGAGTTAACAGCAAATGCTGAGCTTATCTACGACACGCTCACTTCAGAGGAAAAACGTTTCGCCGAAACACTCGATGCTGGCTTTGCTGAACTGCAAAGCCTGGTGGTGCGTCTGAAAGCTAATGGTGAAAGTCAGCTTGACGGTAAAACCGCCTTCAACCTCTACTCCACCCTCGGCTTCCCGCTCGAGATCACCCGCGACATCCTGGGGGAGGATGGGCTGACAGTTGACGAGAAAGGCTTTTTCGAAGCTATGGAAGCACACCGGCTTGCTTCCGGCAAGGGGCAGGCTTTTGGCAAGATGAATGACGATAACACTGAGTTTTATGCTGCGATTCTGAGCGACCTGCTAGCCCAGGGCAAGCTGCCTGCGGAAGGCGTCCGGTATGACCCCTATTCTTCGTTCACCACCACCTCCAGACTGATCGCCATCCTGCGGGATGGAGAGCTGGTTCAATCTGCCCAGGTTGGGGATGAGGTTGAGCTGATCCTCACTAACAGCCCCCTCTATATTGAATCCGGCGGGCAGGTTGGGGATACTGGTGTGGTGATATCCGCTGAAAAACCTGAATGGAGAGTTGAAATTTCCTCAACCCGCAAACCAGTCTCTGGTCTGATCGTCCAAACAGGAATTGTCAGGCAGGGTTCTCCCATTGTTGATAGCCCTGCTTTAGTCAGCGTGGATGCTGCTCCGCGCCAGGCCACCATGCGCAACCACACCGGCACGCACCTGCTGCATGCCGCCCTGCGCCAGGTTCTGGGCGACAAGGTGCACCAGTCCGGTTCAGCGGTGGACCCCGAACGTATGCGCTTCGACTTCAACTTCCCCCGCGCGCTCAATAGCAAAGAGTTGCTCCAGATCGAAGCCTTGGTCAACCATTACATTGCTGAGGAATACCCGGTCAACAAGCGCGTAAAAACTCTCGATGAAGCCAAAGCGGACGGCGCGATCGCGCTCTTTGGCGAGAAATACGGCAGTGAGGTACACACGATCGAAATCGCCGACCAGCGCGGACGCGTTTCTTACGAACTTTGCGGCGGCACACATTTGGACAATACCGCCGAAATCGGCTCTTTCTACATCACCAGCGAGTCAAGCGTGGCTGCGGGCATTCGCCGCATCGAAGCCGTCACCGGTGAGAAGGCTTACGCCTGGGCACGAGAACGCTTGAACCTGCTCAATGAGGCAGCAGCATTCCTTGAAACCAGCCCCTTTGAGCTGCTCTCAAAAACAGAATTGCTCGAGAGCAAACTCAAGGAGCTCGACAAAGAAATTGACCTTTTGCGCGCGCAGGTAGCCCAGGCAGAATTCAGCAAAAAACTGCAGCATATCCAGCAGGTTGCGGGCGTGCCCATGCTCAGCGCTATTATCCCCAACGTGGACGCGGATGCCCTGCGCAGTCTGACGGATCAGTTCCGCCAGCAATACCCCTCCGGGGTCGTCGTTTTGGGCACGGTCAGCCACGACAAACCCATGCTAATTGCGGCAGTCACTCCCGACCTGATCGCTCGCGGCATCAAAGCCGGCGACCTGATCAAACGTGTTGCCGCTGTGGTTGGCGGTGGCGGTGGCGGTCGACCCGACATGGCTCAAGCCGGCGGCAAAGACCCCGACAAACTTTCAGAAGCGCTCGACCAGGTTTCTGTCTATATTCGTGAGAATCTGAAATAAGCCATGCCCCAGGATATCACCCCCCTTCGTCAGCAATACCTGGAAATTAAGAGACAGTATCCAGATACGATCGTCTTTTTCCGGTTGGGTGATTTTTATGAAACTTTTGACGATGACGCCAAAATAACCGCCGATGCGCTGGATATCGTCCTGACTTCTCGCCCGGTGGCAAAAGGCGTGCGTGTGCCCATGGCGGGTATTCCCTTTCACGCGGTGGACAACTACATCGGGAGACTGATCGAGAAGGGTCATCACGTCGCGATCTGTGAACAGGTTGGCGACCAGCCCGATAAGGGTCTCTTTTCTCGTGAAGTCGTGCGCGTGGTCACCCCCGGCACGGTAGTGGAACCCAACCTGCTCCCGTCCGGACGCAACAACTACCTCGCCTGCGTTTTCACCCAGCAAAAAGGCGCTGGTTTGGCTTATGTGGACGTGTCCACAGGCGAATTTGCTGCCACCGAGCTGACCGACCAGGACGTCTTCGTCCAGCTTCGGGCAGAGCTCAAACGTCTCTCCCCTGCTGAAATACTTATTTCGGACGCGGTCAGCCTGCCCGAAAACATTGACGGCAACCTGACGGTCATCCCCAACTGGTATTTTGAGCCAGGTCGATCCGAGGAACTGATCAAGACGCGCTTCCAGGTCAGCAGCCTTGAAGGGCTGGGGCTCAAATCCCTGCCACTGGCGGTGCGGTCAGTCGGCGCGCTGCTCAAATATCTCCAGGAAACCCAAAAAGCCCTGGCGGAAGTTCAGTTCAGCTTCAGCACTTACAGTCTGAACGATTTCATGGTTTTGGATGCCGAAACCCGCCGCAACCTGGAGCTTACTGAGACTCTGCGCGACAGCAAGCCCGAAGGGTCGCTGTTGGGCACGCTCGACCGAACCAAAACATCGATGGGCAAGCGCATGCTGCGAGGCTGGGTCAACAAACCGCTGCTTGATCTCGACCAGATCAATGCCCGGCTGGATGCCGTTGAATTCTTCTATAAAAATGGCGTCCTGCGGCAGAATTTGGAGCTCCTGCTTGCGGAACTCCACGACATCGAACGGATTGTCAGTCGGCTCAATAACGGTAGCGCCCGCCCTGGAGACCTGTTGGCACTGCGCGAAGACCTGCGCGCCATTCCCCGGCTGCAAGCGCTGCTGCCTGCCGACGAACCCGCCCTCAAGTCCTTGGTGACTGCCATCGGAAATTTCGAATCCCAATTGGAACTGCTCGAGCAAGCCATCACAGAAGACCCGCCAGCCACAACCGCCAATATTGGCATCATCCAGCCTGGTTTTTCAGCCGAGCTTGATGCCATCCTTGCCAGCTCAAAACATGCGCGTGATTGGATCAGCGGGCTCGAGAGCAGTGAACGCCAACGCACGGGTATCAAGACCCTCAAAGTTGGTTTCAACAAGGTCTTTGGATACTACATTGAGATCTCGCGCGGTATGGCAGACCAGGCACCCGAAAACTACATCCGCAAACAAACCCTGGTCAACAACGAGCGCTTTATCACGCCCGAGCTGAAGGAGTATGAATCGCTGGTTTTGAACGCCGAGGCACAAATTCACGAAGTGGAGCTGCGCGTCTACAAACAAGTCTGCGGGCAACTCGCTTCCTCCGCGAGTGAAATGCTCAAAGCCGCCCGCGCCATTGCCAGTCTGGACTGCCTGCTTTCATTTGGCAGCGTTGCTGCACTCAATAAATACACCCGACCCCAACTCAATGCGGAAAAGGGTCTGAAAATCCTCGCCGGACGTCATCCGGTCGTCGAGCGCATGCGCAGCGAAACTCGCTATATCCCCAACGACGTGGTCTTCGAAGATGGCGAGATCATACGCCTTATTACCGGTCCAAATATGAGCGGCAAGTCGACCTACCTGCGCCAGGTGGTTTTGATCGTGCTGATGGCGCAAATCGGCAGTTTTGTGCCTGCGGACGAGGCGGAAATTGGTCTGGTTGACCGTGTTTTCACTCGGATTGGGGCGCAGGATGCCATCCACCAGGGGCAATCGACCTTCATGGTGGAAATGCTCGAGACCGCCAACATTCTCAACAATGCCTCCCCACGCAGCCTCTTGATCCTGGACGAGATTGGTCGCGGAACCAGCACTTACGATGGGCTCTCGATCGCCTGGGCGATTGTGGAGCACCTCCACACCCATCCAAAACTCAAACCCCTGACGCTTTTCGCCACGCACTACCACGAGCTGACCGAACTGGCAGAGCTCTACCCGGGCGTGCGCAACTACAATGTGGCAGTTGCTGAGGCGGATGGCACGGTCGTCTTCCTGCACAAAATCGTGCCTGGCGCGTCTGACCGTTCGTACGGCATCCATGTGGCGCAAATGGCTGGGCTGCCTTCCTCGGTAATTACCCGCGCCAACGAGATCCTCAAGCAGCTTGAGCAGTCCTCCGGCACCACTCTGCCGGCTTCCTCTGCCACGCAAGACCAGCTGCGTCTCTTCCCGGAGAACAATCCAATGATCGAGGCTTACAAAAAGCTTGACCTCGAAACGGTTTCACCCATCCAGGCGCTAAACCTGCTCTACGAGTGGAAAAGAAAGTATTTTTCCAAAGATTAGAATGTCATAAGTAGAATTAGTAGGGTGGGTTGACGTCAGCCAATTCCAATCTACAACCATCTACATATAGTCAACCCACCAACACAAAAAAATTACATTCTGCCGGTGGGTTGGCTTTTAAATGCTTTCCTAATTCCCATGCTACTGAACGCCAACCAACCCAATGGTTGCTCCATGAGTGCTCATTCACCCTCCAGCCATCCCGGCTGACCATTGAGAAAAGCCTGCCCTGTCATGGGCTTTTTGCCTTCCGGCTGCAGGCTGTCAAAAACCAAAAAACTTTCACTTGTGCCGATTGCCGGCAGTCCGTTGACCACGAACCGCTCGCCCACTTCGCTGGCGAAGCTGTCGTGCACATGCGCCTCCAGCACCTTGACGCGTTTCCCGTCCAGCACAAAAAACGTTCCAGGCCAGGGATGAAAAGCGCGCACATTGCGGTCCAGTTCAAGGGCGGGCTTCGAAAAGTCGAGTTCGCCCTCACCCTTTTTCAGCATCGGAGCGTAAGTCTGTGCGCTTCCATCCTGCGGCAAAGGCGCCAGCATGCCGCTCAGATAAGATGGAAGAACTTCAATCAATGCTTGCGCCCCTAGAAAAGCCAATTGATGCGAAAGTTCTTCCGCGTTCGTGCGTGGACGGATGGGCACTCTGCGCTGCGTCAGGATCGGACCCGTATCGAGCCCCTCATTCATCAGCATGATGGTCACACCGGTTTCGCTATCGCCAGCCGCAATTGCCGCCTGGATCGGGGAAGCACCGCGCCACCTTGGCAGCAGCGAAGCATGCACATTCACACAACCTTTCGTTGGCATCTCGAGCACCATCTTTGGCAGGATCTGCCCAAAAGCCGCAACCACGATCAGATCCGGCTTAAACTCGGCCAGCTCAGTCACTGCCCCAAGTTTCCTGAGAGAAACCGGCTGCAAAACGGGTAAGCCAAGCTCCAGCGCCCGCTGCTTGACCGCGCAAGGCGTCAGCTTTCGCCCCCTGCCCGCTGGACGATCGGGCTGGGTGACCACTGCCACGAGCCCAAACTTTTCGTGCATGGCTTCCAGGCTCGGAATTGCAAAATCAGGCGATCCCATAAAGACAATTCGTTCATTCATGGCAGCGATTCTAACACAGGCCTCCGTGTCATTTGCGCTTTTATTCCCAAAGATTTAACATTGTATCTGTTTCAAATGTCCGTG
>DIVL01000070.1 GCA_002435825.1 Anaerolineaceae bacterium UBA6133
GTTGCACTTATGAGTTGAATTCAAGGGGTGAATATTTACACTTTTTTCTATCAAATAGTTCATCTCGGATCGTAGAGGAAACCCCGTGTTTGCCACAGTGACGGGTCACCACGGGGGGTGACCCCTACATCGGGTGTTTGAGGGAAAGGTAGCTTTCGTACCGGCAGACCCCTTGTCAAGACAATGATGGTTTAAATGTTGTTTAGGCTGATTGTTTACACTTTTATCCTCCAAGCACATCATCTCGTATCGTAGAGATAACCCCGTGTTTGCCACAGTGACGGGTCACCACGGGGGGTGACCCCTACATCTGGTGTTTGAGGGTAAGGTAGCTATCGTAGCGGCAGACCCCCGTGTCTGCCCTTAAGACTGTAAACAATCGCACCTGTCGGTAAAATGCGACTTTTACGTTACCTGGCTAGTACTTATAAATTCCACCGCCAATAAACTCACGGATCACGGAATTCTCAGGAACAATGCTGTCATCTTCAAACGCGTCCATCTCCTGGAATAACGCGTTTACCCTGTCAGCCCGCTCCCAGGCATCCCGACGCAGAGG
The DNA here is from genome assembly GCA_002435825.1 of Anaerolineaceae bacterium UBA6133. Lineage (GTDB taxonomy): Bacteria > Chloroflexota > Anaerolineae > Anaerolineales > Anaerolineaceae > Mesolinea. Next base: position 560 of record DIVL01000070.1, read on the forward strand.
ATCATCCTTGTATTCTTCCGCCCAACGGGCAAAGGAGGCGCCCAACTTTGCCTTGTAAAGCGGGAGCTCGTAAGGCATGGCGCTGTTGACGATCGTATCGGTGGTGTTGATGTAAGGGATGATGTGGCGCAGCTCGCTGGAGCGCACGTAATGCCAGTGGAGCAGCGTCTGGGTGGCATCATAAGCGCGATGAGACGCGTCCCGCAGCATGCGGCGCATCAGGCGCACATCCGTCCAGCGTGCGTAATGCCCCTGGCTGTCCTTTAGCTGCAGCAGCGGCTCAATGTAAAGCTTGAATTTCCATTCGTTGGGCACGTCTTCCGTCATCTCGGGATACAGACCATGCAGGCTGTCAATCAGGATGATTTCCTGATGACCAAGTTTCATCGGCGTGTGATCGGGAACGCTTCTGCCGGTCTTGAAATCGTAGTATGGAATGCGAATCTCACGCCCCTTGAACAGATCGGTCAGATTCTGATTGATCAGCTTCATATTGAGAGCCTGAGGAGTCTCAAAGTCGTAATCGCCAAATTCATCCTTTGGATGCATATCGAGATCATAGAAATAGTGATCAATATTCAGGGTGATCAGCTTAAACCCGAATTCAGCCAGGTGCTCCCCAATCTTGATCGTGGTGGTGGTTTTCCCGCTCGAAGATGGACCTGCCACGAAGACCATGCGGACTTCATCTCGCCGGTCAAGGATCATATTGGCAGCGTTTTCGACATCCTCATGATAGGCAGCCTCAGCAGCAGTCACGATCTCATGCAGACGGTCGTTTCGGATGGCTTCATTCAGCAGGGCAGTCGTGTGGACATTGTGGGAGCAAGCCCAGTCCAAAGTCTGCCAGAGTTTAGGCCAGGGGATATTGCCTGAGGGCATGCGGTCGCGGTCGGTACGCTTTTCGCGTTGGCGGGCGCGCTCCTCGCGGTAGAGGATGTACGCTTTCGCGACCTTGGCGCGACCGTTTTCGATCAACACCTTCTCGACCATATCCTGGATCTGTTCAATGTTTGGCATCTCGCCTTCAGGCGTGCTCTGCTCCAGTTGGCTCACCACCTGGTCAGCCAGGGCTTCAGAAGCGGAACGGTCACGCCCTCCCACAGCGACTGCTGCCCGGTAAATCGCGTTTGCGATTCGCTTCGGGGTAAAGGGCACCACGCTGCCATCTCGTTTGACTACATGGGTGATTTTTGTCATCAGAACCTCCGCAGAATTCCGGTTTTTGGCTATGTTAATAATTAAATTATAGCATTTCGAGTCCGGTCTTGCATGGTTAAGGTTTTATCACTTTGGATGCACGCTTTCCCGGCCTTAAAAGGATTAATAAAACGCTTATGCGCATCGAAGAAAATTGCCTTGGGTGGATGTTATAATGCACTCCTGACTAATTAGAAGAAACGAGAAATTATGGCAAAAACCAGTGTTCCATGTCCCCAGTGCCGTCAGCCAGTTACCATTGAACTGACCCGGCTCTTTGATACCAATACCGATCCCGAAGCCACGCAGAAGCTGCTCTCGGGCTCTGCCAATTATTTCCAGTGCCCGGTTTGCGGGTATCAGGGTATTTACCCAACTCCGATTGTTTACCATGATCCCGAAAAAGAACTGCTGCTGACCTTCTTCCCCCCGGACCTGCGCACTCCGATCAACGAGCAGGAGCGCATCATTGGTCCAATGATCAAAAAAGCCATGGATGACCTCCCTCCCGAGAAACGCAAGTCTTACCTTTTCCGTCCCCAGACAATGCTGACTCAACAGCGCTTATACGAAACGATCCTCGAAGCTGACGGGATCACCCCTGAAATGATCAAAGCCCAGCAGGAAAAACTTCAGCTCTTGCAGCAATTACTGGGCGCCAGCACAGAAGGCTTGCCTGAGATGATTAAGCAGAATGATGGAAAAATTGACGAGGAAGTCTTCATGCTCCTCAACCGCCTGGGGCAAGCCTCCGCTGCGGCTGGTGATCAGCAGAGCCTGGCAGCCCTGGACGCCCTCCAGAAGGCGCTGATTGAACACTCCACGCTCGGCAAAACCGCCGCGATTGAAGCCGCTGAGACCCAGGAGGCAGTCAAACAGCTCCAGGGACTGAGTAAAACCGGCATCACCCGCGAAAACCTGCTGGACCTCCTGATCAAGAGCGCCAATTCAGACATCCGCCTGACCACCATCGCCTCCATGGCTCGCGGTGGGCTTGACTATTCCTTCTTCCAGATTTTGTCCGACAAGATTGAAGCAAGTTCGGGGGAAGAAAAGGGTCAGCTTGAATCCCTGCGCCAGCGCCTGCTCAGCATCACCGAAGCCGTCGACGAAGTCATGAAAACCCAGCTCGAAGAAGCACGCAAGCTCGTGAATGAGCTCCTGGAAGCCGAAGATATTGAGAAAGCCACCCAGGAAGCCCTGCCGCGCTTCACTCAAGCAATAGCAGAAGTGATCAACCAGGAAGCTCAGGCTGCGCAAGCCGCCAAAGATGAGGCGAAACTGCGCAAACTGAGCCAGATCATCACTATTATCCAGTCAGCCGACAGCTCAACCGCTTCCCTCCAGTTTATCGACGCCCTGCTTCAGGAAGAAAATGCTGAGAATCGCGCGAAAATGTTGGAAGACTCAGGGGATCTGGTGGATGATGAATTCATGCAAGTAATGGGGAGCCTGCTTGGTCAGATGGAACAACAGGGGGAGCAGTCAGAGATACTCGATCGTCTGAAAGACCTGAATCGTGAGGTTCTGCGCTTCACCATGAAACGCAACCTGCAATCCGGCAACTAAACCTTCAGTGCGGTTCGTTTTGCAGCCGCAGTCCATGACCCCGAACGGTGACAATGTAATCGTAATCGGGGTCAATTTGATTAAGGCGGTCACGCAGGCGTCTCAAGAGGGCGTCAAAAGCCTGTTCTGTAACCCAGCGCGTGTCTTCCTCCCAAACCGCTTCAATCAAAGCCTCTCGGCTGACGACCTCGCCGGCATTCTGATACAGCTTAGCCAGCAGGTTGAACTGCTGCGCTGAAAGCGGCGGATCCAACTCGACACCCTGCACCCAAACGCGCTTCGAAGCGCTTTCAAGACGCAGGTTAAACACCTGGCTCATCTCCGGAGGCAGGTCGCTGAGCGGCAAAGTGGCATCGGAGCTTAGAAAAAGGAAAGTCTGCGTCAGGGCAATCTGGATTTCGTCCGCTTCCACCAGCTTTACTTCAGTGGAAACAGGTTGGTTATTGACAAATGTGCCGTTCTTGCTGCCCAAATCTTCCAGGAGGATGCCTTTTCCGGTATTGGTGACCCGGGCATGCTGCCTGGAAACCTGGCGGTCAGGAATCACGATATCGCATACCCCGTCACGCCCGATCAACAGTCGACCCTTCACAATCCACTGCTGCCCATTGAGCGGACCTTCATTTGCTATCAGGACTGGATCTTCCATTTCTCACACTTACCGTTTCAGACTATAATTTAACATTATAATGCAAACAGGCTGCTCAAAACCTTACGCCGGAATTACAGCAGCCCAAGTAGCAAAGAGAGATAGAGGTCATGCCCTTTCAGACTCGCATTGGCGCCGTGCTTCATGAGCGCTATGAAATTGTTCGCATCATTGGCCAGGGTGGATATGGTTTTATTTACCTTGCACAGGATCAACGCCTTGCGGGCAGATATTGTGCCGTAAAACAAGTTAGTTACGACCCCACCTTTCCACCCGCTATGCTGCAGGAAGCCCGTGACCAGTTCATGCGCGAGGCGACCGTTTTGGCACGCCTTGATTACCCCAACCTGCCCAAAGTCTCTGACTTCTTCTCAATTGAGGATATCGATTTTCTCGTGATGGATTATGTGCCCGGGGACGACCTGCGCGCACTCCTGGCAAAAGCGGAAAACAGCGACAAATTTCTGCAGGAATCGGAGGTTTTGGCCTGGGCTTTGCAAATCGGTGATGCCCTGATTTATCTCCACAGCCAGGACCCTCCCATTCTTCACCGCGATATCAAGCCCTCCAATATCAAGCTGACCCCCAGCGGTTTAGTGAAGCTTGTAGACTTCGGTCTGGTGAAGTTGCTTGCTCCGGGAGAAGTCACCATCACCATCATGCAGGGGCAGGGCACTGCCCTCTACACGCCCCTGGAGCAGTATGGCGGCGAGAGCAGCCACACGGATGCCCGGGCTGACATCTACGCCTTCGCCTGCACACTCTACCACCTGCTCACCAACACGCCACCTGCCAACGTGCGCGACCGCTTCCTGAACCCCGAAAGCCTGGCTGCGCCACGCGCGCTCAACCCCGCCATCTCTCCAAAAGTGGAGGATGCAATTTTGTGGGGTATGGCTCTGCACCCCAATGACCGTCCCAAAGACGTGCGTGATTTCATCAAGGCGCTGACTGGCGAGAGCACCAGCCGACTGCGCCAGTTGAGCAGTCATACTGGGCGCACCAATAATGGGCAACTCGGACCAGCCGAAACCCGCCTGGCGTGGATGGCGGCAGGGCTGACCTTTTTAAGTTTGCTTCTCACAATTATTCACAATTTATAGTTTGGATAAAGTTCTATCTTGCAAGAGCCTGGCTCAATACTTGTTGGCATTTAGTTTGGTCAAATGTTTGCGGGCGGTTTCATTCCCTCAACCCGCAGCCACCAAACGAGGGCAGCAAGCCAGCCAAATAACATTCCGACCACAGTCATCTGAACGATGAACCATGAGCTGCTTTGCTTGACCAATTCCACCAGGCTGTCAATGCCCAGGGTGAGCAGCAGGTACGCCAACAGTCCGCCGATCAGGGTGCAAAAACCTGAGCGGAACGCCCAGCCAGACCCGCCCCACCAGCGGAACCCAACCAGAAAAGCCACCCCGTATCCTGCAATCAATATCAGCACGATCAGGAACCAATCCATCATGCTTGGGAAACCCGTGGTGTTGGCTCCCGGTTCGGGGGTCTCGCTTGGAACCGGCGTCTGAGTGGCAGGAGGGGTAATGGTGGGGGTGGGCTGAATGGTGGGAGTCGGAGTAGGCATGATAACCTGCGCCAGACCGCCCTGCGTGTTCAGTACCAGCGTGCCCGAAACCATCGCCGGTTCACTGGCAGCATTAACCTCCAGGATCCCATCGCGCTCGATCCGGTAGTTAATTGTGGCAAGACCGTCCACGGTCAAAGCATCCAGCTGGTCGATGATGAGGTCCTCCCCTGCCAGGCGAACCGTAAACCGCACGACTGTTCCATCAGGGACAGAATGACTATTCTTGTCGAGCACAGGTCCAGCCTGAATGCGCACCGTTTCTCCCATCCGGAAGAGTGGTACTGGTGTTACTGGCTCCCCCGAAATAGGCACTTCGGGTGTGGGAGTCAGATCCGCGGTGCTCAATGAGGCGGTTAGCAGCGCGATGGGGATGACCTGGTTGGGGTGCGGCGCCGTTTGCTGACCGAGGTCGTAGCCAACCGTGTTCAGGCTGACCGGCAGCGAGCCGACTGGCTGTGCTTCCTGCATCAGCACGCGTGCCGAAATTTCCAGGGCAGCCTGGGTCTTATCATACAATGCATAGTACGCCGTCAGTTTCGCGATTTCGGTGCTGTCGAGATAATATGGCTCTCCATAGGAAAAGACAATCACGTTTTTGTTTTGCAGGAGATCCACTCTCTCAGCCAACAAACGTTTTAAAGCATAGGTTTGCGGTAGGCTTGAGTCGAGTCCCTGGAAGTTAAAAATGATCCACTTCGAACGCCGCAGGTTATCAATCATAAAGGGGTCTGAAGGCTCACTGACCTGGTCGAGAATCTCAGTGAGCTGCACAAAGCTGTAGGAACTGATGCGCGATTCTGAAAGCTGCCGGCTGCCTTTGCTTCCATACAAGTCGTTAAGTGCAGTAGAGAAAGCGGTGGTAGAAAGGCGATTCAGATTCTCACAATTACTGCACTGCTGCAGAGTGCGGGTATCAGTAAAAACGGTAATATACTCCGAGTAAGCCGGGGGTCGAGGAAGCAATCCGCCCAGAAATTCCTGTGAGGGGGCGATCAGGGTTGCGCCTTCACGGGCGGTTTTCAGGCTTACTGCAGCCGACTTGCCAATAAGTTCCAGATCTTCGACCTCTGGTAATACCTGCTCAAGATTAAACTCCGGGAATCGGTTGAGCTTTGCCTGCAGGATGCGCCTCACGGAGGCATCCACCTGCTGTGCGAAGACACTGTCTTCCTGGTATTTGGCGGTAAATGATTCCAAGGTTGTGCGGATGGTGGTAAAAGGATCAAGATCGTTTTTCGCCCAGAAATTATCGAGATAAAGCATATCATTCCCAGCCAGGAAAGCGGTGCGGGCGATGTCGATCGGATCAAACTCGTTGCCAGTCGGATCAAAGAAGAGCCGCACGGCACGACTGCCCAGACTATCGCTGATAGTCAATCCTCCAGCCTGTCGCCAGGTTGCGATCGGTTCCACGCTGAGCAACTGGGCAAGGGCAGCCTGGTCAAAGCTGACTGGCTTAGTTGTCGCCCGAATATTGCCTTGAAGTCCCTGGAAACGGATGTGCGAAACCATGAAACCATCTGCCTGCTGCAACGGGTCTTGGGCGCCTGCTACAGCCATAAATGGCGATAGTTCAATTTGCTTGAGTTGCTCAAGAGATTTCTGGATGGTGGATACCTCTTCGAGCGGCGGTCGGTCTGCGCCGCCAAGCCCTGGGAAGTGGCGCGCGATCACACTCATCTGCCCCTCGCTGCCGGTGTGCAGCCCCGAGATATAAGCCTGCGCCAGCAACCCTACCCAGTAGGGATCGCCGCCAAAGCTCTCTGTGCCCGCGTTTGCCGCCTGCAGGAGATCACTGGTATCAACTACGTCCAGCGAAGGTCCCAGGTACAGGTTGAAGCCCATGGCTGTGAGTTCCCGACCTAAAGCCTGGCCTACCTGCATGGCGTTTTCCTCCGACCAGGTAGCGCCAATTGCCATGGGGTTGGGCAGTTGGGTGAGGTCCTCGAGGAATTGATCCTGCTTGCCAGTTTCATCTTTTTGTGAAATGCCGATATAAAGTGGAACAAATGCAGGCAGGTCCTGAGCCTCTGGCTGAGAATTATCCGGGTCAATAACCGCTTGACTTTTCTGCCAGGCAAGCTGCTGGAGTGTTTCGATTATTACCCTGGTTGAGCTTGCCGTGTCCGTTCCGCTAAAGTTGTCGTGGGAGCTGCTCAGTACCACACCGCCGATGTGGTAATCCAGGATCAGTTGCGCCAGCGGACCTTCGGGCGTGACATCTCTTCCATCAAAGGTGATCAGGAAGAGCTGCCCCACCTTTTCTGCCGGTGTCATCTCAGCCATAAGGGCATCAATATCGCTTTGGGCAAGGACTGGATCCGCGGAGGAAATCAATAGCAGGGGTTGCGCCAGCAACGCCAGCACGAGCGCGAACAGAAGCAGCCGGCGGGCTTTCACCTTATCCCTCCAGAACTTGTCGGGCATGAGCAGGGTCATTGCAGAAGATCATGTCCACACCTAAAGCTTGCATGCGGCGCAGTTCATCTGGCGCATCCACCGTCCAAACGCTCACTTTTTGCCCCAACTTGTGCCTGGAATGCACCATTTTTGGGGAGACATCGCGGTAATATGGGTGCAGATCATCCGCCCCAAAGCGCCGACCCCAAAAACCGCGCATAGGCAAGCCAAGCAGTCCGGGTAAGGTCAGGAGACCCGTTCTGATTTCCGGTGCCAGGGATTTTGCGCGCGGGAGGTTGCGGGCATTGAAAGATGAAAGCAAAACGCTATGGTTGAGACCATGTTTTTTTACCAGAGCAACCACCAGATCGGGGAGTTGATCTTTGGGGGTTTTGTAATTTTTGAGTTCAACATTGATCAAAAATTTGCTGCCAAGCTCGGCGAAAACCTCATCCAGTAAGGGGATGGGTTCACCTTTAAATTTCGGGTCAAACCAACTGCCGGCGTCCAGCTCGCGCAGGGCAGCCACGGGCATATCGCCCACCTTCCCATGCCCATTGGTAGTGCGTTCCAGCATATCGTCGTGAATGACCACCAGTTTCTGATCCGCCGAGAGCATGACGTCCAGTTCGATGCCGTCCGCGCCGTTTTCAAGAGCCAGGCGGAACGCCGCCAGCGTGTTTTCAGGGGCATTCGCGGAATCCCCCCGATGGGCAATAATGAGCGGCGTGTGATTAGCAGTTGGTGACATCAGCGCAATTATAGCATGCACGGCTTCACCAGAGCAGGTTATAATCCGAACATTATGCCGGCTATAGAACCCTTACTTACCTCAGCCAACAGCATGCTTGGTCTCAACCTCGACGGTGAGCGGCTGCTGATCGTCTACGGCAGTCCCTCGGGCATGGTCCAGGAAAGACTAACCGTGAGCACGCCTGCCAGCAGGAGTTTCCCGGCAATTCTCGAGCTCATAACCGCCTCGGCAGATCGCCTGCTGATGATCACGCAAGCCCAACACCTGCCCCTGCCAGACTGTGTTTCGGTTTCGATCACCGGCAGCTATGATCCGCTTAGCGGCACCCTGGGGAGCTCTCCGGATTTCCCGGAGTGGAAGTCAGAGCCGCTTAAATCCCAGCTTGGGCTGCGGTTTAACTTGCCCGTGTTCATCGAGCAGCATCCCACGGCGGGTTTGCTGGCTGAGATGCTTTTCGGCTCCACCGACGCTAGCAGCACGCAGGTGTATCTCAGTTTCAATCCAACCCTGCGCGCCAGTTTTTTCCTCAATGGTGTTATCTATCAAAGCCCGGGCGGCAGCGCCGGCGATATTGGTAAGATCTTCACCTGCGATACGCCTGATCCGCGTTTGAACCGTTTGTTGACTCTCAACGATTACCTGAGTCTGGACGGCTTGGCATCCCAGGCTCTTCGCGCCCAGCCTTCTCATTGGGATCTCAACACGACCGGCATCCAAGTCATCCAGGCTGCCGCCGAGGGCGACCCCTACGCTGTCGAACTGATCGAAGGGGCAGCTAAAATGCTCGGCGAAAATCTGGCTCCGCTTATCCACCTGCTGCGCCCCAGGCAGATCGCCCTCGCCTACCCGGTTTCGCTCTCTGCTGCCAACTTCCTGCCGCCCCTTCGCGCCGCCGCAGCGGCTGCCAGTGGGCTTGGCGGTCTTGAACTTCCTCAATTCACCGCCTCCCAATTTGGTCACCGTCAACCAGAACTTGAAGCTTTAGCTCCTGCTGTGTCCGCGTTTCGCATTCGTGCCAGCAGCCGTTAAAGGAAAACAGGCAGCCGAAATGTTGCCTGCTTAATCCTATCTTGTCCAGAATTAGATCGTCACTTCCGAGGAGTTGTCGTGGATGTGCTTCGTATGGTTTTTTTCTTTTTTCGCTGCTTTTTTTCCAGCTTTGCTTAATTTTCTATCAGCCTGGGCTGGATTTCTCTCTTCCATCTGGCGGCGCTTAAGCGCCTCACCATCTTCGTATGCCAATTGGCTTCCTGTAGTGATGACCTGATAAATGAAATAGAGCACGAAGAGGACAGCAAATACCCCCAGCACGAGCGTACCAAGGTTGACCAGAATCACCTGGGAGGCAATAGTAACATCAAACAAGCTGCTGCCAGCGCCAACAAAATACACCACTGTGTTGAGAGCAATAATAACCAGGCGCATTTCGGTCGGACCAATCTTTATGCTGGTCATCTCGAAAACTCCAGTTGCATGGGTCTTGAGAGAGACCTGCAGCATCAATAACAGCCAACCACAGAGCGCGATCAAGGTAACATCAAATCGTGCCATTCCAGAGAGTCCGATTCCAACAAAAACCAGGAGAGTGGTGATTCCATCAATGGCATGGTCAATGTAATAACCATAATTAGGGCGCGACATATTGCGGTAGCGCGCCAGGCTGCCATCCAGGCTGTCGCCAAACCAGTTGATAACAAAACCCAAACTCGCCACGAACAACCACGGGTTGCTTTTTACAGTTGTCAATCCAACCAAGGCATAGGCCACTGCCGCCAACACCGAGCCAAGCAGACCCAACACGGTCAGCATGTCTGAGTTGACCCATTTTGGCATGTTCCTGGCAAAAAAAGCCAGCGCCGGCCTTTCCAACGGTCCCAATAGAATGTCGTTGGTGCGTTTATCATTTTCAGTGCGGATTTTCTTTGCCATAATCACCTCTCAGGTTAATTTTTCTACAACAGGGAAAACTTCAGGCCAAACTGGATGCGGCATGCTCCACTGGGACTGAGCCCTACGGATGAAATCTTCAGTTGGGCGCAATACACGCTCAGCGTTTAGCACATTTTCTTCTACCAGATCGTTCCTTTTTTCAATAGGAATAGGATCGGTTGCATCAACATAATAGTCCCCATTGTCACGACGAATGCCACATGCCACGCGTACTGCGGCATTGGTCTCGAGCGCCAGGCGCGTGTAAAAAACCGGCAGGGCGGTTTCACGCCCAAAAAAGCGCGGGCGATACTTGGCATCTTCCCCCTCTGGGAGTGGTCGGTCCAGCCCTGTCACCACGCAATATCCCTCTTTCAGAGCTTTTCTTGCCTCCCGAAAGGTGGAGAAGGAAATCGGATGGATGCTCATTCCAACGGCTTCACGCATGCGGTTTTGGGCTTTGTAGGCATTATTGGGGTTGGGGTAAGAGAGCACATATGGTTTTACCCCCAGCCAGGTCAGTGACATGCCAAACAGGTCATAATTTCCCAGGTGAGGACCCAGAAGAATGGTCGGTATTTTTCTTTCGATGATATCGCGCAGAGTTTCTTCTGCCCTGGGGGATAGGATTATCTTTTCAAAGCCTTCTTTGGGGTGCTGATAGTAATAAAAATATTCTGCTAAAGATAACACATCATTACGAATGGTTTCGCGGGTGCGCTTCTGCAGCTGAGACTTACTCATGTTCTCCCCGGAAATTACCCACTGGTTTGCCTCTATATGTCGAACCAGCGAGCTATTGCGACGGGAAGCCAACACCGAGCCGATAAAATGCGCAAGATGATTTAATCCCTTAAGCCTGAAATTCTTACCAAGCCAGAGACCGACTTCGATTGCCGCAGAATCCTCAAGAAAGGCTTTAAGTCCCATGTCTATTCTTAATTGTACTCTCTAATCTTAAAAACGCGTTAACAAGGAGAAAGTTATGCCTTGGGACGGATCGCCATTTTTTTAATCGCAGCAGCTGCCAGATAACTCAGCGCTGCCACCAGGATGATGACAGAACCAGCCTGCAGATTGAGCGCAAAAGACAGCACCAGACCCACGCCAGAAAACAACCAGCTGAGCCCTATGGAAAGCACCATCATGCCTTTCATGTCCTTGAGAAACAGGTTGGCAGTGGCCGGCGGAATGGTGAGCATAGCAATTACCATGATCAAGCCCACAACGCGCATTGCCATTACCACCGTCAGCCCGATCATGACCAGCATCATCAGATAGAGCACGGACACCGGCAAGTTGCGGACCGTGGAGAAGGTCTCATCAAAAGAGATCGCCTGCAAACTCCGGTAAAAGAGCACAACAAAGACGATGACCATTAACGCGACCAGCGTCATCAACTGCAAGTCACCGCCAGATACCGCCAGGAGGCTGCCGAAGAGGTAACTCATCAGGTCTGCCTTGAAACCGGGTGTCAGGCTGACAAAGATGATCCCTATTGCCATGCCGATCGACCACATGACTCCGATCAGAGTGTCTGAACGAGCTTTGGTGCGCAGGTGCACCGCCCCCATCCCAAGCGCAGACAGAATGCTGAAGAGGATGGCTCCCAACATCGGATCCTGACCAAAATAATACGCCAGACCAATTCCCCCATAAGCCGCGTGCGCAATGCCACCGCCGAGAAAAACAATGCGGTTCAGCACAACCAGCGTGCCAATCAAACCGCAAACCACCCCCACCAGCAGGCTGGCGAACAGCGCGTTGCGCATGAAGTCATAGGCAAATATGTTTTGAATAATATCAATCATGGTCATCTTCTTCTTGGTGAGATGGCAAAACCCGGTGCGGTAGACCGTGTGCCACCAGGTCCACCGGGCATTCATAGGCAGTGCTCAACATTTCACTCGTGATTTCTTTTTGACCGCCATACACCAGGCGCCGGTTGACGCAGCCGATCGTTTTGACATAGGTGGAAATCGCGGTCAAATCGTGCGATATCAATAGGATGGAAATGCTTTGGTTCAATTCCGCAAGCAAGTCATACATTTGCGAGCTGGAGCGGGAATCCACGCTGGAAGTTGGTTCATCCAACAGCAGGATCTTCGGCTCCGCTGCCAATGCCCTCGCGATCGTCACCCGCTGTCGCTGCCCGCCCGAGAGCTCATTGATTGATCGTTTTGCCAGGTCCAGGATATCCATCTGCCTCAGAGAACGTTCAATGATCTTTTTATCGTCATCTTTTAGATACAGGTTTTTCAGGAGGTGAGGTTTTAGTCGTCCCATGCTCACCACATCCCAAACCTTAATGGGAAACGCCTTATCACCCTGCTGGAGTTGAGGTACATAGCCAATGTAGTGGCGCCCCTTTTCCGAGCTGACGCCCATTACTCGCACCACACCCCGCTCCGGCTTGATCAGCCCCAGAATGACTTTAATCAGCGTGGTCTTTCCCCCACCGTTGGGTCCGATCAGCCCAACGTAATCTCCGGCATTCATTCTAAAGTTAACCGCCTCCAACACACGATCACTTTCGTAGCCAGCCCAGACATCTTCCAGTTCTATTACAGCTTGCCCTGTCAATTTTTCTCCTAATTCAAAGCCTGGTGTAATGTTTCGGCAATCATCAACATGCTTGCCGGCCAGTCATATGCCATCGGATCCCATTCCACGATAGATTGGATTCCGGCTTGTTCTGTGATGGAAGTGGCAAGCCTGATATTGCTGCCCTTTTCGATCACCAGGGTGTTTATCTCATATTCTTTAGCGAGCGTAATGATCTGCGAAAGGCTCTCTGGAGCCGGTTCGCTACCGCCAATTTCGACTGCCAGCATATTCAGGCCATAATCCTCTGCCACATATCCCCAGGCAGGGTGCACCACCATAAAATGATCCCTTTTGGAACCCTCCAGTTGCTTTTTAACCTCAGTATCAACCCTGTCGATTTCGTTGAGCAATGCGTCGAGATTTGCCTGGTAATAATCCGCGTTTTGCGGGTCGGCAGCCTTCATGGCTTCAGCCATAGTCTGAGCCATCTGTTTCATACGTAAGGGTGAGAACCAGATGTGTGGATCGTCCTCCGAACCAGTCAGTGCGTGATCCTCAACATCACCATCGTTGTGATCGTGCGCGCCACTCGCGGGAATAAACGCGATCCCTGCGGCTGTATCCACCACCCGCATATCGGGGTTTGCGGACTCAAAACGCGGCAGCCACACGGCTTCGAATTCAACACCGATGGTGAAGTAAAGCTCAGAGGCAGCCAGGTTGGTCATCTGCTGTGGACTGGGCTCGTAGGTGTGGGGGTCGTCGCCGCTGCCAACCATTGCCTGTGTTGACACGCGATCTCCACCAATCTGGTCCACAAACCACTGCTGCGGTAAAATGCTGACGCTGATGGTCAACTTTTCAGGTTCACCCTGCGCCACTGGACCTGCGCATGCCGTCAAAATAAGCACAAGAAACGCACTAAGCAATAAAAACTTTTTCAATTGTCCTCCACTGGATCAGCCGATATCTTCTGGCATTTAGGGCAAATTCCGTATAACTGTAATAGGTGGTCACTCACGCGGAAATTTGTCTCCGCCTCAACCCTCCGGATCAGATCGCTGAGGTCTTCAGACCCCGCAAACGTGATCGTTCGATGACACCTCTTACACAAAATGTGATGGTGATGACCGGCAGAACCTGCCACATAGCCTGAACTGCCGTTCGGATTATAGACCACGCAAACCAGCCCCAGTTCCGCTAAAAGCTCCAAGGCCCGGTAAACACTGACCATCCCCAAAGCGCGCCCGGATTGCGACAGCACCTGGTAGATTTCCAAGGGTGTCATGGGCTGAGCGCTTTCCGCCAGCAGCTCCATCACCAATCTGCGCGGTCCTGAAACGCGATATCCTTTATCTGATAATACTTTTTGCCAACTCATCTCGACCTTATTGATAATATTTTTCATTAAGCTTAATTTTAGCCGGATTGATGACACCTGTCAAAGACTTGTATGAGACTTACTTGATAAATGTTTTATTAGAAAAACCCTTTGCCGAATGCTCGCGCCTTTTCCCCACTTGCAGTCTGTTATAATCATGCGGCGCGCGAGGACTACCCCGCATAAAGAATGGAGAAACATGGAAGAAAAGTTACTGGATACTATCCAAAATGATCACGTCGTTCAGATAGCCTATAACCTCAATGTGGATGGCGAAGAAGTTGAATCAGACCTGCTTGAGTACCTGCACGGTCACGGCAACATTATCCCCGGGCTTGAACAGCCCCTGACTGGCGCCAAAGTTGGCGACAAGCTTGAAGTTATCGCCAAAGCCGCAGATGCCTATGGCGAGTTTGACCCCAATTCGGTTATCACTGTCAGCCGGGAATCATTCCCCCCTGATTTTGAGATCCGCCTGGGTGAAGCCATGCGCTTGCGCGATGCAGCCGGGCACATCTTCCAGGGTGTCGCTACCGCCATCGCAGAGGATTCCGTGGAACTTGACCTCAACCACCCAATGGCTGGCAAGGATCTGCGCTTCACTGTAAGCGTTCTGGCTATCCGCCCGGCAACGGATGAAGAAAAATCTGCTGGTCATCTGCACTACGGTGGCTGCGAGAGTTGTTCCTCCGATTGCGGCGACGGCTGTTGCTAAGGAGAACCTTTCTTAAACAAAAAGATCGGGAGCTTGAGTAGCTTTCCCGGTCTTTTGTTTAACCAGCACTAAACATCGTTTATCAACATTGTGCGTAGGGCGAGACATAGTGCCCGCAGGGGATTGGAAGCACTGCACACCTCATTACGTAGAGGGCTTGCCGTGTTTCCAATCCGCCATCACACCAATCTCCAACTGCAAAAAGAACGAGTGTCACCATTCACATCATTGTTGTCGGCGGATTGCGCTTTGCTTGCGCACTCCGCCAAGTAAACCAATGTTTCCGCCAAGTTAATTAACGTCGGAGTGAGCCCGCGCAAGCTTCATGAAATTTCAAGGTCACAAGGCGGTCTCATTCCGACCTACAAACCTACCATAATAATTGATCATAGGGCGGAATGAACCTCCCTGCCCTCACAGTGCAACTGCAAGGGTTTGTTCACTCCGCCAGCGAATTCTGGTCCTATCCCGTAGGGCGAAATTGAGGGCACCGTAAACAATGTGATGTGCGAACGTATCGTGCCCTCAATTCGCCGCTGGATGATTGATGTTGCGATGGCGGATTGGAAGCACACTAAGATCTCTAAAAAAATAAGCGCAGTGCTTCCAATCTCGCCCTACAACTGCGTCTGGTTCAATTTATTAATTGTCGGGGTGAGCCCGCGTGAGGTAAGGTTTAATCAGAGGCTGCAGGGCGGTCTCATTCCGACCTACATACCTGCCATAATAATTGATCATAGGGCGGAATGAACCTCCCTGCCATCGTAGTGCAACTGCAAGGGTTTGTTCACTCCGCCCTTCGACTGCGCTGTATGTAAAAGTATTGAGCAGATTGCCATAGTTTGCTATCCCGCGCAGGTAGGGTGGGTTGGCATCACAGTATCTTGCCCTGTCCTGACATCAAATTAGCCACCCCACCTGCTGTTTTATTACCTTACTTCAGCTCACCCACCAGCTTGCTGATGATCACCACTACCTCGGTGGCTTTTTCAAGCGCGTCAACCGAAAGGTACTCAAACCGCCCATGACCATTATGACCGCCAGTGAAGATGTTCGGCGTGGGCAGACCCATATACGAGAGCCGGCTGCCGTCCGTCCCACCGCGAACTGCCTCTTCCACCGGCTCAAAGCCCACCGCGCGGTAAGCCTTGCGTGCAAGCTCAATAATTTCTGGCCTGGCTTCGATCATCTTGCGCATGTTGAAATACTGATCGCGGATCTCAAGCTCGAGCGTGCCCTCCCCATAACGCTGGTTGATGAAGTCAGCGGCCTGCTGCACTTCCTGTTTGCGCTTTTCAAAGGCATCTTCGTCGTGGTCCCTGATAATGTAGTTAAGATGCGCGCTTTCCGCCTCACCCGCCATATCGGTCAGATGGATAAAGCCTTCCCGCCCTTCCGTGTGTTCCGCGCGGTCAAAAACCGGCAGCAGGTTATGGAAATCGATCGCCACCTGGACCGCGCTCTTGAGGCGCCCCTTGGCAGTGCCGGGATGCACGCTGCGTCCGTTTATCTTGATTTTTGCTGATGCGGCATTAAACGTCTCATAAGAGAATTCCCCCGCCTTACCGCCGTCGACGGTATAGGCAAAATCCGCTCCGAATGCGGGTACGTCAAAGAACTTGACGCCCTCGCCCACTTCCTCATCGGGGGTGAAGCCAACCCGCAGCTTGCCGTGCGGCACTTCCGGATGGGCGATCAGGTAAGCCATGGCGCCGATGATGGCAGCGATGCCGGCTTTGTCATCCGCCCCGAGCAGGGTGGTACCATCTGTGACCACCAGGCGTTCGCCTTTGTGTTCCAGCAATTTCGGAAAATCGCGCGGTGAAAGCAGGATGTTTTTCTCAGCATTCAGAACAATGTCCTGACCGTCGTAGTTTTCAATCAAACGGGGCATCACATTTGCGCCGGAAGCAGATGGGCTGGTATCCACGTGTGCCAGGAAGCCCACCACGGGGGCAGAAGTCTCGATATTGGCTGGCAGGGTCGCCGTCACGTAGCCGTACGCGTCCAGCTTGACCTCATCCATACCCAATTCAGTCAGCTCCTCCTCCAGCAGCCTGGCGAGGTCCAGCTGTTTGGCGGTGCTGGGATAGCACTCGGCTTCCATTGCCGATTGGGTATCAACCCTGACGTATCGTAAAAAGCGTTCCAGTGAATCAAACATAGCAGCTCCTTTGTTCGTTTGTTAGATTCTATCATTGCCATGCTCCCTTTCGATAATTATTGATGCAACTGGACTACAATTATCAGGATGGAGAAAAAGATAGTCTTTAAACCCGCGTCGCTTTTGATCATTTTAATCGTAATCCTCACAGGAGGCGTTACCTCCTGTTCTTTACTCACTAAGCAACCTCAAGTCGAGGTCATCCCGGCTGTGCCCGAAGCGCTTGCCCAAAACCTGGGCTATGAAATCCTCGCCACCTTGCCCCACGACCCCACCTGCTACACCCAGGGATTGGTGATCGATGCGGGCGTTTTCTACGAAAGCTGCGGTTTGTACGGTCAGTCTTCATTGCGCAAGGTTGACCCCGCCAGCGGCGTTGTGCAGGCGGAAATCGATCTGGATCCGAACTACTTTGCTGAAGGTCTGGTGTTGCTGCGGGACAAGCTCTACCAGCTAACCTGGAAAGAAAATACTGGTTTCGTTTACGATGCCAGCACCCTCGAGCTGCTAAACACTTTCCATTATCAAACGCAGGGGTGGGGGCTTACGACGGACGGCTCGGCCTTGATCCTCTCCGATGGCACCAACACGCTTTACTGGCTTGACCCAGGCACCGTGCAGGTCGTGCGGCAGGTCAACGTCAGCTACCAGGGGCAGCCGCTGGAATATCTGAACGAGTTGGAATACATCAATGGCACACTTTTTGCCAACATCTACCTGACTGACACGATTATAGCCATCGACCCAGATGATGGCAGTATCATAAGCCTGGTTGATCTGACCGGATTGCGCCCCGAGCAAAACCGCGCCATGCAGGGCGAAGTGCTAAACGGCATCGCATACGACGATCAGAGCGATAAACTCTACGTAACCGGAAAGAATTGGTCAACGCTTTACGAGATCAGGCTGGTTCCACAAACCACTGCAACGCAAACTACGCCGCAATAACCTGCTGGCGCAGCACCTGCATGCGCATCTCCTTCAATCCTGGCAAACACTCCAGTAAAAAGTACGGTCCACTCCCCTCGCCCGCGATTGCCGCGCTGATGTTGCCGTAAAGCGCCGCCTCGAGCGGCTCATTGCTCTGGCGGAATCCCGCCAAAAAACCGCCGTCGAAGGCATCCAGCATACCGGTGGGATCGCTGACATGTGCCCGATACGCCGGCAGGACCCAGCGTTTCTGGCTCATGCGATCATAAAGGTGCGTGGTGCCCTCCCCCGTCTGCACCAGCACCGCTTCGGGTCCATATCCCGCCAGGTGCTCAGCGATTTCCCACAGGTCCACGCTTCGCCCCTGGAAGAGCTTGAGAGCCTGGACATCGGTCATCATGAAAGCTTTCAAGTCAGTAATCAGTCCGCGGATGTCTTCCCAGAAGATCGGGTCCATGTAACAGCTGCAGGCGCGCATTGTCAGTGTCTGGATCATGCCCGCCTTCAGCACAGAAGGCAGGATCTTGTGGGAGATAAAGTCGATCGGGCAGATGTGGGCAACTTTCGCTTCCAGAAATTTTCGAGGCATATCTGTGATCCGGAATGAGCCACTCTCATAATCCGTCTTGCTGCAGTATTTCCGGCGGGGTTGATAGCCGAAAAGTTCTGGCGGGAAGGGCAGCTGTCGTTCCGCAAAATGAGTAATTGGATTATCGAAGTACGCCTTATTCCCCTCGCCATAAGCCTTAAAATAGCGCGAATCGAGCGTCTCTGTGACTGCATGGACGCCGTCCAGCAAGAAACCAAGCGCTTCCAGGCGCGTCAGCCGGTCCATCGGAAAATCTGCACTGACGCGCGATACCAACCCTGCCTGCCCACCCCATGAGGCAAATGCCGCCGCGGCGTATGCCAGGTTGCCTCCCAGTCCATCCAGGCGTGCAGGTGTAGCAGCCGGCAGAATATACTCGCGCTGCAGTCGACCTACCAGAACCGCGTCTGGCACGGTCCGTACTTCTTCTGCGACCATTATCCCTCTTTGGAGAGGGTCATTTCGAGCAGCTTTTTGTGATAACCCTCAAGGTCAGCCGGCGGTTCAGGATAGCTCATCTTGAACCCCTTGAGCGTGTCACGCAGGATATTGGCGATCAGCAAATTTCGATACCATTTTTTATTGCTGGGAATAACGTACCAGGGAGCATATTCCGTGCTGGTTTTATTGAGGACGTCCTCGTAAGCCTCCATGTACTGAGGCCACAGTTCGCGTTCTTCAAGGTCTCCGGGGTTGAACTTCCACTGCTTGGTGGGGTCTTCCACCCGCGCCAGGAAACGCTCAGCCTGTTCTTGCAGGGAAATGTTCAGGAAAAATTTCAGGATCGTAGTGCCCTCATCCACCAACATCTTTTCAAAGTTATTGATGTGATCAAAGCGTTTTGACCAGACTTCCTTGGGTACAAGGCTGTGCACCCGAACTACCAGCACATCCTCATAATGGGAGCGGTTAAAGATCACGATTTCACCCTTGCCAGGAGTCTGCTTGTGGATCCGCCAGAGATAATCATGCGAAAGCTCGATGGTAGAGGGGGCTTTAAAAGCCGCCACACGCACGCCGGAGGGATTGATCCGTTCAAAGACATAGCGGATGACTCCATCCTTGCCGGCTGTATCCATAGCCTGCACCAACACGATCAAGCGCCGCTTGCCTTCAGCAAACATCTGCTCCTGCAAAGCCTCAATATCTTTGTTGACCTTGATCAGAGCTTCCTTGCCAGTTTTTTTCTTGCCATCATACTCGCTCGATTCATCGGGGTCGAAATCCTTCAGGCTGATCTTACCTTTGCCCGGCACACGATATTTCTTGTAGTCCATCGGGGTTCTCCTTCCACTAACTTTCAGCTAATTATAGTGTGTTAATGGTGGCAGAAAAAAAGTAAATTAAAGCTACATTTTAAGATGTATATTCCGCCATCTCTATCCCTGGAGAAGTAAGAACAAAGGCAATTTGTCGTTTAATTTCGAATAAGCAGGGTCAAAATCTCCAGAAACCACAACTACCCGCGTAGCGGTGATTATTTGTTTCCCGCGTTCAAGAGTTCGACTGCATTAATCCGACCCCCCGCCGAGGAAAGGGAGTACACAAAAAACACTACAATCCCTCGAAAAATGCGATCACTTCACTGGCGGAGTGGGATTCAAGGAAGGGAAACACAAGCTCCGCAGCGCCCACCCGCTCTCGAGGTCCCAGACCAAGGGCTTTCATGCCAGCAGCGTGGGCAGCCTCGACGCCTGCCTGAGCATCTTCCACCACCAGACAGTTACGGGGGTCTACGCCCAAAGCATGCGCTGCAAGTAAAAACAGATCCGGATGGGGTTTGGAGCGCGCAGGGGAGTTACCATCGATGACAACGTCAAAAATATCCCCAATCTGCAGCCGCTCCAGTACCAACCAGGCATTTTTGCTGCTGCTGACAATAGCCTGCTTCAGCCCCAGGCGCCTGATCTCTTCGATCATCTCCCGTGCCCCAGGCAGCAGGTTGGCGGGCGTCATTTGGCGCACCAGCTCCACATAGTAGCCGTTCTTGCGTTCCATCATTTCGTAGGCTTGCTCTTCGCTCACCTGTCTGCCCTTCAGAAGCAAGTTCAGCGATTCGCGCCGGGATACACCGCGCAAAGCTTCGTTATCCTCCGGCGTGAAAAGGATGCCCTCTTCCTCTGCCAACCGTTTCCATGCCAGGAAATGCAGTTCCGAGGTATCGGTTAACACGCCATCGAGATCAAACAAAAGAGCCTTTATTATCACAGTTTTTCCTCCTCAGCGCGAATGTCGACTACTTGCTCTTCGCCGCGCCACATAAATTTGAACTGAAGGCGCTGCCAATGCTCCGGCAAATGTGGTTGGATATACCAGCGGTCGTCCTTGATGTGCAGTCCGCCAAAGCCGAAAACCACTGCCTGCCACACCCCGCCCGCCGACGCGCCGTGGATGCCGTCCTGAGCGTTGCCGCGCACGTCCTCAATATCAGCACGAGCGGCGCGCATGAAGTTCTCATAGGCATCTTCATGGCTGCCTACGCGGGTCGCCAAGATGGCCTGGATGGAAGGACCCAGCGACGAGCCAAAGGTCAGGTCGGTGCGGGGGGTGTAATAGTCGTAATTTGCCTGGATGGTCTCGGGGGTGAACAATTCGGGCAGCAGGTACATCAGCATCATCACATCCGGCTGCTTCAACACCTGGACGGCGTTGGCGCCTTCGATTCCCAAAATGGATTGGACGGATTCGGAGCGGGGGTCAAAATCGCTGGCGAGGACATCGGTGCGTTCGAAGTACCCGGCGAACTGCTCGATGAGCCCGCCACCGCTCTCCTGCGGGTAGAAGATCTGGTCTGCCGTGGTCGCCCAATCGGCAAAGGTTTGTTCGTCGATCGACAAGCGCGTAAACAGGTCGCTGGCTGCCTGGGCGTTGTAAGTTGTTAGCCACTCGGCAACAACCACAGCAGTGTGCATGTGCCAGCGCACCAGGTAGTTGGTGTAGGCGTTGTCATCGACATGCTCGTGGTATTCGTCCGGACCGATCACATTACTGAGGTGATATTGCTCTGTTTGCGGGTCCCACTCCAGGCGTGAAGCCCAGAATTTTGCACTGTCAAGGATTACTTCAGCGCCGCGTTCCGCCATGAAGGCATCATCCTGGCTCAGCCGCCAGTATTGGATGATGGCAAAAGCAATATCTGAGGAGATATGGATCTCGATGTCGCCAGTCCAGATGCGGATGAGGCTTTTGCGGTCCGCGTGGTTGGGTACCCAGGTGGGGGTCACCTCGCGACCATCCCCGGCGCTCTCCCAGGGGAATTGCGCGCCCTGAAAGCCGCCTTCCCAGGCTTTTTCGTGTGCTCCCGGTAAATTATGGTAGCGGTAAGAGAGCAGGTTCCTGGCGATTTCGGGGCGTGTGAAGGTGAAGAAAGGCAGCATGAAAATTTCGGTGTCCCAAAAAGAGTGCCCATGGTAGCCGTAGCCGCTGAGGGTCTTGGCGCCAATGTTGACGTGCTCGTCGTGGCGGGGTGCGGCGATCAGGAGGTGGTAGATGCTGAAGCGCAGGGCGAGCTGAGCCTCGTCATCGCCTTCGATCACGACATCGCAGCGGTCCCATTCCTTTTCCCAGGCTTGCGCGTTGGCAGTAAAGGCAGCGTCCCAGGGATCCTTCGCCAGATGTGCCAGCCCTGTGAGCGCCTCGCTTTTCGGGTTGTCACAATCGCGGGAGGTATAAAGTGAGGTGAATTTCTCGAAGCAAAGTGTCTGCCCGACTTCCGCCTGGCAGGTCGTAGAAATGGACGGCATTTTAACAATATCGGGTGTAGCAATTTCAGCCTCTATGCCTCCCTTGAAGAGTACTTTTTGAGCCATTGCTGCTTCGATATTGGTGGCTGAGGTCCGCAGTTTCAACCAGATCAAACCATTTTCGACGCCCTGATCCAGCCAGCGCCACTGCTGGTAGCGCATGGTGTCAGTACCGGCATCCAGCCGGCTAACAACTTGGATTTTACCTGAATAGTTTTCAGGGGTAACAAACACTCTCTGACACATCAGGCGTTGGTCGGCAAGGCTTGCAAAGCGAGAAAATTCAAGCTTAGTAATGAGACCATGGGGGCTTTCCCAGCGCAACGAGCGGGTAAGCAAGCCGTTCCGCAAATTCAGCTCGCGGTGGTAATCGAGCGGCGTGCCTTCTGCAAGGCTAAAGCGCTCACCAGCCAGGGTGATATCCAGCGCGGTCCAATCAGGAAAGTTCACGAGATGCGTAAAGACGACCGGGACATCATCAAAAACCCCATGGACAAAGGTGGTACGCTGTTCCCCCGGGTAGTACTCATCAAATGTTGCTCGTGTTCCCAAATAGCCGTTGCCTTGAGTGAGGGCTGTCTCGAAGTGACGCAGACGTTTCGGCTCAAATGAGGTCTCGGTGATATTCCACAAGTCAGTCATAGTTCTCCTAAAAACGGCAGGATTAATCGTTCAAAGCAAATTCGAGCAGGTCGTCCAACCGGGCGGTTGCCAGCCCGACCACATGGTCTGCAGCACCATAGTATACAAAAACTTCACCGCTGACGACAACGTTTGCGCCAGAAAAGACCACATTTGGCACGTCGCCGCGGAGCTCCCAAATTTCGCGGGGCTCAAAGATAAAGTCTCTGGGACGCCTGATGACCTTGGTGGGGTCTTCCAGATCCAGCAAACACACACCCAAGCGGTAGACATGCGAATTGTCATAGGCATGGTAGATCAAGAGCCAGCCCTGCTTGGTTTTAATCGGCACACCGCCGCTGCCAACCCTTTTGGAGTCCCAAGGGTTATCCGGCCGCGGACCGAAAACGGGCTCCTTGTCTGCTTCAGGCCAGGATAACAGGTTTTCCGAGCGCGCCAACCAAACCTGCGGAGGACGGCGGTGCAAGCACACGAACTTACCATCGATTTTTTCTGGGAAAAGGACGTGGTCTTTGTTGTCCTCGCCTACCACCAGCGGACCAATGCGTTCCCAGTCGCGCAGGTTGGTGCTTTTAGCGAACATGGGGGTAACACTGCCGCCCAGGTGGGTGGGGGGAAAGCCAGGCTGGGGTCTGTTGCCGTAGGCAGTGTAGGTCATATAGAAAACCCCATTGATCTCTGTAATGCGGGGGTCTTCGATGCCTCTGGCGTCAAAATCATCGTGTGGGGAGAAGACCGGTTCAACATCGCGGGTAAAGTGGATTCCATCGGTCGAACGGGCATAACCAAGCCGGCTGACCCAATCGAGCCCTTGGGCCCGGTAGAGCATGTGGAACTCACCATGGCGGCAGACCACAGCTGGATTAAAAACATTGTAGGTCTCCCAGGTTGAAGTGGGGTCAGGCAAAAGGACAGGATTAGTTGAGTATCTGATCAATTCCATTAAATAATTACTTTCAATTTATAAGTCAGGCGTGGGTGGGATATTTCTATCAGTTCTGATCGGTTCCAGCAGGTCATTGACCGCGAAATTGCCAGCCAATGCCAGGAATACTGCGCCAAACATGATGCCCAACGCGAATGTCAGGGTTGCAAGTGCCAGGAAAACTAAGAGGGATAAACCAAACAAGAAGGAGAAACGGAGATTTCTGCCGATCATCAAAGCGCTATTGCGCAAAGCCAGGGAGACCTTCATCTGCTCTTGTTCAAAAAGGAAGGGCAGCGCAAAGAATTGCAGCAAGAACCAGGCCAGCCCGACGGCAATGTAAAGCCCTTGTAGATATGATCCCAGGTTCACATCCAGCGCGTTACTGACAAGGTAATAATTGACCGCCAGCAAGCCCACCCCTGCCAGGTTGACCGCACCCCAGTGCCAGCCCACCCCCCAGGAGCGTTTGAACGCCTGCCATACGTCGCTGAGATCGGTCACTTCGTTGTGGACGATGCGGTTTGCGTAAGCCTGCAGCGCAATCGTCGCAGGAGGACCTGGGATGACCAGCAGGTTGGCGATTATCCAGAGAGAATTCACCACCAGCATGGTCCACAGGTCCTCCCATATTTCCCTGAGGGAACGGCGATAGATGGAAGGTATCTTTTTTATCACCGTACGATTCAATTTATCCCTTGATCCCTGCATATGCAACACCTTCAATGTAATACCTGCTGAAGATGAAGAACAGGATCAAGATTGGGATAGCGTTGAACATAGCGCCGACGAGCGTTAAGTTCCATTGTGATTTATATTGCTGTTGAAAGATGCTCAAGGCAACGTTCAACACATATTTATCCGGTGAATTCAAGTAGAGCAAAGGCTGCAAAAACGAATTCCACATCGACTGGAACTGCAGGATCAAAACCGTCATGATAGCAGGTCTTGCCAGCGGCAAAATTACGGTCCTGAAAATCTGCATGTGGGTGGCACCATCGATAATAGCGGCTTCTTCCAGGTCAACTGGAATGGACCGAAAAAATGACGTGAGGGTGAAAATGCTGCCTGCGCTGACCAGGCCAGGTAAGATCAACGACCAGAAGGTGTTGATCAACTGAAGCTTGGTCATCAGAACGTAAGCCGGAATGAGCGTGACTGCCCCGGGGATCATCATGGTTGCCAGCATAAAATTGAAGACGATATCCCGGCCCGCGAATTTCAGCCGTGAGAAGGCATAGGCAGCCATCGAACCGAACGCGGCCTGGGAAACCGCCACGGTCACTGACAGGAAGGCGGTATTAAAGAGCCACCGCGGGAAAGTGCCACCTGCGCCGAGATCGGTATTCCAGACTCGAGCCCAGTTTTCCCAGTGCCAGACCTCTGGCAAGAACTTGGGCGGATATGCCAGGATCTCCTGGTCGGTTTTGACCGTGCCCAGGAACGCCATGATGAATGGCAAAAGCATGATCACCCCGATCACAAGCAGGAGCAAATATCGGAAAAAGGTTCTGATAACATTTTCGGTTACTGCTTGCCGGTGTGATTTGTACTGTGGAGACGTAATTTTTTCTTGCGTTGTTACAGTCATTTCAGTCCTCCTAGTACATCTCGGTACCCTGGGTGAGGATACGCCGTTGCACGAATGTGAGCGCGAAGATAATCACCGCCAGGATGAACGCTAAAGCAGAGGCATAACCCATGGTGATGGGTCCGTTCACACCCAGAGCTTCGGTGAAAATCAGGAAGACCGGGGTCAACGAAGTCTTTAGCGGTCCACCCGAGGTTGCCAGGTAAACCTGGTCAAAGACCTGCAGCGTACCAATTGTCCCCAATACCACGATCATCATCGTAATTGGCCTCAGCAGCGGCCTGGTGATCTGCTTGAACACCTGCCGCTTGTTGGCACCTTCGATGGATGCCGCTTCATAGAGCGCCGGGTTGATGTCTTGCAGGGCAGCCAGGTACATGATCATGAAAGTCGGCACGGTGGTGAAAATGTTTTGGAACATAATCGCCATCCAGGCGATACTGGGTCCACGGAAGTACCACTGTGTCGAAGGGATTTTCCCTCCAAATGCTTCAACAATCAGCTGGATCAACCCTCTTGGGTCTCCCAACCAGGCAATTGGATTGAAATCGATCCCAACCCATCCCAATATCGTCTGAAGGAAGAAGTTCAGGTAGCCATTCTTCAGATACAGCCAGATGAAGATCAAGGTGATCACCACTGACGAAGTGACACTGGGAGCATAGAAGACTGTGCGGAAAAATTGCTTGAACTTGACTGGTGCGTTCAACAGCATCGCCATGCGCAGCGCCAGGACGGTCTGGACGGGTACAACGATGGCAGCGTACCAGAGTACGTTGTAGAGTGCCTGCAAAAAGTCCCGTTTTGTAGCGTCTGTGAATCCCGCAAAGGCTTCTTTATAGTTAGCCAGACCAATCCATTCAGGTCTGGTGAAGATGTCGTACTTGGTAAATGAGATATATAGAGCGAACAAAATGACGCCAACTGTAAAGGTAAGCGTGACAATTAAGTAAGGTGCAAGGAATGTATACCCGGTCAGGAATTCTTTTCGCTTTCGTACATTAGGCCAGACTTTTTTGACTTCCCTCGCAATGAAAAAACCAGCAATCATGGCGACGAGTACGGCAAAAATCATGAAAGGCACAGCAGTTGCCCTGACTTCTGAAAAATATGTTTGCACAGATGACATCACCCTTGCCCCACCCATAGTTGGAGCATTCAGTAAGGCAATGACGAAGATGACCAGGACTACGCCAACAAAAGCGATAATCGCGGGGACAGTTCCTTGCTGATTGGAGTTTGTTTGTTTGTTTTCCATGCCACTCCTCGTTTTTCCAAGAACATTATGAACAACTGAGCCTGGGTTTCACGGGTAACGTGAAACCCAGGTCTTATTCCATAAAGATTTTTTTCTCCCCTCAAGGCAGAGAGAACTTTTTACTCGCTTAGAACAGTCTGAGCTTCAGTTTGAGCCTGTGCGAAGGCTTCTTCTACGGTTTGATCACCGAGGAAGATGCGCTCCAAAGCCTGCGAAACGGCATCGTTCACTTTACCGGTGTTAGGACCCCAGAAAGCTACCACAGAATCGGGCAGCAAACCGCCCTGGGCAATTGCCTTGTCATTCGGGTCAATAATTAGGTCAGCCTGTTCGGGATGGGTGCTGTAGGCAAAACCGGTCTTGACGATTTCAGCCTGGTTTTCATAGCCAGTCACATAGAATAGAAATGCAGCTGCGGCACGGGGATAAGGGGTAGCAGCATTGATACCGATACCATTGACGAAGATCACATCAGCTTTCTTGACAGGTCCTGCGGGGATTTCGACAGCTTTCCATTCAACATCCGGATAGGTGTTTTTCATGGTATTAACCATCCAGCCACCTTCGGTGGTCATGGCAGCAGCCTTCAAGCCAATGGCTTCACCACACCAACCAGTGCTGAGGTCAACCGGGCGAACCAGGCTGCCTTCTTCAAACATACCTGCTACAAAGGAAGCAGCCTCGAGCACTTCAGGGCTATCCAATAAAGCGGTGGTGTGGTCGCTGCTGGTGTAACTGCCACCATAGGAGAGCACAAACGGCAGGAAGCGAGCCCAATCAGCGCCCATGCAGAAGCCGCCGTAATTACCTTTTTCAGCAATGGTCTTGGCAGCTGCACGCATGTCTTCCCAGATCCAGTCAGCGGTCGGTTCTTCAATACCTGCATCCGCAAAAGCTTCAGGGAGATATACTAAACCGAGTGTGCCCCAGTCCTTCGGAAGCGCATAAGTTTTCCCATTCAGCTGATAAATCGGCATCAGGCTGCTCATAAAATCATCAGTGCTGATACCGGCTTCAGCCATCAGGTCGTCCAGGGGCATGATCTGCTCGGAGGGAGCGAAAGCGGTCATCAACTGATCGTCAACATAGAAGACGTCAGGGGCAGATCCACCAGCCATCTGGGCTTTCATTTTGGTCTGGAAGTCAGAAGGAACGGGGGTATAGTTCACGGTCACAGTCGGGCAGACGCTCTTGAAACGTTCAATACTGTCGCGATAAACCTTCTGCTCGGATTCATCACCCCAGCCAGAGAACGTGATCACTGCACCGTCTTCTACAGTCAAGGGGCAAGTCCCTTGAGTAACGGGTTCTTCCACGACTGGTTCTTCAGTAGTGGGTTCCTCAACAACAGGTACTTCAGTGGTGGGTTCTTCAACAATGGGTGTTTGAGTAGCTTCTGGCGTTGCGGTTCCACAAGCTGCCAGGATCATCGATACGATGATCAGTAACGAAACTAAACTGATTTTGGTTTTCATCTTTCTCCTCTTTCGAAAATATTTTTTTTGGTCATTTTTGACCGTTTCAATGGTTGACAAAAATTCTGAGATATTCTCAATTTCAGCACATAGAATTTGTCTGATTTTCTCCATTCACTCCTTTCAACTTCGCCCTTTAGCCGGCACATAGCCTGCGGTTGATTCTCGGATCTCAAGGTTGGGAGCGACCAGCTCACATCTTGGTTCTGGATAGCTGCCGGTTTCAAGGTATTCAATAAAACGCCTCATCAGGTTTTCACCGATGGCAGGGATAGGCTGGCTAATACTGGTTAAGGGCGGGGTCAGATAACGAGCGGTTGGAGTGTCATCAAAGCCCGTCACTCCGATGTCCCTGCCCGGTTGAAGACCCGCCGTTCGCACTGCCTGCATGGCACCGATTGCCATCATGTCGTTCATACAAACGATCGCCGTTGGTCGAATATCCGCTGGCAAGCCTAACAGGTAAGTGGTTGCTTCAAAACCCACTGCTGAAGTACCTTCACCCCTCACAATTAGGTTGGGATCACTCATTAAACCAGCTTTGGCTAACCCTCTGAAATATCCTTCCAGGCGGTTATTACCAACACGAGAATCTTCCGGCCACGCTAAGGCAGCGATACTTCTATGACCGAGACTGACGAGGTGATCCATGGCCTGAGCGACGCCCTGACCGCCGTCCACGTCAATATACGGAAACGATTGGTCCTGGTCTTCCAGCCGTCCGAAAGCTACAAACGGGATCTTGTTCTCCAGTAAAAAGGGCACAGATGCTTCCCCGTAGTTTAAGCGTGAAAGGATAAATCCATCCACCCTGCCAGTGTTATACAACTGGTGATAAACCTTGAGCATCCTGACGTCATCAGCATGAAAAGGAAAACAAAGCAAGTAGTAACCCTCTTCTTCCGCTGCCCGGAACATACTTTGTAGAAATGCATCAAGAATGGGGTTGGCCTGATCGGCAGGAGAGGGTTCCCAAGTGTACCCGATGGTATTGCTTCGCTGACGACGAAGACTGCGGCCGTTGTAATTAGGCGTGTAATTTAATTCGGCGATAACGCCCCAGATTCTTTTTTCAGTTTCTGGCGAAACACTGGCCTTATTATTGACCACTTTGGAGACAGTTTGATAGCTGACCCCAGCCTTGGCCGCAACTTCTTTTAGAGTAACAGACTTGGACATAATTCCTCAGTACTTCTCTCTAAGCGAACGTTCGCCTTAAGCATACAACTTTTAATACCAAATGTCAAGAACTAACTAACAATTTGTTAATTGGCAGAGTTATTTCTCTTCACGAATCTTGGAAGATTGGTTCCGCTCCTGCCGTGTTTATACGGAATTGAACCCCATAAACCTTAGCCTGCAGAACCACTGCCCTTTTGATCGTAAATACCAAAATCGCCCAAGACCATATATTTTCTATGCCCCGATAAACCACACCCACCTATAATCAAAATCACATACTGTTTCTTTCAAAACAGATAAAGAGGACAAATGGAAGGAAAACGAAAATTCCCCTTACTGCTGTGGCCTTTTTGGGCACTGTTCCAGCTAGTTTTGTGGATCCTTAAGTTCACGGGCAGACTCGTCGGTGCAATCTTAGGACTCGTGATAGCGATCGTGGGTGTGGTGCTCTCGATAACCATTATCGGCGCTGTCATCGGCGTGCCCATGGTTTTGCTTGGCGTAATGCTGATGATAAAAGCCATCTTTGGCTGATCAGATTGTTTCGTAAGGATCAATTAACGCCTTGCATATGGACCTGCCTTAAGGCACAACAAAATGGCTTCCTCATCGGAAGCCATTTTGTCTAAACTTACTTTTTTCTTGAATTACTCTTCGTGCTCAACGACTTTTTTGGGTTCCCGGGCAGTCACCGAAATTTTCTTCGGTTGGGTCTCGGGTTTCTTGGGCAGATGAACCACCAGGATACCGTTTTCGGTTTCCGCGCTAATCTTCTCCGAGTCGATCACGCCCGGCATCGAAATGCTGCGATAGAAGCTGCCAAAACTGCGCTCGCGGATGTGGTACTTACCTTCTTCGGATTCTCTGTTCTCTTCCTCAACCTCGCCCTTGATGGACAAAGTGTTGGCATCATAGGTGATTTCGATCTTTTCAGGATCAAAACCCGCCACACTGGCTTTCACTACGTATTCCTGGTCATTCTCGATCACATCCAGGGGAAAGCCGGACGGAAGCTGTTCGGAGTCAATCTCGAAAAAGCGGTCCATTGCTCGTTCCAAGTTGTATTGGTTTCTCCAATAAGGAGTTCGTCTAATCATGTAAGCCATATCTACCTCCGTGTTGTTACTGTTTATGCTTAAAATTTACAAACTTTTTGTTAGAGATTGGTTAAAACTACGTATACAGTCTGTATGAATTATATTTGGCAACCGCCATCATTCCACAAAGCTCGTTTTTGAGAGGTTTTCAGGGTAGAATAGAGATAACAAGTTAGGAACAAATTCCCCGGCATCAGCCGGTTTATTATGTTAGGAAAGAATTATGAGTAAAAAAACATTACGTATTATCCCCCTCGGAGGTCTGGGCGAGGTGGGCAAAAACATGACAGTCTATGAATACAATCAGCAAATCCTGATTGTGGATGCTGGCATGATGTTCCCGGATAACGACATGATCGGCATTGATTACATCATCCCCGATTTTGAGTATGTCAAACAGCGTGCCAACCAGGTGAAAGGCATTGTCATCACCCACGGTCACGAAGACCATACCGGCGCTATTGGCCACCTGCTTGAATACGTGGACGCGCCAGTCTATGCTACACCCCTCACCAATGGCTTGATCAAAAACAAGCTCAGTCGGCGCGGGATGAAAGTTGAACCCAAGTTAGTCGATATCCAGGCAGGCGAATCAGTGCAAATTGGTCCTTTCAAGGTCGAATTTTTCCACGTCTGCCACTCCATTCCCGATGGCATTGGCCTGGGAATCGACACCCCTGCTGGTCTTATTGTGCAAACTGGCGACTACAAATTCGACCACACCCCCATCGACGGTCGCCCCACCGACTATGGTAAGCTGGCAGAATTTGCCCGCAGAGGCGTGCTCGCGCTGCTGGCTGATTCCACCAACGCTGAACGCTCCGGTTGGACGGCTTCAGAACGTGTGATCAATGACGCCTTCGATAAGGTTTTCTTCCAGGCGAAGGGTCGGATTATCGTTGCCACATTCGCTTCCCTGATTTCGCGCATGCAGCAGGTATTGGATACTGCGAAAAGACATGACCGCAAGGTCACTTTTGTGGGTCTCAGCATGACCGAAAACGCACGCATCGCCAAAGAACTTGGCTATCTGAATTACGACGAGAAACTTGTTGTTTCCACAGATCAGGCGCTTTCCATGCCAGACGGCAAAGTGGTACTGCTGGTGACCGGGTCCCAGGGCGAACCAACATCCATACTTGGTCGCCTGGCAAACGGCACCAACCACCGCTTCAGCGTCAAAGAAGGCGACACGATTGTGCTCTCCTCGCACCCCATCCCGGGCAACGAAGAGCTCGTCTACCGCGCCATCAACCGCCTGATGGAACAAGGCGCAGAGGTGGTTTATGAAGCCATCATGCCCGTGCACGTTTCAGGACATGCCAGCCAGGAGGAGATCAAACTGATGCTGCATCTCGTGAAGCCGCGCTACCTGATCCCCGTCCATGGCGAAATGCGCATGCTCAAACAGCACAAGCGCCTGGCCCTCGAATTGGGTATGGAAGAAGAGCAGATCGCCCTGGTTGAGAATGGGCGCATTATTGAGTTTACCCATGGTGAGATTAAACTTGGCGAACGCATTCCCGGCGGTTACGTCTTTGTGGACGGCATCGGCGTGGGCGATGTGGATCGCTCCACCATGCGCGACCGCGAACTGCTCAGCCAGGACGGCGTGGTTTTGCTCAACCTCGAGTTGAACAAGAATAACGGCAAGTTCAAGGAACTGGAAATCATCAGCCGCGGTTTCATCGCGCAGGAAGAGTCGCAGGAGTTGTTTGCTGAACTGCGCAAGCGTGTGGTGAAGCTGACACAATTCCCGGCGAACAATCTGCAAAAAGAAATCCAAAACGTTGCAACGTCCTATCTCAACGAGGAGACCAAACGCCGCCCGGTAATTTTCGTTACCATCTCGAAGGCTTAACACCCAATTATACGGATACTGAAAACGCCTTGGCGGCAGACAAGACTGCCAGGGCGTTTTGATTTAATTCCGGTTTACTGAATAGTTAAGAGTTTTTCATGATGACTGAGCCGATGGTATCCGCGACATGTTCACATTCATCGCAGATCCTCTCAAACCGGTCAAAAAGCCGCACCCACACCATCACCTGCATTGGGTCTTTTTCCTTGGTGTAAAGCTCGCGCACAGTCTTGAAGTAAAGTGAATCAGCAAGCTCTTCGATTACATTTACTTCTACGATTTTTTTGGCGATCAGATCGGATTTGCGAAAATGCTCAAATTCATCAAAGCAAGCTTTCATTGCCTCGGTGGATCGCACGATCAGGTCTACAAAATCAATAGCTTCAGGGCGCATTGACTTCACGTTATACATGAAAAACATCTGAAAAACCTCTTCGATGCTGTCCAACACATCATCCAGCATGTAGGATAAGGTCGCGATATCTTCACGCTCAATCGGAGTGATAAACTCGGCGACAAGCATCTTCATCATCTGGTGCTTTTTAAGATCTGCTCCATGCTCGATCTCGTGCATGGTTTTATTGAGCTTCTCCATTTTTTCAGGATTGTAGTTCTTGACTGTTTTTTCGAGATGATGCGCGGCAAAAATCGCATCCTTCGCGATATCACTGAACATGTGGTAGTAGTTGTTGTCTTTTTTAGCCATAATATGTCCTTACACAAACAAGCGAATAAACAGACGAGTCACAAGGTAACCAAGCAAACCGCAGCCCGGGAAGGTCAACACCCATGCCAGCACCATCTCCCTTACCACTCCCCAGTTCACCGAGCGTATGCGCCTTGCAGCTCCAACTCCCATGATGGCGGTGGTTTTGGTATGGGTGGTGGATACGGGCAAACCTCTAAAGAGTGTTGCCGCCAGAAGCGAAATCGCAGCTGCCAGATCCGCGCTGAAGCCCTGGTAGGTCTCGAGCTTTACCATGTCCATTCCAACTGCCTTGATGATCCGATAACCGCCAATCGAAGTCCCAAGCGCCATGACGACCGAGCAAAACAACATCAGCCAAATTGGAATGTCAATGGCTCCTTGCACAGCCTGCCCCTTTGCCAGCGCCATCCCAATCAGGAACACGCCGATAAACTTTTGCCCGTCCTGCGCGCCGTGCATAAACGCCATCGCGGCTGCCCCGCCCACCTGCGCATTCTTGAAAAACTTATTCGTCTTTCGCCTGTCTTGGTTCTTAAAGATAACTTCAATCAGCTTGGCAATTCCCCAGCCCAGGAAGAAACCGCCAAAAGTGGAGAGGAGCAAGCCAAACACGACCTTCATCCACTCCGCGCCGTTAATCCCTTTGAAGCTGTTGAAATACGCCACCGCCGCGCCAGTCAGACCGGCAATCAACGCGTGGCTTTCAGAGGTTGGGATGCCGAAGTACCAGGCGGCGGTCGCCCAGATCACAATGGATGCCAGGGCACCGCTGAGCGCAATGGAACTGGCTTTCACATCGGTGCCGAAATCCACCATGTTACTGATGGTCATGGCTACTTTACTGGAGATCATCGTCATCACAAACACGCCGAGAAAGTTGAAGACAGCTGCCATTAATATGGCATTTTTTGGTTTGATCGCGCGCGTTGAAATGCAGGTGGCAATTGCATTCGGCGCGTCTGTCCAGCCATTGACCAGGATAACACCTATAGTCAGAATGACTGTTACCATCAGTGCAGGATTTGCGAGAATATCCTGAATAAACTCCACTGGAGCCGCCTTCTTAAGAAGATAACAGGATTATATCTGTTAACAATACTTTCGGGTGAAAGCTGAAATCGCAGGATGTTGTTACAGGTAAAGAGCCTATGAAAGTTCGCTGCGATTGCTTGATTTCAGATGTTCAGAGTGTCTTCGCGCGTTCCTCGTTGAGGATGGTCTTTAGTTTTGGGAAGATTGCCGGATTGGCTGCCAGGATGTCCACACTGCCTTTTAGAAGATGCCCTTCGCCGTAGAGCGTGCTGACCATGCCGCCAGCCTCGCGGATCAGAAGGATACCCGCGGCCACATCCCACGGGTTGAGAGCGATCTCCCAGAAGCCTTCCACGCGCCCGCAAGCCACATATACCAGGTCCAGCGCGGCTGAGCCCAGGCGACGAACGGTTTGCACTTCGCGCGAAAGACGGATGAAGTTGTTGATGTTGGAGCGGGGAGTGTCGAGCAGGTGGTAGCGGAAGCCGGTGATGAGCATGGAATCGATCAGTTCCTGCGTTTCCGAGACGCGGATGGGTTTGCCATTCAGCCAGGACCCCTTGCCGGCTTCGGCATAGAAGTACTCGTCCATCGGTGGATTGGCGATCACCCCAATCTTTATTTCTCCCTTGCAGGCATAAGCCACGGAGATTGCATACTGGGGTAAGCCGTGGGCATAATTGAGCGTGCCGTCGATCGGGTCGATGAACCATTCGTGTTCCTGGTCGCCGTCATGCTGCCCGGTCTCTTCTGCATTAATGCTGTGACCGGGGAAGTAGGTGTTTATCTTCTCAATCAAGAAGGCTTCAATCGCTGTATCCGCCTCCGTGACAAGATCTGCTTTGCTTTTATGCCGCACCTGCAGATCCTCCCCTCGCATCTGCTGCGCCATGACGGACGCTTCCTTTACCCAGCTTATCACCTGCTCCAATGTTGGTTCCATGTTCACCTCAGCGTCCAATTCTACCCCATCCGTGTTTCGAGTCGTAATGCTCTTTTATGGTCAACCGCGCCCTTGTGGAAAACTTGTGGATAAAACGGGTCAGAATTGGGGATTAACTGGATATAATTGTGAATAACCCTACTATTCCTGTGGAAATGAGCCTATGGAAACACCAAAAGATCTTCCCAAATTTGCTGTGCTGCAACTCTCCGGATGCTCTGGCTGTGAAGTCTCGTTGTTGAATTCGGATGAATGGATCAGCAATTTTCAACTGGTCTACATGCCCCTGGTGGTTACCACCCACAAAATTCCCGAAGACGTGGAAGTGCTGCTGGTTACAGGCGGTGTGCGCACGGATGAAGACATCCACAACCTGCGCAAAGGGCGCGCCCGCGCCAGGAAATTGATCGCGGTCGGCACCTGCGCGCTCTCGGGCGGCGTTGCCCAATTCAAAGATAAGCACATTGCGCGCGAGTCCTTTATCAAAGCCTCTCATCGCTTGCGCATGCCCGACATGCTGCCAAACGCTTACCCACTCGACCGCTTTGTGGACGTTGACCTGTATTTGCCGGGCTGCCCTCCCACGCCCGAACTCTTCTTGACCGCTCTGAAAGACCCTGAGAATGCCAAAATTGCTTCCATTGTTTGCCAGGAATGCGGGCGTCAAAAGCTGAATGACATGCGTCCTAAGCACATCACCGGAATGCGCAGCGGAGTGGTCCTGCCGGATATCTGCCTGATCAACCAGGGTTACGTCTGCGTTGGCACCTCCACCAGAGGCGGTTGCGGCGCGCTCTGCACCAGACCCGGGCATGCCTGTGTGGGCTGCCGCGGACCTGCCAACCCGCATCTGAACAAAGACCCTGAATTTGTCCTCGATAACTTGCGTCGTGTATTTACCAGGATGACAGACATCCCTATCGAAGAAATCAATGCCACGTTGGCATCGCCCTGGCTCTCCCTGTTCCTTGGTCAGTTTACTGACTACACCCAGGATCAGTCATTACCCCAGCGGACGAAGGAGAAGATGCTCTGATGACGACTATCACCTACCCACTAAGCCGCATTGAAGGTCACGCGCGTGTCGTGATCGATGTTCACGATAATGAAGTCTTTAGGGCAGATTTTCAGGCAATGGAAATACGCGGTTTTGGTCATTATGTGCGCGGCGTGCCTGCCGAACAAATCACCGTCATCGTACCGCGTATTTGCGGTGTATGTTCCACTGCCCACCAGGTCGCCTCGGTCAAAGCCCTGGAAGACACCTTCGGCATCACTCCTCCACCTTTAGCGCTGGACATCCGCGAAGTGCTGCTGCTCGGTCAGCTCATTCAAAATCAGGCGACCTCTCTATTTATCTTCACGATGCCCGACCGCGCCAACGCCAGCTCCTTGTTTGAACTCTCGCAGAGTGAGACCGGAAAAGCACGCGAATTCTCGCTGGCACAGAATGCCCTGAGGATCCGTAAGATCGGCACGGACCTGATCAGCCTGGCAGGCGGTCAATTCATCCATCCGATCAAAACCGTAATTGGCGGGGTCACCAGCGGCATAACAAGGGAAAAAGCGGATCGGATGATCCAAACCATCCAAGAGCTTCTGCCAGTTGCCACTGAATTGGTAGACATCTACTGGGAGATGTCGATGGAAATGGGAGACCGGATCGGCTCCTGGGGCGACGATGAACCGACCCACTACCTGGCATCTACCGAGGCGAACAATTTCCGCTTGAACAGCCAGCGCTTGCGCGTGATGCAGCCTGACGGCACCGAAGCACTGAGCTTCGACCCGCACGATTTTGAAGCCTACTTGCAAGTTGCCGAAAGCGAATATTCGTACGCGGGCGTCAGCAGCTACATGGGGCAGATCGTGCGCGCGAACAGCCTGGCGCGCATCAATCTGACGGAATCACTCGGGACTCCCAGGGCAGACACTTACTTGAAACGCTTCGTCCAGACCTTTGGCAAGCCAGCCCACGCAATAATGTTTTTTGACCTATGCCGTGGGATCGAACTGGTCTATGCCCTCGAAAAAGCGCAGCAGATGCTGGAATGTGACCTCGAACATGGTGATACGGAAGTCGGCTACACCCCCAAAGACGGGACTGGCTTTGGATTGGTGGAAGCACCGCGAGGACCGTTGATCCACCGCTATGAGGTTGAGAATGGCTTGATCAAGAGCGCAGATTTTGTCATCCCCACGGTCCACAACATGCTCGCCATCCGCCGCGCGTTGATGGTGGCAGCCAAGCGCTACGTGAGCCCGGAAGGCATCAGCGCGGAGTTGGAACGGGCTGTTGGTCGCGTGGTGCGGGCGTTTGACCCCTGCATCGCCTGCGCGACGAAGTAATACATATTCAACAAAATTTACGATTTAGAGCCGGATAAATTTGATCGTGCCGGACAAATTTGATCGTGCCGGTCTCCTGACCGAGCACGGCAGTTGAATTTGATCGTGCCGGCGTCCCCACCGAGCACGGCAGTTGACCGGAGGTCTCCTGTTTTATCAATTGATCAAATACGAAATTGATGGTTGCACTTGCTGGGACAGGCTCCCGTGCCTGCCCATGATTTCAGAAAAGCGGGTAACCACAGGGGGTTACCCCTACGGAATTCGAT
Source organism: Anaerolineaceae bacterium UBA6133 (assembly GCA_002435825.1). GTDB lineage: Bacteria > Chloroflexota > Anaerolineae > Anaerolineales > Anaerolineaceae > Mesolinea. The sequence continues at coordinate 38,048 of DIVL01000070.1, forward strand.
CCTGCCGGATAAACTCGATCGTGCCGGATAAATTTGATCGTGCCGATGTCCTGACCGAGCACGGGTATATCATTTGATCGTGCCGGCGTCCCCGCCGAGCACGGCAGTTGACCGAAGGTCTCCTCGTTAATCACCTGACCGAATTTGGATCCTGTTGTTTTCGTGGTAGGGGTAACTCCCTGTGTCAAGACAATGATGGTTTACATGTTGTTTAGGGAGATTGTTTACACTTTTTTCTATCAAACAGATCATCTCGGATCGTAAAGGCAACCCCGTGTTTGCCATGGTGACGGGTAATTACGGCCTTAATGCGGGTGGTTCTCAAGGGGTTATCTCCACACGTTCAAAATTCGGGGTAGTGTCGATGGCCGTGCAAAGCCTCCCTTTGCGGGATGCCTCGACCTAATGACACGAGGAAAAGGCATACCCTGCTACGCGGGCACAGGTGCCTTTTCCCTACGGCGAACAATATTTGAAGGACCGTAGGGTTGATGCTTGTGTCAACCTAATGATATGAGGGCTGTACCTACCCCAGATAACCACTACCCTCGAGGGGGTGGTTCCCAAGGGGTTACCCCAACAAAAGGAATGAAAAATGGAGATCTAAAGGTCAGGTTCCGTGCTCGGCGAGACGCCGGCACGATCATGAAACCAGACATCAGCACGATGATGAAACCGGATGCCGGCACGATCATAAAACCAGACGCCGGCACGATCAAGAAACCAGACATCAGCACGATCATGAAACCGGACACCGGCACGATCATGAAACGGACGCCGGCACGATCATGAAACCGGACACCGGCACGATCATGAAACCGGATACCGGCACGATCAGATCATGTCCCTATGCTCGGCGGGGACGCCGGTATGATCAGACGATGTCCCCATGCTTGGCGGGAACGCCCGCACGATCATGAAACCAGACACCGGCACGATCGGAAGAGAAGATCAGTTCCCTCGCGAATTGCGAACACCAGCGTGATCATAGAGTCAGACACGGCCGCTAACTTAGTTCCTTACTCGTCGTTGTTCAAATCTATCCAGGATCTCCAGGAACTCAAGGGGCAAACGCGCGCGGGTTTCAGCCACGATCCAATCCGGAATGTCGCCGTAATATGCCTGGGCAATTCCTCCGGCGATGCAGGCGATGGTGTCGCTGTCACCGCCAATAGAGATGCTCAGACGAATGCAGTCTGCAAAATCCGCGGATTCCAGGAAGCAAGTAATGGCTTCAGGCACCGAACCCTGGCAGGTTTCATCAAAGTTGTTCACCTGTCGGATGAAGTCACAATTGCGGCTGAGGTCATATCCGAATTGCTCTTCTATCGCCTGGCGAATGGCATCTTTGTTCTCACCCTTGCGCGCCATCCAAATCGCCAGCGCCACCGCCTGCGCGCCCTTGATGCCTTCAGGATGGTTGTGGGTCACTTCCGCGCTGCGTTTTGCCTCCTTGAGGGTGCTTTCGGCATCCGCAAAAGCAAAACCAACTGGCGCGACGCGCATCGCCGAGCCATTGCCAAAACTATTGTAAGGTTTGGGGTCGTCCAGCATTATCCATCTTCTGAAGCGAACGCCGTAACCGCGATTTGGATAAGCCCGCGCAAAGCGCTGATAGGTCGCGGCATAATCTCCACCATCCAGCAGTACTTTGGCAGTGGCAAAGCTCAAAACGCTGTCATCTGTGAAATCAGAATTTTGCTGGAAAAGCGGAAATTCCTTGCTGCGGGTGTTGTTGAACTCATACACCGACCCAACCACATCCCCAATGATTGCCCCAATCAAATTCCCTCCCGAATTTACCGCTCACCGCGGCATTCAGCCTGCAGTTGCTCGAAATATTGGCGTAAAAAAGCGTCGCGCTGCTTAGCAATGGCTCTGCCGGCCCCGGTCAGCAGCCTCTCGTGCACAAACTGCAGCTTGAACAAAAACTCGTGATAGGCGCTGTGGAGTTCGTCGGGTTCATGTTCCCCGCTCTCCAGGAATAGCTGGGAAGGCTCGCGGTAGAATGGCAGGTCCGCCTGCGCTGAGAACGCCGTGGTGCGCGCCGCCCCAATCGCCCCCAGGACGTCCAGCTTGTCCGCATCAAAGAGACACATCGCCTCGATGGTCTGCGGGGGCTCGTCCTGCGCGCGGTAGCGGTGGCTGCGGATGCAGTGCCGCACTGCCGCTATCCGCTCCGGCTGCCAGCCCATCTCGGTCAGCACCATTTCAGCAAACTCCGCGCTGAGCAGGTGATGCACCTCGCGTTCGTTTCCCTCGCCGCGCGGATCTGCGCCCTTAGAATCATGGAGTAACGCAGCGGTGTGTATAATTTCCAGGTCCGCGCCTTCCTCCCTGCCGAGCCGCTCGGCAATCCGGTAGACCCGCATGACATGGTCAAAACCGTGCACAGGGTCATCGCCGGGATAGTAAGCGCGGGCTTGTTCGATGCTCAATTCCATTAGAACCTCGGAAGCTGGATGATGCCCAGGATGTTTCCCAGGATCGCCAGCAGGATCAAAATAAATACAATCGTTCGAATCACGCGCCATGCCAGTTTAAACACGTCACGCAGCACCCAGATGATCGCCAAAACTCCGGCAACGAGGATGGCTAAGTTGATCAACTGGCGCGTCAGTTCTGGATCCATATTCACCTAATCCGCATTCGGATAGAGATCGCCCTTTTTGACGACTATCGCCACCTGGTTGCTGCCGTAGCGGTAGCTGAGGTTGCGGTAATCCGGCGTGGTCAGCACCAGGAAGTCAGCCTGTTTTCCAGCCTCTATAGAGCCAACCGTGTGCTCCAGTGCAACTGCCTTGGCGGCGTTGATGGTGGAGGCAGCCAACGCCTGGGCAGGAGTCAGCTTCAGGTAGCGGCAAGCCAGCGCCTGGATGAACTGCATGGATTCGTTCCAGGTGGTGCCCGGGTTCAGGTCGGTCGCCAGGGCAAGGTAGCCATCGGCTGCCAGGATTTCCTTTGCCGGGGTGTACTCCTGCTGTGCCAGGCCAAAAGGCGTGCCCGGCAGCGATACCGCCACGGTCTCGCTTGCCGCCAAGCGAGTGATGTCTTCCAGCGAGGTCTTCACCAAGTGATCCGCCGAGACAGCGCCAAGCTCTGCGGCCAGGCTGGCGCCGCCCAAATTCTCGAACTCGTCAGCGTGTAGCTTGATCGGAAAGCCCAGTGCTTTTGCGACAGTCAGGATCTCGCGGGTTTCTTCGATCTCAAACACACCCGCCTCGCAAAATACGTCCACAAAAGGCAGAGATCGCCCATTCGCTTGCTCAAGCCACCACTGCTTCGTCACCGGCAGCGCTTCTTCACACAAAAAGCGAGTGAAGCCCGTGGTGTTGCCTTTGTATTCCGGCGGGATGGCATGCGCGCCCATGTAGGTGGGCACGATGTCGATCGGCGCCGTGCGATCCAGCTCCAGGATGGCTTCCAGCTGGCGCAGTTCGGTTTCGATATCCAGTCCGTAACCTGTTTTTGCTTCAATTGTGGTCGTTCCATAGGAAAATGCTACATCTACGCGGGCACGCGCTTCTGCAACCAGTTGATCAAGGCTGGCTTTCCTGGTCGCTGTCAGCGTCGCCAGAATCCCCCCTCCAGCTGCCATGATCTCCATGTAGCTCTTGCCCTGCAGGCGCATTTCGAACTCGCCCGCGCGGTCGCCTGCCCAAATCAGATGGGTATGCGGGTCCACAAACCCCGGCACCACCGCCCGCCCTTTCAGGTCAACACGGTCAGCAAGGGGATAGCCTTCCAACATCTCGTCATTTTCGCCCTTTGCGAGGATAGTCTCACCCTCGCAAACGATCGCGCCTCGCTCGATCATGCCGAGTTTGCCAAGCCGCAGCCCCCTTTGGGGACCCCCCGCAATGGTTATCAGTTGTGAAATGTTATGGAAAATGATCATGCCCTAATTGTAACGGATAAGGCGGATAGCTCATAGCTCATAGTCAATAGCTAGTAGTTAAAGACGAGATCGCTTCGCAAATGAGGCTCGCGATGACGGTTTTTTCGTAGGGCGGAATCCGCTTCAGTTGCGGACTCCGTTAATTAGGTAAGATTACAGATAACGACTTACTTAGCCCAGTCAATCACCACGCAGTGGTAGAGATCAGGTTCAAACATCAAGCCGTGGTAGGCTCTTTCGGACTCCTCAGGCGCGATCACATGGCTGATCAGCCGCGAAACTGGCAGTTCACGGCTCAGGATCATGTCGCAAACGGTCTCAAAGTTGCGCGCCACATTCATGCGCAAGCCTTCACTCTCAAACACCGGTTCAAGGCTGTTGAATGCCCCGGTCACACGCAGCATGCGCATGTGGATGGCATTCAGCATGGGGGTCACATCCAGGGTGCAGGATGCGCGAGGGGTGCCGAGCAATGCCACCTGGCCGTACTTTTTGCATGCCAGGACTGCCGTCTCGATTGCCCTCGCCGCGCCTGTTACGTCCACAGCCGCGTCCAGCCCGCCAAAGCGCGCCTTGATCTGCGATAACTGTTCTTCCGCCGGGCAATCCACAATGTGTGCAATGCCCATTTGCTGTGCCTGGGCACAGCGTTCCACCACCGGGTCAATCGCCACTACCTCTGCCCCAAGCTTCTTGAGCATCAGTGCCGCCAGGAGCCCGATCATTCCCATGCCAAACACGCCAATGCGATCCCCCAAACGCACTTCCACGCTGTTGATGCCGCTGATAGCGACCAACGCCAGGGTGATCAAGGTGCCTTCCTGCGCGCCAATGCCCTCAGGCAGCTTGAAGATCATCGGACCCTGGGTGCGCTTTCCACGCGAGAAACGGCAGACCGAAGTGTGCGGTCCGGTGTAGAACACCCGATCGCCTATTTGCAGGTCAGTCAGCTCCTCACCCTTCGCCAGCACTTTGCCCACCGCCGAATAACCCGGGCGTACCGGGTAACTAAAGCCTTTCTTGATCTCGAACACGTGCGACAGTTCTGTGCCAGCGCTGATCATGGTGGATTCAGCCTGGATGATCGCTTCGTTGGGCTGCAGGTTGCTGGTGTCGAGATTCTCTTCGATGACTTCCGCTCGCCCTTTGGCAGGAATGATGACGGTTCGCGCCAGCATCTTACGCCTCCCCAAAGACCCGGCGCAAATGTCCGTCGTGCCGCTCAAGCTCAGCGCGTGCCTGGTCCACCGGCAGACCTTTCTTTATGATCACAGCCGCCAGTTTCACACTCCCTTTGGCAGATGCCAGGGCTTCCGCCAGGCGCTCCGTTTCAACCGTGGGGAAGATTTCCCGCAAGATGTTCAGGCAGCGTGCCTGTAATTTCTCATTCGTGGCTTTGACATCCACCATCAGGTTGCTGTAAGTCTTGCCCTGTTGGATCATTGTTGCGGTCGATAGTAGGTTCAGCACCATCTTTTGGGCTGTGCCAGCTTTCAGGCGGGTTGAGCCCGAAAGCGCTTCCGGTCCGGTTTCAACTTCGATCGCCACATCCGCATGCCTGCCGATTTCGCTGTGCTTGTTATTCGCCACGCTAATCGTCCCAGCGCCAACGCTCTTTGCGTAATCCAGCCCACCAATCACGTAGGGCGTCCGCCCGCTGGCAGCGATGCCGCAGACAACATCGTTCTGGTACAACCCAAGAGCCTTAAGCTGTTCTGCCGCAGCAAGAGGGTCATCCTCGACGTGTTCCACTGCCCCGCTAATAGCTCTCTCGCCGCCTGCAATCAGCCCAACCACTCCCTCAGGTGGCATTGAAAAGGTTGGTGGGATTTCAGAAGCATCCATCACCCCGAGCCTGCCGCTGGTGCCCGCGCCGATGTAGATCAGGCGTCCGCCGCGCTGCATGCGTTTGGTAATAAGCTCCACTGCATCCGCTATCTGCTCCGCCTGCTCTTCCACGGCATCCGCCAGCACCCTGTTCTGGTCGTTCAGCATTCGGACCATAGCCAGGGTGGGCAGCAGATCAATGTCCAGGGTTGCGGGGTTGCGCTGTTCGGTCTTTAACTTCTTTATTTCAGAGGGTTGAACTACCATTTTTCTCCTTTACAGGTCAAATAATCGGTTAATCGCCATGGCCACGCCATCATCATGGATGCTTGCGGTGACTTCATCCGCCGCTGCTTTTACATCTGGCGCGGCGTTACCCATCGCCACGGCATAGCCGGCTACTCTCATCGCCAGCACATCGTTGCCGCTGTCGCCAAAAACAATTACGTTTTCGGGCGTCATCCCGTAGTGCTCGCAAACGTGAATCAATCCGGAAGCTTTTGTGACGCCGCATTTTGTCACCTCGATGGTCTGATAATCAGTAACAGCGGCTTCAAAACCAAAATTCTCACGCACCATCCTAACCGCGGCGGGCATGTCACTTTCTTTAGCCATTCTGAAACCGAACTTGGCGACTGGTTTCATCGTATGCTCAACATGCTCAAGGTCGTCCAGGACGGTATAAACCCTGCGGTATTCCCGTGCTGATTTCTCGCGCTCTGCTTCGTTGGGCTGCAGATCCAATAGCCGCTCAAGATTTTCCTTCATAAGGTAACCGGAACCATCCTGAAAAGAGATGTGAAAAGAATTAGTAATTGTGGGCAACCAGCGTGCGAAATTCAATGCCGTTTCAACATCGAAACCGTCAAAATTGTAAAGTTCCTGGCTGCGGATGTTGCCTATCATCGACCCGTTGGAGCCAATGGCGATCTGGAAACTGGGGATGTCCAGCACCGCCGGCGGTAACGTAAACAGATGCCTACCGGTCGCCACAATGGTCCTTAGACCGCTTTCTGCAAGCCGCGTTATGGCAGCTTTGGTAACCTCCGTGATAAAACTCTTGGTCAGAATAGTTCCGTCCAGGTCGAAAGCGGCTAATTTGAATTTTTCTTTATTGAATTCTCTCTTCAAAAAAATCCTTATCCCTTATGATTTTAGCCCAAGGCTCTTGATGATATCCTTGTATTTGTATATCAGCGCAAGGTTGCGTTCATGTCCATTGGGAACGTTACCTGAGGTCAGGAGTTCGAGCTCGTAGCCCTCTGCCTCTGCCAGTTCAACCATCATGGCAGTCAGGGTATGCACGATCGCGGCGCCAGCGATGGTGGAAGTTGGCGCGATCTTGATCCCCGAAGCCACTTCCACACAGGCATCGCCCAACACGCCGAAGTTATCGAGCACAATATCGCAGATCTCATAAAGCTTTAACCCCGAATGATGGCGGCTCTGCAGCGGGTGGGAATGGTTCAGATTGGTCAGGGCCACGGTTAACGCGCCGCGTTCTTTCGCGCCCATAGCCATCTCGATCGTCAGCGGGTTGATGCCGCTGTTCGAGAAGACAATGACCACATCTTTTTCGCCGACCTTGAATTCCTCCAGCAGCGGCTCAGCGTTGCCTTCGCTGCGCTCAAAGGCGGAGGAACCTGTGGCAGATTTGTGCAGCATGAGTTCTTCGGTCAGGATCGGATTCACCCCCATCATCCCGCCAGCGCGATAGAACATCTCCAGCGCCAGCAGATGCCCATGCCCGGTGCCGAAGGGGAAGATCATTCCTCCTTGTTTGACGCGTGCCAGGATCGCCGCTGCAGTTTCCCGATATTGCTCTTCATTCTGCTTTATTTTTTCAAGAATCCCGCCTAAATTTTCCAGGTATTCATTTGCGTATTTCATTTTCACTCCGTTTCTCCTGCCATCAAACGTGCCAGGTCAGCTGTAATCTCTTCCGATGCGCCTTTGGGCATGGGTGACATAATACTTTCGTAGGTCCTGCCGTATTCACCAGCGTCGGCAAGATAGCCGCCATAGTCATCGGCATACCCCCAAATGAGCGGAAGCTTTGCCTTGCTGGCTGCTTTGATCTGCATGCCAAAGCGCGAGAACAACTCCCCGGGTTGTTTGCAGAGTTCAATATCTCCCAGGCGGATAATTGCCGCGTCAAAATTAGCGGTAATTTCTTCTTTCTTTAACTTGAGGTCAATCGCATAAACTGAAGAAAGCAGAATCTTGTGCTTGTCGTAATTTTCTTCGGCTTCCATTTGCTGCCTGATTTGCGCCTGCAGGCTCCTGAGAGCCTCTTTATCCACGGGATAACTGGTTTCCCAGTGGTAAGGTTCGACTGCTGGTTGGCTCAGGCTAAGCGGTTCGAGTTCCTGGCTGGCAAAAAGCTGTGCCAATATGCCCTCACCCGTGCGGGTCAGCTCTTGTGCGTCATGACCCTGGCGGTAGTTGCGGTTGCTCATATCGCCTGAAGCGCCTTGCATCATCAGCGGATACACACCGAGCCTCTCCTTGACACCCCGGCTGATGTAGCCCAGCAAGTCGCTGCTGATCTGTAGGTTTTGGGCGCCCAGCACGGTCGGGTGGCAGGCAATATTCACGATTGCCGCCAGCACATCTTTTTCCTCTTTGAAGAGGATCAGAGTGACGTCTTTGTCCTCAGGTTTGCCAATTCCATTGCGATTGCCGTACAACCCTTCGATTTTCACCGTGCGATACCAGGCCTCAACTTCCTTCAGCTCAGTTTCAAAGCAGTCAACGATGGTGGCGTAAATCTTTTCTTTGAGGAAATCCTGATATCGCCGCCAAAAGCCATCATCACTTTCTTCATCGAACATCGGCAATCGGTCAGAGCGGATCTCGGGTCCGGCATGGGTGTGGGTGGTGGCAATGGTGACCATATCTGGCTGGATGCCATACGCTTGCTGCAGTCTATCTTTAACTGCCGCGACAATTTCTGTCGTGATCATCAGGATTTCCACGTCGCACAACACGATTGGTATCCCGTCAATCTCCAACAGCAATGCCGTGCATTTCAGGTCATCAAGCACGCCCTCAGATTTCTGCTTGCGCATGCCATAGCCGCCCATGAAACAGGGCTCCTGCGGGGTTACATAACGGGTGGATGTTGCTGCTTTGATCATATTTACCCCAATAATGTTTCCAGCATTTGCTGATTGAAAATCTTATCCCCTTCACTGGCTCGATCATATACCTTGCGCCCCTCCACATAAGTTTCAAGCGCTTTATAGTCGTCACTGATCACCACGAAGTCGGCGTCTGTGCCAATTTTGAGAGATCCTTTCCTGTCACCAAAGCCATATTTTCGGGCAGGCACGAGTGCCGCCATTTTCAAGACGTCTTCGATCTCAAGCCCAATGTTTTCCACCAGATTCCAGATGCCATAGAGCACCGGCTTACTGCTCCCGCGTAAGCGTCCGCCCGGTTCCCGCACAAAGCCCAAATCGTCCACAATCACTTCGCCAGAATGCCCTAGGAAGCCGTGATAGGTGCCACTTGGCGCGCCTGAATATCCGGTGCAATCGGAGATCAGCATGATCTTCTCGTGCGGCTTGGCGCGCATCACGATTTCGATCATTGGATTCGAGACATGCAAGCCATCGCAGATCAGTTCGCAGGTAACGCGCTCGTCCAGCAGCGCCGCCCCCAACCCACCCACATCGCGATGGTGAATACCGATCATCACGTTGCACAGATGCGTTGCCACGGTGATGCCATTCTCAAAAGCGGCAAAAGCCTGGGTCGAATTGCAGTCCGTATGGGTAAACGCCGCGATGACGCCATTTTCGGTCAATAAGTCGATCATTTCTTTCGCCTGGGGCAGCTCTGGTGCCAGCCCCATCAGCCGCAAATGCCCGCCCCCAGCCTTGATTGCCTGGCGCACAAAGTCGAGATTGATAGTGGGGGTTTTCGGACGGATGCCTTTCTCGCCGACCCTGTTCAAATAGGGTCCCTCAAAGTGTACACCGGCCACATTTGCGCCATTTTGCGGCTTGCCAACGCGATCCGCTGCCTTACTCAGGACATCCAGAGCGCCTTCGCCGTCACCAGTGGCGCTGAAAAGCGTCGGGAGCACCAACGTCACGCCCTCGCTCGCCACACCTTTCAAAAAGCCATCCAGCTGGAAATCAATATCTCCACTCTCACCTTCTTCCCACAACGTATAGCCCTGGGTGCCGTGGATGTGGGTATCAAATATTCCGGGAATGATACGCCGGTCGCCAAAATCGATCGCGCCTTCCTTTTCACCCTTCCCAAATTGAACGATTTTTCCATCCTCAATCCGCACCCAGCCGTCCAACAGACCGTCTTCAGTGTAAATCCGGGTTGACCTAATCCACATTTCGCGTTTCTCCTTCAAAATAGACTCCGCCGTCCTTGCGCGCTTTCTCCAGCCACTTCATCGCACGGCAGGTCATCTCCAAAAATTTGTCTCTTTTGGCAAGGTTTTTGTTTCGGAAGATTTCAGCAAATTCCCTTAATTCATACACCAGCACATTGTCGTCCGACTGCTCGTTGAAAGTTTCTTCGCCTTCCGGGCCAACCACAGTTACGGAAATACAGCGGCTGCTTTCCTTGGGCACTTTGATGAAGCCCTTTTCACCCTGGATCTGGACCATATTCTCGCTGCGGCTGTCCTTTGCCCCCACAGCTTCCGCTACAAAACCCGGATAGGTCATCAGCAGCACACCGGATGTGTCGATGCCATTGTGCGCAAGATTGGCAAAATAACGCACATTCTCAGGCTCGCCAAACAGATCAAGCATGAAGCGCAAGTTGTAGTAGTTGATATCCATTAAGGCGCCGCCAGCAAAAGCTGGATTGAAGACGTTCGGATTCTTGCCTTCCAAAAAAGCTTTGTGTTTGCTGGAATATTGTGAGAAGTTGAGCTGTACCAATCTGACCGGACCGATTTTGTCCAGATGGTCGCGGATCAATTGGAAGTTGGGCAAATGCGGGACGGTGATAGCTTCCACCAAAAACAAGCCTCTTTCCTGGGCGAGGTTGCGCAGGGTCTCACATTCCGCGTGGGTTGAAACAAAGGGTTTTTCGCAAATGACCCCTTTACCAGCCTTCAGGGCATCAAGCGTCCACTGGTAATGGAGGGAATTGGGTGAGGCAACATACACAACGTCAAACGCAGGATCATTCAGAAAAGCTTCCCGGTCTGTATGCCATTTTGCCAGGTCGTGCTTAGCCGCAAAGGTCTGCGCGGTTTCCTCATTGCGCGAGTAAGTGACCACTACTTCCGCGTTGTCGGTCCTGCTCACCGCGTCAATAAAACCATCAACGATAAAACCCGTACCTACTGTTCCAATTCTCATCACCTCATCCCTCCTTTTTTTTCTTTTCTTCAACCGCCTGGCGCTGCTCTGCCAGCGATTCCTTCATACTGCGGATAACCATGCCCTTGTTGTAATACGTATCCAGGTACCGTATGGAGGCATGAGCTTCGATATTACGCACCACAGGCATCAACTCGGGTAGTTGGCTGATGAGCACATTGGGCACCACAAAGATCTGGCTTGGCTTTTCGGGATCGTAGGTTACGAAGACCGAGCCATTAGGTATCTTCTGGGTATCCGCGTTCATCTTTTCCCAGAACTTAACGTCTGGCAGGGCTTGGAGATCGGGGGGTACCAAATCTGCCACGAACTCATAAAGCCAGAAGTTAGTAAATGCGCTGTCGCGCATGCGCATCACGCGTTCCGAGCGTTTGATATTTGCCAGTGCCACCTTCCCGTCTTTTGCCATGCGGGTAATGACGCGCTTGTCCCAACCCTCTTCCATCCATCTGAAAAAGAGCATCAAACCGATAGCGATAATGGCAAAAAGAATAAGGTAAGATGTCTTAAATTCGGGGTAGCGATTGTAAACAAAGACGTAGCCTCCAGCGAGCGCTAAGATGATGACTGTCAGAAGGGCAAGCAGGCTGTTGATAATTTTGGCGATTTTCAGTTGCATGGCAGGGTTTCCTATTCACTTGTTGCGTCTATAAATAGTGGTCACCCCGAATTCTCGAAGTGACCACCGCTGTTTTCGTATTTAAACGGGCATTCGTTCGAATGCTGCCGCGAGAGCCTAAAGGCCGGCTTTGCGCAGCAGTTCGAGAAAGTCCTGAGGTTGATAAGTGGAGACCGTCTGGGTCAATAGTTTGCCGCCTCGCAGTTCCGCGATCTTGCGATACACTTCCGCGTCTTCCTTGGTTGCGGCGATAGATTTCTTCTCAACCATTACATACTTGGTCCCGGCAATCGGGGCAGCATTTCCCACATTGACTTCGTCAACTTCAAGCCCACTTTCAAGGATGCGCAACGCGTCTGTGGGGAATTTGGCAATTACAAAGAGCGTCATATCCGGGTGCTCTTTGACGAGGTCTTGCAACCCTTGATGCGACAGTACCAGGACTTTCGCGTCTCTTGCGGCAAGGGGCAGTGCCATCTTTTGGATGCGATCTTTGGCAACATCATCGTTAACAACAACGATGGCATCCGCGTTAATGCGGCGCATCCATGTAACGGCGACCTGTCCGTGAATTAAACGGTTGTCAATGCGAAGATGCTTGATCATATTTTACTCTCTCTCTAAATTATCCCTTAAATGGTTTTGGTGGCGGAGAAGGGATTTTCTCCGCCACCAATAATTGTACTAATTTTTAGCCCAACACACCAAGCGCGCCCAGTACAAAAGCAATCACCGCAACGATCAAAATGACACGCACGGGATTGACTTTCTTCTTGAGCAGCCAGTAGCAGAAGGCAACCATTGCGATTGGCAGCAGTTTCGGCAGGATGCCATCAAGCGTATCTTGCAGAGCGACGGCCTTTACCACATCCTGTCCGGTCGCTGGATCGGTCAAAGTTTGGGAGTAAGTGTACTTCAGTGTCAGGCCAATCATGCTTGGCACAAATCCACCAACAACCGTCAACCCGAGGATTTGAGCTGCCTTGCGCATGGTGTTGAAGTCAGTGTTGCCCTCGATATCTTCGAGGATGGCAACAGAGCGTCTGTAACCCCATTTGAAGAGCGGCCATCTCGCCAGGAAGAGAGCCAGAAGTGGAAGGATGATCACGGGCAGGGAGAGGAAGCTGCCTTCGGCTGCCAGTCCAGCTGCGATGATGTAGGCAATCGGTTTCACCAGCACAGCCTGGATTGTGTCGCCAATGCTCGCCAGAGGTCCCATCAGGGCAACCTTGATGCTGTCGGACATGTCAGTTTCATAGCCTTCTTCAAGGGCAACCGCGGCGCCCATGATCACGGCTGAGCCGCCCGGATGGCAGTTGTAGAACTGCATGTGGCGTTCGAGGTTCTCGCAAACCTCATCATTATTGTCATAGAGCTCCTGCAAAACGGGAACCATGGCATATGCAAAGCCGGAAGCTTGCATACGTTCGTAGTTCCAGCACCACTGCAGTGCCCAGTTGTGTCGTTTAGCGGCTTTTTTTAAAGCCTGTTCAGAGAGTTTAGCATTTGTGCGTGCCATCTTATCTTGCCTCCTCTTTTTTCATAAAGTTGGTGAAGAGATAGCCGAGGGCAATACCGATAATGGCCAGACCGAGCGTGGGAACGCCCATAAAAGCATAGAGTGCATAGCCGATTAACATAAATGGCCAGAAGTTCTTGATATCCATATATGAAAGCAGCAGTGCAAAGCCGACCGCTGGGAGAGCCTTCCCAATTACAGCCAGACCATCCTTGATCCAGGCGTAATTGTTGATAAAGTCGGCAATCACCTGATAATTGTCAATCAACAGCATGCCGACGAACACGGGGATGAAGCGGCTCCAGAACCAACCCTGGGTGCCGAGCAGATGCCAGCGTTCGAAGGCTTTGATGTCCTTGTTGGCGAGGGCTCTGTCACCACCGTGCTGGAAGACGGTCGTAACACCGCGACCAAGGATGTCGAACCAGGACATGAGCAGGGCAACAACGGTACCGATAATGATACCCTGGTTGATGTCACCACTCTGTTTCGCGACGACTACCCCAAACATTGCCCCTACGTTATAGTCAGGCGTTGTCGCGCCTCCGTAGGTATAGAAGCCAATGTCATAGAGGGCGCTCAGTGCACCAACCTCAAGACCCAGCCTGACATCGCCGACCAGAATACCGGTCACGACACCGAAAATGAGCGGATTGTAGATGCCGCCCATGGCCAATGACGCAAACACAATCATTAAGCCGGTAAAGATTGCTAAGAATAAAGCAAGAAGAAACGTACTCATTTAGGTCTTACTCCTTTCATTAGTTTTGGAGGTTTCCCTCCCGATTAACTACATATGATAGATCCGGTCAAAGTACTTCGTAAGTAATGCGTCGTTATATTCTTCACCTCCATCGATATTCTGTGACTTAAAGAACGGCGGCGTGATACCCTTTGCGAGGAGCATCTTCGCCGATTCAAGCACGACAGCCTGCAGCGCAACCGCGGTGACAATCGAAGACATACCGCATATAGCGGTATCAAGCCCTTCAAGCTGGATGCTGGCATCGCCATCAGGAACCTGATTGTCAATGACTACATCTGCCACCTCAAACAAGCGTTTGCCGGACTGATGCTTTGAACTAAGTTTGGAACTGGCGCTGACCGAAGTCAGGGCGACGACTTTTGCGCCTCTTTGTTTCGCCTGTAAGGCGATCTCAATTGGCAGGGGATTGCGACCCGAGTTGGAGATGATAAATACTACATCTTCCTTCAAGATCTCAACTTTCTTCATGAGGATTTCACCCACACCCTGGATGGATTCATACATACCACCAGCTGGATCTTTGATCACTTTCGAGGGCACGTAACCACCGGCACGCCCACATAGCTCAGTTGCCCCGGCATAAGAATGCCCGGAGCCAAAAGCCTGCAGAATGCCACCCTGTTCGAACGTGTCTGCAATGCAGCGCGCAGCCGCAAGAATGTTGTCTCCCTGAGTTTCCTGAAGCTTGGCGATGAGCTTATATGCCAACTCGAACACTTCATTGTTCATTCGAACACCTCTGTAATATTTGTTAAGACAGTTCTGACTGATTGTGATAATTATTCCAGCAAGGTTATCAAGAACCTGTCTCACTGGCATTTCTATATTGATGATAATACAAAAAGCACCAATGTCAATACAAGTGGTTTATTTTGGTAATAAAGTCGCTGCCCCATTGCTTTGTCGACCCTTAGGATTTGGGTAAAATGCGGATTAGCCTGACCAAGTCAGCTAACCTCTCAGTTTCTATTATATCGAACATTTCATCTTTCGGTAGATTTGGTAACCCAAATGATAATTTGGCTCCCCGCACCGAAGTATCGCTCTGCTTCGTATGGCAGGTGAAGTGCACCTGTCGACAGCCGGTGCTTTGGATCAACTCCTGCACATTACCCGCCCGAACACCGCCTCCAGCCAACACCTCCACCGCCCCCACTTCCACACAGCGCCGGATCATCTCAGCCCCTGCTGGCGCCGATGGTTCCCGACCGCTGGTCAGAATGCGTTTGAAGCCAAGCTCAGCCAACAGCGGCAGCACTTCCTCCGGCTCGTTTTTCATGATATCGAAAGCGCGATGAAACACCAGTTCCGTATGGCCAGCTTCCTCTGCCCAGATCTTGCAGCGTTCCTCATCCAACCAACCCTCCGCCGTCAGGAAACCAACCGCAAAGCCGTCCGCGCCGGCGTTTGCAAGTTCACGCGTATCCCGCAGCATGGTCTCAAACTCCAGGTCGGTGTAGCAAAACCCACCTGCCCGAGGACGGATCATGCTGATAATCGGAATGTCCACCCTGGCTTTGGATTCCAGCACTGCCCCGACCGAAGGGGTTAGCCCACCAACGAACAGCGCCGAATTCAACTCCACCCGGTCTGCCCCAGCCTCTGCTGCCCGCACCACATCGTCCACCGAACCACAGCATACTTCAATGGTTACTTTTTCCATGCCACCCTCCATTTAGATAATTCCAAACTTCTCGAATGTGTGCCAGATACCATCTTCATCGGCGTCAGGCGCGTGATAATCTGCCGCCGCCATCACTTCCGGGCTGCATTGCCCGATCGTCACTCCAACCCCAGCTGCTTTCAACATACTGATGTCGTTCTGCCCATCGCCGATCGCCATCGCCTGCTCAATCGGTATATCAAAGTAATCCAGCATTGCCCGCATGCCCACATCTTTTCCGCCTTTTTGTGGGATCACATCACAGTTGAAGGGGTTGAAACGCACAATCTCGCTGTGACGCAAATAAGGGATGATTAGTTCTTCGGTCTCGTAGTTTATGTAAGGCGCGACGGATAGCACATCGCGGTTTTCCGCCCCTTCAGGCGAAGCCACCACCGGAAATGGAATATGGATCATTTCATGAAAAGAGCAGACATTTTCATCTATTTTAGTCAGATAGAGCTTGTCTATCTCAACCAGGCAGCAGGCAAAGTTCAGTTCCTTTGCCAGGCGCAAAATTACGGCTACATCATGCGGGTCGAGCACAGCTTTGTGGATGATGGTGTCATCCGGCAGGTAACAAAGCTGCCCATTAACCGCCACATAGCCGTCCAAAGCGATACCCTGCAATATCTTGCCTTCCTCATACGTGCGGGTGTGCCTGCCAGTCGCAGCAAACACCTTGACCCCATTTTTGCGTGCCTTCTGAATAGCCTCCAGGGCGCTGTTTGGAATGGTGCGCGTTTTTGAACTGGTCAGGGTATTGTCCACATCACAGAATACAGCTTTTATCATTGTCTATCCTTGATTATGTCATTATGATTCCGTTATGCTATTATATCGAAGCTTGAACTTGTAAGAGAATTTACATATGGAGAATGGTGAAATATGCTAGTTAAAAATGGCCTTGTTTTTTGCGAAGATTTCGCCCTGCGCGAAGAGGACGTCTATACTGAGTTCGACCGCATCAGCGAGCCTCAGGACCAGTCAGAAGTGCTGGACGCCGCTGGCTGCATCGTCGCCCCTGGATTCATTGATATTCACATTCACGGCGCCAAAGGCACGGATTTCTGCGACAGCACCCGCGAAGCGCATGAAAACATCGCCCGCTACCTGGCATCTGTCGGTGTCACCAGCTATCTCGGCACTACTATGGCAATGCAGAAACCGGACTTGTTGAGCATGATCCAGGTGGCTGGCGAGTTTATGGATAACCCCGTCGAAGATGGCGCTGTCATGCGCGGCATCAATCTCGAAGGTCCATTTGCCTCACTTGAGAAAAAAGGCGCCATGGACCCCAACAACCTGATCGACCCCGATTACGATTTCTTCCTCGAGCTCAACGAAGCCTCCGGTGGTCGCATCCGGCTAAACGATGTCGCCCCAGAGAAACCTGGCGCGCTTGACTTTATCGCGCGCACCAGTGAAATCTGTGTTGTCAGCCTCCATCACAGCAATGCTGATTACGACCTGGCAAAAGAAGCTTTTCTGCTCGGCGCAAGCCACGTCACCCACCTCTATAATGCCATGAGTTCTTTCAGCCACCGTGCTCCCGGTCTGATTGGCGCGGCGGCTGATTACGCCAGCAGCGTAGAGCTGATCAGTGACGGACACCACGTTCATCCCGCCGCAGTCCGGGTCGCGTTCAGCATTTTTGGCGAAGATCGCGTCTGCCTGATCAGCGATGCCATGATGGCTTGCGGCATGTCAGATGGAGTATACGTGTTGGGTGGTCAAAGAGTGACCGTGAAAGATGGCCTCGTCACCCTCGACAGCGGCACCATTGCCGGCAGTGCCACCCCACTGACAGAGTCGTTCCGCCGTGCCGTGGTCGATTATGGCATTCCTCTCGAATCCGCGCTGCGCGCCGCCACCGCAAACCCCGCGCGGGTCTTGGGCATGGATAATGAGATTGGCTCGATCGCAGTTGGTAAACGCGCTGATTTTACCCTGCTCGATGCCGAAACACTCGATGTTTGCCACGTCGTCCTCGGCGGTAAACTGCTCTTCTAACAACAATCTTTTTGGCTCGTAAATTTACCTGGTGAGGATGCCCAATCCTATGGTGAAAGGGCATCCTCTCTGTTTTATATCATCACCCATTCAGCCTGTTGACGATCCCCTTCCGTGATACACTTTTTCGTATCATGAACCCAAAATCGCTGATCCTGCTTGAATTCCCAAAAGTCCTGGCGCGCTTGAAGTCCTATGCGTCTTTCAGCGTGTCCGAGTCCCTGGCTGACGCTCTCCGCCCCACCAGCAGTCTCGAGAACGCGCTCCAACGCCAGCAGGAAACCCGTGAAGCCCGTCTGCTGATTTCGATCAATGACAGCATCAGCTTCCAGGGCGCGGTCGACCTGTCACCCCTCACCGACCAGACTTTACATGGCATGACACTGGAAACCAGCGACCTCCTCGCTGTCCGCAACACCCTGATCCTATCCCGCACCGCCCGCCGCGTGCTGCTCGACAACGCTGAAACTGCCCCCACTTTGGCCATTCTCGCCGAGGGTCTTTCCGATGGCCAGGGGTTGATCGACCAGATCAACCGCACCATCAGCGAACGCGGTGAGGTACTCGATAGCGCCTCCGCAGAATTGGCGCACATACGTTCCGAGATTAAGGTAATCCACAATCGCCTGATGGACCGCCTCAGGCGCTACCTGAACGACCCCGCGAGCGCTCGCATGCTCCAGGAGACTCTCATTACCCAGCGCTCTGGTCGCTACGTCCTGCCTTTGCGCGCCGAACACAAGGGGCAAATCAAGGCGATCATCCACGACCAAAGTGCCTCGGGCGCCACGCTCTTCATTGAGCCGATCGCCGTGGTTGAACTGAACAACAAATTCCGCGAACTTGAGCTGGCTGAACGCGATGAGGTCCTGCGCGTTTTGCGCGCGCTCAGCCAGCAGATTGCGCTGCAGGCTGAAAACCTCAATCTGACCACCAAAGCCATGGCTGGCATCGACCTTGCGTTGATGAAAGCTCATTATGCTGATGATCTCCATGCCACGGAACCGGAATTGGTGCCTTTCCCCGCGCAGCCTCCTGAAGCCCATCCCGGCAGCACCATCCAGTTGCGCCGTGCCCGCCACCCCCTCCTGGACCCCGAGACGGTTGTACCCATTGACTTTGAGCTGGATCGTCAGACCTTTTCGGTTGTGCTCACCGGACCAAACACCGGCGGCAAGACCGTCACCCTGAAGACTGTTGGTCTGATGGTGCTGATGGCTCAGGCAGGGCTGCAAATCCCTGCCCAATCCGGTTCCCGCCTGAGCATTTTCAGAGATGTTTTCGCGGATATCGGCGATGAGCAGTCCATAGAGCAGTCCCTCTCGACCTTTTCGGGGCACATCAACCAACTGGTTCGCATCCTCAAACGCGCTGACCACCGCTCGCTGGTGCTGTTGGACGAACTGGGCGCCGGCACCGACCCCCAGGAAGGCTCTGCCCTGGCACGTGCCGTGCTGGACTTCATGCTTCAGCGCCGCATTACTTCCGTCGTCGCCACGCACTACCCTGAACTCAAAGCTTATGCCCACTCCACAAAAGGCGTCACCAATGCCAGCCTGGAGTTTGACCTTGAGACCCTTCGCCCTACCTACCGCCTGGTGATTGGTCTGCCAGGACGCTCGAACGCCCTCGCCATCGCTGACCGACTGGGGCTCGATCCTGCCATCATTGCTTCCGCTCGCCAGGAGATCGATCCAACAGAATTGCACGCCGATGATCTGCTCGAGGAGATCCACCGGCAGCGAGACCTGGCAACTGCCAGCTACGAAGCAGCCGAACGAGCCCGAAGAGAAGCCGAAGCCAGCCGCAACCAGATCAATACTCGTCTTGAACAGCTTGAAATCGAAAAATCCAGTATTTTGGACGCCCATGAATCGCAGCTCGAAAGTGAGCTGGAAGCCCTGCGCGAAGAGCTCAACACTCTCAGACGTGAGTTGCTGCGTTTGCGCCAATCCCCCGAAAAACAGGCTCAGTTAGCCGAAATCGAAGAGAAACTCGAGGTAGTTGAACAAAAGCATGAGCAAAAGATTCGCAAAAAACGCCGTTTGCCAAAAGCTAAAGGGCTCAGCGGACCGCTCAAAGTGGGCGAAAAGGTATTTGTGCGCAAGCTTGGCGCCGAAGGGATGGTGAGCAGTATCGATGGCGAGGATCTCGAGCTGCAGATAGGCGCTTTACGCGTGCGCGCGAAATCCTACGAGGTTGAGCGCAGGGTACAGCCGCCTGATGAACCCCCGGCTGTCCATCAACCCGTTTCCGTGCCCATGGGGAGAACTGCCCTGCCCGGGATCAATTCGCCCGGACTTGAGCTTGACCTGCGCGGTCATCGCGTGGATGACGCGCTCGACCGTGCCGAACGCTACCTGGAGCAGGGTTTTACCTCTGGCATGCTCTTTGGGCGAATCATTCACGGTCGCGGCACCGGCGCGGTACGCCAGGCTGTGCGCGATCTGCTCAATCATTCACCTTTCGTTCATCGCTGGGAAAATGGTGGGGAAAAAGAAGGCGGGGACGGGGTTAGCGTGGTTTTCTTCCATTCCAACAAATAAAAAAAGGATCGCCACTAATTTGCTCCCTGGCTTACTGGCGATCCTTCTGCACCGATCCCCTGAGGCCGGTGCCGGTTGGAATGATAATATTAGTATTTTAGTCGATTTTGTACACCTGTCAACGATTATTTTGTTAACATTATCCAATTGTTCAGTTTTGCTCCCTTTCAAGGTTATTTTAGTGACCTTTGGACTCAGAAACAGCGAGATTTAATGGCAGTGAAGAAAACAATGAGCCCCTCAGAAATGCTGAGGGGCTCGTTTCTTGCCGAAGGTGGGAATCGAA
>DIVL01000065.1 GCA_002435825.1 Anaerolineaceae bacterium UBA6133
GGTCAGCCTCAATTAAAGGGGGTGGGAGACTGAAGAGGGTTAAGATATCTTCGTAGGGTGGGCTGGCGTCACAGAATCTTGCCCTGTCTTAAAAATGAGATAGTCAACTTACCAAAAACAGCTTTAAACACGTTATCTTGGTAGGGTGGGCTGGCGTCACAGAATCTTGCCCTGCCTCAACCTTGAAATAGCCAACCCACCAAAAGATGAATCAATTTGCTTGTGCTCCGTCATCGCGAGCGAAGCAGCCTGTGCCCGCGAAGCAGGGTATGGCGATCTGCCTTTCATTTGTAGGCCGGGTTGCGTTCCGGAGGATTAAGTACCCCCTCTTAAGAGGGGGAATTAAAGGGGGTGGGAGACTGAAGAGGGTCACGTGTAGGGCTTTTTCTATGATTGTGCCGGACTCCAGACCGAGCACAGTTCTTGACCGTCGAAGATCCCAGCACAAAGTACGTGTGGAAAGGTGTCCATTGTTACTTGAGTCATTTAAAACCAGAGCCAAAAACAGCTTTTAAACACGATTTCTTAGTAGGGTGGGTTGGCGTCATAGAGTCTCGCCCTGTCTCAACCTCGAAGTAGCCAACCCACCAAAAGATCTATCAATTTGCTTGTGCTGCGGTGGGTTGGCTATAACCTGGTGAGCTCATGTATGCGCTTTGTGACGCCAATCCACCCTACCTGCGCTTCTCCCGCTATGCGGACACATTTTTTTGTAGGGCGAGACAAAGTGCCCGCAGGGTATTGAGGGCACCCTGATCTATTTGTGGACGAGCGTATTGTGCCCTCAATCCGCCGACAGCGGTGATCTGGATCGCGATCCTTTTTACATACTATCAATGGAGTCTGGGCTTCCCCTGTGGGTTGCTGCATTCCAGAGGATTGACTACCCCCTCTTCAGAGGCGGAATTAACGGCGGTGGGAGACTCAAGAGGGAATTGGATATTTACCTAATGTAGGCAGGGTCATCGCGCTCGAAGAGTATGCGCAACCTGCCCCGCGTACTTTTGTGGGGTTCAAACCGACAATTCAGCTGCTTTTTTGCATTCCGAAGGTTTTATCACCCCCTCTTGGTCGAAGATCCCTGTAGCGCAGCGAAAGGGAAGCGGGGAATTAAAGGGGGTGGGAGACTGAAGAGGGTCACGTGTAGGGCTTTTTCTATGATTGTGCCGGTCTCCAGACCGTGCACATTTCCTGACCGTCGAAGATCCCAGCACAAAGTGCGTGTGGAAAGGTCTCCATTGTTACTTGAGTCATTTAAAACCAGAGCCAAAAACAGCTTTAAACACGTTATCTTCGTAGGGTGGTTTGGCGTCACAGAATCTCGCCCTGTCTCAACATCTAAATAGCCAACCCACCAAAAACAGCAATCTTCCTTACATACTGCGTTGATGAATCAATTTGCTTGTGCTGCGGTGGGTTGGCTATAACCTGGCGAGCTCATGTATGCGCTTTGTGACGCCAACCCACCCTACCTTCGCGGGGAAAACTCTTACCAGGAAAACCCCTGGATAATGGTAAAATACTGCACACACGGGGCGGTGGCGGAATAGGCAGACGCAACGGACTTAAAATCCGTCGGTAGAGATACTGTGTGGGTTCGACCCCCACCCGCCCTATAAGAGTCCTTTTCGGGACTCTTATTTATTGCGCCAAAGATAGTCGACCGCGAAGGGATAGATAAAGAGGTGCCGACGAGGAATTTGTTCTCATTCCCACTAAGCAGGATCCTATAAACACCATCACGCCAAAAAATACTCAATTGTCTGGACTGGGATTGCCTGTGTAAACGTCGCGCAAGTATATAGCCTAAATAGACACTCACAACCTGAACTATCCGTGTCACCATCCAGATAATTTTTGGTTGTGAGCGTTTGTCTGTGCTTATGAGCAATTAGCTTATCAACAGGGATTAAAGTTCATCCTCATCGATGAAGGGGATCAGTTGCTTCAAAATCTTCAACTTACCAGTTTTCATCAGATCCCGGGCGATTTCTGTCAACACTTTTGTGTCGATGAATGGTGCCAGACCGACCAGGTAGCGTTCCTTTTGGTCAGTGTTCATCAACCGGGCAATCTTCCCGAGGCTTTTTTCGTTCATAAATGGTGCTAAAGCGTTCAGGAAATGTGAATCTTTTTCCGAATTGAATATTCTTTCAGCGAAATTGCCGAGATCCATTTCGTCCAGGAAGGGCGCAAGCGCGATCAGCTTGTCGAAGCTGCCGGTCATGCCGTGCTGGCGGTCAATGAGACTTGCCAGTTGAGAGCTTTCCAGGAAGGGCGCCAGGGGGATGATCTGGGAAAGGTCTTTGATCCTGGTTTTATCGATCATTTGGGCCAGGCGCTTTGAGTTCAGATGAGGCGCAAGCGCGATCAGGGTTTCCAACTGAAATTCCTCGTCAGAGGCTTTTTCGACGGCTTCTTCAACCTGCGAAGGTTTCATCAGCTCGACCACTTCCGCGACCTCTTCCAAATTGATATCTTCGCTCTGATCAATGATCTTGTTGACGATGGTGGTCTCTTTTTCGGAGCCCAACAGTTCTTGTACGTCCACGCCCAGGATTTGTGACAGTTCCAAAAGCTTGGAAATATCGGGCATGGTGTTGCCTCGCTCCCAGTTGCTGACCGCCTGATAGCTGACGAACATCTGATCCGCCAGTTCCATCTGGGTCATATCCTTGGCTTTGCGAAGCGCTGCGATTTTCTTACCGATAAGTTTTGTGTCAAACATGGTTACCTCTCTTCTAAAATTATATACCAGAAGAGCCAGGGATTTTTTTACTTCCCATGGCTCTGCTGATTGGATGCGCTTGATTTATCTGTTCAGTAGGCTCAGGGGACTGATCACATTGAATGCTTGAGCTTTGAAGAGATCTTGACTCTTGGTGATGCTGATCCTGTTATCCAGATCGACCAAGTTCGTGTCGTTAAGCTTCTGAGCTTTTGATTCGCTGCGGGCTGTTACATTATTTGCAGCTTGTGGCTTTCCGAAAAAGAAAGATAAGACATTGATTTTTCTGGTGACTAACATTTCATACTCCTTTTTTGATCTGCTCAGATTGTAGGGGAAAAGGTACCAAAAACCTATCAAGCAGCGCTTGAATTTGCCCATTTCAAGCGTTAATTGAGTTGTTAGCCCTCGCCACTCCTCTTGCAGGGCAATCTTTTCTATGTCTTGCTTTGACACATCAGGCCTATGTATTACCAATTGTTACTACCTCAACAACTACCCAAAACGCCGGCAAACAGATAAAATAGAATAGCTGTCATGTGATCGCGTGGCAGCGGAGATAATGTGAAACGGAAAAACACGCTCATCCTGATCGGTCTGGTTGTCCTACTCGGCCTAAGCGCCTGCGGGGGCTTTGCGCCCGTCGACCCGACCGCCACGCCTGTGCCAGCGACGGCTACGCTCGTTCAGCCAACCGTGATCCTGGTGGACGGCACGCCGCAAGTGGTGGTGGAGCCGATCAATCCGACCCCCACACCCGACCTGGTCAACCCAAATCCGGTCCGAGTTACTGAATTGGAGTACGTCCAGAACGGCAGCCAACTTCAGGTCATTGCCAAGCTTTTCAATACCCTCACCGATGCTATCCTGCGGGATGTTCAGGTGGAGGTGCTGGCGTTGGATGCCAACGGCACCCGCCTTGCCCAGGAAGTGCGCACGGTACGCTACCTCTTCCCGCGCGAGACCACCGGCTTGGTGCAGGATTTTGAATTACTGCCCGGGCTGGAAACCTATACCGTTGAGGTGCGCGTCAAGGAAGGGCTGAAGGACCGCCAACTGCGCTACTCCCAACCATTGGTCGTGAAGAACACCAGTTGGGTGGAAGCCGAAGATGGCATCAGGCTGACAGGTTGGATCAATAATTCGGATCCCTACACCTACACCAAGGTCGAGTTGAACGCGATTGCCTATAGCGCGAGCGGCAAGATTATCGGCGGCGGGCGCGGTATGATCGATTTCGTGCCCGAGAAAGATCGCACAGGCATTTCTGTCGTGGCAAATATCGAAGCAGACCAGGAGATCGCGCTGGTGGAGATCTACCCGTGGATCACGGCGCAGTCGGCCTCCCTGGAGGGCGGCACATGGTGGGAGAACATCGAGGTCAGGCAGTGGAACTTCATTGCCGATGATTATCAGCATGTTTCCGGTGGAGCTTTGCTGAGGAACCTGACCGACCGTTTGTTAACTGAGACCTATTACTTGCTGACTGTCACTGACGCAGCGGACAAAGTGTGCCTGGCAAAAGATGGCTATATTGACCTGATCTGGCCGGAGCAGGAACTGGTGTTCTCGCCAGGAGTCCTTGACCTGCCAGAGGATTGCGTGGCGCAGCAGGTGGATATGATCATCGTGCCGGGAGAATTCGGGCAATTCCAGCTCGGGTATGACCCCCTCGAAGCTGGGTTGCCGGTTGTGAACGAAACAGGCGATTCCGCCAGCGTGAACGTCATCAATAATCTGAACGCGGAAGTCTCAAGCACGGTGGTTTACCTGGTAATAACCGATGCGGGTGGAAAGATCGTTGGGGGCGGCTCCGTCCAAAGTGGCAACATTCGAGCCAACAGCTCATTGACAGTGCAAGTCCCGATCATTTATCTCGGAAAAATTGAAGATCTCAAAATAAACGCTTCGGTCAGCATCCCAAAAGATGTGACCGTTGGACCATGAACCAAGGAGAATAGTATGACTCAACACTTAGAACGGAAAAAGTTTGTCCCTACCCCGCTTCACCCTTTAACCCCCGTGCCCGCGGATATTGACATTGCCCAGGCGGCAACGCTCAAACCGATCCGCCAGGTGGCAGAGGAAATGGGACTGGAAGAAAGCGAACTGGAACTCTACGGTGACTACAAGGCGAAGATCAAGCTTGAAGTGCTGGATCGCCTGGGGGATGCACCCGATGGCAAGTACATCGACGTGACCGCCATCACCCCCACACCGCTCGGAGAAGGGAAAACCACCACTACTGTTGGGTTGAGCCAGGCACTTGGAGCCCACCTGGGCAAACGCGTGATCACCTGCATCCGCCAGCCCAGCCAGGGACCTACCTTTGGCATCAAGGGCGGCGCTGCGGGTGGCGGCTATTCGCAGGTGATCCCCATGGAAGACTTCAACCTGCATTTGACCGGCGACATCCACGCCATCACTGCCGCGAACAATTTGCTGGCGGCTGCGATTGACACGCGCATGTTCCATGAATCGACCCAGTCGGACCTGGGGCTGTTTAACCGGCTTTGCCCGAAGGATAAAAAAGGCAAACGTCATTTCTCGGTGAGCATGCAGGGACGACTGAAGAAATTGGGCATCACCGAAACGGACCCGGATCTCCTGACCGACGAGCAAAAGGCACGCTTTGCGCGGCTGGATATTGACCCCGAAACCATCACCTGGCGGCGGGCTGTGGACGTGAACGACCGCATGCTGCGGGGGATCACGGTTGGGCAGGGCGATGCTGAAAAAGGTTTCGAACTCAAAACGAACTATTACATCAGCGTTGCTAGTGAGTTGATGGCAATCCTGGCGCTGGCAACCAGCCTGAAGGACATGCGCGAACGAATCGCGAAGATTGTGATCGGGCAGTCCAGGCAAGGCGAGCCGATTACAGCCGATGATCTGGGTGTGGCTGGCGCGCTGACTGTGCTGATGAAGGACACCATCAAGCCGAACCTGATGCAGACCCTCGAAGGCACCCCCGTGCTGGTGCACGCGGGTCCGTTTGCCAACATCGCCCACGGCAACAGTTCGATCATGGCAGACAAAATCGCCCTAAAGCTGGCGGATTTTGTGATCACAGAATCCGGCTTTGGCGCGGATATGGGCATGGAAAAATTCTTCGACATCAAATGCCGCTACTCGGGCAACATTCCCAACGTGGTGGTGTTGGTGGCGACGGTCAGAGCGCTCAAGATGCACGGCGGCGGTCCAAAGGTGACTGCTGGCGCGCCGCTTGCCCCGGAGTATATCGATGAGAACCTCGAATTGGTGCAAAAAGGCGCCGCAAACCTGCTGGCGCATGCCAGCATCGCGCAGAAATTTGGCGTGCCTGTGGTCGTGGCGGTGAATCGCTTCCCAACGGACACACCTGCCGAGCTCGAACTGGTGCGCAAGATTGCCCTGGGGCATCCAGGTGTGACGGACGCGGTGGTTGCGGACCACTTCAGCCAGGGTGGGGCTGGCGCGGTTGCGCTGGCGGAAGCGGTCGTGAGGGCGTCTGAGAAACCAGCAGACTTCCAATTCCTCTACCCGTTGGATATCCCCATCAAGCAAAAAATCGAAACAATCGCCAAAGAAGTTTATGGCGCGGACGGCGTGGATTACAGCGAGTTGGCGGAAGAGCGTATCGCCGAATACACCCGCATGGGGTACGACAAACTTCCCCTCTGCATGGCGAAGACCCACCTCTCCCTCAGCCATGACCCCGAGCTGAAGGGCGTGCCAAAGGGTTACCGCATCCCCATCCGGGACGTCAGCGCCTCGATTGGGGCTGGATTTGTCTACCCCCTGTTGGGGACGATGAGCACCATGCCCGGCTTGCCGACCAGACCGGCCTACTATGATATAGATATTGATTTTGAAACAGGTCGAATTTTGGGATTGAGCTAGACGTTTTTTTCTAAATCAAAAGCATCCCCATCACTGAGGATGCCTTTTTTTAATTTTCCAATGTAGACTCTTCTTGATTCTCAACAAGAATTCCCTGGCTCAAACGCAAAAAACTCAGGGGTAGGGGACGATTACGGTTGGTTCGAGGGTTTCTACAGGGTAGGTCTTCTCGGGTGGTGCTATTATGGTGGGTTCCTGGTTGGGTAGAGGGGCAGGATGTGGAAACCAATCAGTGCTGACACCGTCTGCCATCCACCAGGATAGAACTGGCAAGCTATAATCATAAAGAAAATCCACCCAAACTTCAGAATTTGGTCCATGAATCTCTAGCCAGCAGATGTCAACCTGGTAGAGCTTTTGTTGGTTGACCCCTTTAATTAGTGGCTCGATTTGCCTCATTGGTAAATCGTTATTGAGAGTCTGTAGATCTGGCTCGACTAAGAGGATGTACAGCGTGTTAATGATGGTGTTGTTTTTTTGCTCCTGGATCAACTCGAATCGCTCCACCTGGGCGGACCCTGGATTAAAAGTTTCCCGCAGGTAATTCGCGGCTTCCTCAAGATTCATTGTGTACTCAACTGGAACGTCTTCTGGATCACTCTGATAAAGGAAATTTTGTTCCCAGCTTAATTGTTTGCCAACATTATCAAGAATCAAAATAATATAACTGCTGATCTGGTATTTTTCGCGATTTAGCTCGGCACAGTTCCATCGTACTGCATGACGACCACGGAGGATTTCCGCTTTACGCTCAGGGCTATCATCGGTTGGGTACTTCAGGGTTATTTCCAGTGTAAGTGGGGCTTGTTCTTCCACACGCACACTTATCAGGGGCAATCCTTCCGCAACGAGGCTATTAGCAAGTTGTTCTGCAAGCTGCTCAGCCTTGTCTGCATTCACACGATTAATAATCAGGAAAGACCCCAGTGCCACAATTGCAGTTAATCCACAGATCAGCCCAACATATTTTTTATTCATTATTACTCTTTTCGATTAATTCATAATGACTAATGGAAGATATTATTGCCATGTGTCAATCCGATAAGTCAGGAAAGTAGACTCACTTTCAATGACTAAAGAATATGGAAACTGTTCAGTCCAATTTACCTGATTGAACAAATGGTAATTACCACTCGAATCTCGATAGGATGCGTATTCGAATTGAGTATGCAACTCTATCAAAGGATCGTTATGAACTTCTGACATCGTCTGCAATGCAGAAGGAGGATAAACAATATCTCGGCATCCTATTCCAAGATTGTTTATGTACGCACACCAAACTTCATCGCCTACATTAATGATTTTATACTCGATCATTGTTCCCCAATTCTGATTTCCTTGAGGATAGATTTCATAATTGCTTACTGGGGAATAATACTCTACATATTTTTCGGGAAATTGATACCCCGAATAATACCTCCACCCAGTTTGTATCCAGTAAGGTAATGGCAGTGAGATCCAGTTCGATTGCCCATAGTGAAAAACGTTTATTGGATAAGGAGGGGTATAAATGTTGACTCTTCCCCCGTATGCTGACACATATTGATTTCCCACGTAATACGATGACATCACAGTCGATGGTGGTATCATTGGAACAATGAATAGGATTGCCAAGATAACGCGACTTTTCATAATGCTTTTCCTTTCAATATTTAGTCGTCTGCTATCTGTTATTAGTGTAGCAAATTCTTATTCCTTTCCAAAGAATTATCAACTTTGTTAACACAGTGCCGTCAATTCAATGATTGTTCCGGTTAATAGCGTTCTGTGCGGTTTGAAAATCCAACCATTTTTTGGGTGCAGTCAAGGCTATACATGGATAGACAGCAATCTATACCAGATTCATACAATCCATTAACGAATTGTGGATATGATGATGTGGACTAAAAGTCAGTCATTGGAAGGTGAATTATGACAATACAAAACAAATTACGCACGCTTTTCTTTCTTTTGTCGATAATCGTGGTTGGCACAGCCTGTTCATTGACGCGGGTAGTGACTTCCGACCCGGTAGAGTTGACTGCAGTACCATCAGCTGAAACGACGACCGTGCCGACTACCTTGCCCCCTCAGGAATCTGGGACGATCCTTGTCCCGGAATTTGCCGCCCTGGAAGGCAGCCTTGAAGCCCTGTATGAGAAATACAGTCCTGGAGTTGTTTCGCTTCAATATAACTCTGCCGAAGGTTCCGGGCAGGGGACTGGCTTCGTTATCGATAAAGAGGGGCATATCGTTACAAATTATCACGTGGCCAGTAATATCGATCAACTCGAGGTACACTTTTCATCGGGGCTCAAAGTATACGGTCAGGTAATCGGGTCAGACATGGACTCTGATCTGGCGGTTATCAAGGTGGATGTGGATCCAGACGAACTGGTTCCGCTGCCCCTGGGAGACTCAAATCAGATCAAAGTTGGGCAGATGGTGGTGGCGATCGGCAACCCCTATGGTTTGAGCGGCACAATGACGGTGGGTGTGGTTTCCGCCCGGGGAAGGGTGTTGGATTCGATGCGCCAGACTGCGACTGGGACCTATTACTCCTCGGGCGATACGATCCAGACCGACGCTTTGATCAACCCGGGTAATTCCGGTGGACCACTGCTTAACCTCAATGGGGAAGTGATTGGCGTGAACCGGGCGATCCAGACGGCGGGTTTGAGCATCAGCGGTGACGCCATCAATACGGGAATTGGCTTTGCCATCTCCTCCAACATCGTGCGCAAGGTAGTACCTTCATTGATCGAGAAGGGCAACTACGCGTATCCTTATCTTGGCATGACCAGCTACTCAAGCATGTCGCTGGCGATGATAGAAGTGTTGGAATTACCTCAGTCCACAGGCGCGTATGTGTCGTCGGTGGTTAAAGGCGGACCGGCTGATGTGGCTGGGATCCGGGGAGGAACGGCGCCGAGCTCCGTGCAGGGGCTGTATAAAGGCGGTGATTTGATCATCGCAGTTGATGGTCAACCGATCAAGGATTTCAGTGAGCTGATGAGTTATATGGTCGTGAATAAAAACCCGGGCGAAACGATCACATTCACCGTAATTCGCAATGGGCAGACGCTGGATGTGGACGTGGTGCTGGGGTCCCGAGAGTAAAGAATAATTCTTAAAATTAAGAGGCGCCACGGCGCCTCTTTTTTGTTTTATTGTTTTCGGAGGGAAGGGGCTTGACCCCTTCCGCAAACACAACAAAACGGAATTGCACAAGATTGTTCTAAGCCAATCATTCATAAGAACCAATGGAACGGTGCAAGACCGTTCCCTACAAAAATCATTCACCACAAACAAGTCGTAAGTCAGGTCATCGTGCTCGAAGAGTATGCGTATTTCAACCTGACAATAAATTTGAACATAACGGGCGAAGCATCCCAGGAATAAACTCGGCACGTAGACATCTTTGTTTATTTATGTTGCTTAGCCCCTACGGGTTTATCTTCCAATTACTCATATCTGAGTGCTTCGACCGGTTCCATGTTGGCAGCCCTCAGAGCTGGATACCATCCGAAGAAGATGCCGACCGCAAGTGAAAAGAGGGTGGCGAGTAGAACAGAGTTCAGGCTGATCTGCGGTACGAGGGGCGTGCCGGAATTGGCAGCGATAGCGCCAACTATTTCCCCCAGGAGCCAGCCGAATCCGATACCTATCAAACCACCAAAAACGCTCAACATCGCTGATTCGGTCAGGAACTGCAGTTGAATATCAAACTTGCGTGCCCCCAGGGCTTTACGCAGACCAATTTCTCGTGTTCGCTCAGTAACAGAGACGAGCATTATGTTCATGATGCCAATTCCACCCACCAACAGTGAGATGCCAGCGATTCCAGCCAGGAAGATGGTCAATATACTTGTGATGGAGTTCGCGATCGAAAGTACATCCTGTTGGTTGGTCATCGTAAAATCATCAGGCTGGCGGCTGCTAAGGCGATGAGAAGTGCGCAGGATATTTTTTGCTTCCTGCATAGCATCATCAATTGACTGCGAATCCTGTGCTTGGATGAGCAGGAAATCCACGGCATTGGGGACACTCTGGCGCTTTACGCGCAACTGCATGGCGGTAATTGGGATGTAAGCATCCATATCGGGGCTGGAAAACTGGTTTCCACCCTTGGCTTTGGTGATTCCGACCACGCGGAAGGGATAGTTGTTGATGTGCACGGTTGTGCCTACCAATTCGGTTTGCCGACCCGTCAGTCTTTCAGCGAGCTTTGGTCCGAGCACCACAACCGAGCTGCGGTTTGTAAGGTGGCTTTCAGTGAAGAAGCTTCCTTCGCTGAGTCCGATGTCTGTAACTTCGGCATAGTTTTCGACGACACCCATGATGGAGGTTTGCGCGCTCTCATCCCCAAAGCGGACACTGCTCTGCCCCGCCAGAACTGGGGAGATATTAAGGATGTGCGGCGCGCGGGTACGGTTGGCCAGCGCGTCGGCATCTGCCGTAGTGAGAGAATTAGGATTTGTCACGTCTTCAGAGGTATTACCCCGAAAAACATAAATCACATTGGTTCCGATTGATTCGATTTGCCCAATGATGCTTGCTTCAGCTCCCTGACCGAGCGAAAGAACCCCAATGACCGCCCCAACGCCGATAACAATCCCCAGAACCGTCAGAAATGAGCGGGTTTTGTTGGCTGTGAGGCTGGAGATAGCTTCTTTTAGTGCTTGCCAGATTTTCATGAGACTACCTCCGGGGTTTTGATCAAGCCATCAAAGAGCTGTACGATCCGCTGGGCGTTACCCGCAACAATAGGATCATGAGTGACCAGGACGATCGTGGTGTTTTGCTGTTGGTTAAGCTTCAGGAGGAGTTCCATCACCTCTTTGCCGGATTGGGAATCAAGGTTGCCCGTCGGCTCATCTGCCAGCAGGATCGCCGGCTGGTTCACCAGCGCTCTGGCAATCGCCACGCGCTGCTGCTGCCCGCCCGAAAGTTCATTGGGTTTGTGGTGCATGCGGTCCCCCAGCCCAACCGATTCGAGCGCTGCTTCCGCCCGCTGACGCATGTTGGAAGTGTCATCGCTGTAGCGCAAAGGCAGGGCAACATTTTCGATGGCGTCGACGCGGGGTAACAAGTTGTACTTTTGGAAGACAAAGCCGATTTTCTGGTTGCGCACAATCGCAAGTTCATCATCATGCAAATCGGAAACAAGCAGCGAATCGAGGTAATACTCACCAGATGTGGGGGAGTCCAAACATCCAATCATATTCATCAGGGTTGACTTGCCAGAACCGCTTGGACCCATAACGGCGACCATTTCTCCCGGGAAAATCTGTATGTCAATGCCGCGCAACGCCGGGACCACGATCTCACCGATGTAATAGTCCTTGGTGAGACTGCGCACGTCGATCACAGGCCTGACAGCCTGAGGATTAAGTTCCATTTTTACCTTCCCATTTGCATGAAGGAATCCATCAGTGAAACAGGCGGTGAAAGCAAAATGGATTCTCCATCCTGAATGTCTGCTTGAAGAACTTCGATCTTGCGGCTTGAATAAGCGCCAATTTTGACTTCGACTTCCACTGGTTTTCCACCGCGCAGAACATAGACAAAGTAATTCCCGTTACGGCTTACAATCGATTCTGCAGGTACGGTGTAGGTGTTGGGTTTTTCTTCAACCAGGATGTTCACGCCCACAGTCATACCCGGTCTGATACCCTCGTGGTCGGAGTCTAACCTGATGGTGACGTTGTAATTGACAATCCCGGCGGTGTTAACGCCAATTGTAGCAACTTCAGCAACCGTTCCAAAAAAGGTCTGGTCGAAATAGGCATCAAAGACCAGTTCAGCTTCCTGCCCAACTTTAATTAGGGGTATGTCAACCTCAGAAATGGGCACGTCCACGAAAAGCTCAGAAAGATCAGCAATTTGGGCTGCAGGACTGCCAGTGCTGACCATGTCCCCAAGGCGGTAGGTCAGGGAGGTGATTGTGCCGTCGAAGGGAGCTTTGATTGCCTGACTTTCCAACTGTTTTTCAGCGAGTTTGAGCTGTAATTCAAGTTTTTCCCTGGTATCAGAGTTAGGACCGTCAGCTATCTTTTCCAGCTCTGCCTGCCAAGCTGCAATATTTTGCTTTTGGAGGTTAATCTGGCTGTTGAGAGAGTCAATCTCGCTGGCGATGACTTCGGGATCGCAATAATCGAGATCCGCGCGGGCAGCCTGCACCTGCAGCCAGCGTGCCTGGGTTGACCAGGTACGGTAATTTTCGAGCGCGTCATCATAAGCTGTTTGCAGGTTGCTCAAGCGCCAGTCTGTGCATTCGCGGTCGGTAAGGGAAAGCAAATTCTGCTCGAGCGTTGTGAGCGTGTTCTCAGCGTTGGTCAGATTGTTTTGCAGGGTAACGCGCTGCAAATCCGTATCGGATGTGAGGTTCTGCAAACCAGTTTGGGCGTTGAGCAGGTTGAGCTGCGCCTGCAGCATTTCTGCCGGCAGGCGGGAGCCGTCAAGACGATAGAGAACCGTGTTTGCGGCGACTTCCTCAGCGACTTCAAAATTTACCTCACCGATGAAACCGGAAGTTTGCCAGTAGAGCGTGGCAGATTGACGCGGGCGGATTGTGCCGGCGCCGCTGATGGTAGAGGTCAGCGTTTCACGTGTGTATGGAACGGTTTCCAGTTGGGCGAGAGCTTCTTCATTTGCTCTGCGCAGGCGTTCCTGGTTCACAAAATATGCACCGGCGATGAGTGCCAGGATTATAAAGATAACCAGTAATCTGGTACCAGTTTTTTTCTTCTTTTTTAGTTGTGGACGATCAGTAATTGACATCGATTCCTCCGAAATGATATTTGTCAATATTACCCTCTAATAATCAGAGAAACATTAACGTTGATTGAACAAGCAAGGTAACTCCACCAATGTTTCACCCTAACCTGCTTTTGCCTAAGGAAAACCCGGTTATTTGATCAGCTTGGAGATCGCTTTGAAGGCAGGATGTTGGGCAGATCGCAGCAGGCTGAACAGCGCCATCTCGACGGTGGTCAGATGAACTCCCTGGCTGGATAGTTCCTGTAAAGCAATTTCCTTATTGTAAGGATTACGCGATGAGACCGCGTTTGCAGCCAGGGTGACCTCAAAACCCTCAGCGATCAGATCGAGACTGGATTGATAAAGGCAGATGTGGGCTTCAAAGCCGCACAGGAGCAATTGGCACCGCCCGGAACTGCGTATAGCCTCTTGTACAGCAGCGTCTTGCCAGATGCTAAAGTGCACACGGGGAAGGTCCGACTGGTCAGGCAGCAGCCCTGCGATTTCGGGAATAGTGCGCCCAATTTTTTCCGGAACCTGCGCGGTGAGGAGCACCGGGATTTCGAGCAAGCCTGCTCCCTGGACCAGCTGC
Source organism: Anaerolineaceae bacterium UBA6133 (assembly GCA_002435825.1). Classification (GTDB taxonomy): domain Bacteria; phylum Chloroflexota; class Anaerolineae; order Anaerolineales; family Anaerolineaceae; genus Mesolinea. The sequence continues at coordinate 13,944 of DIVL01000065.1, forward strand.
CCAACGGCGCGAATGGCTGATTCGCTCTCAGCCACAACCCGGGCAAGGTTGCCCTGGACGTCTATGACGATTAGTAGGGTCGTTTCGGGGGTTAACATAGGCAATGCTCCTGGGTTGAGGTGATTTGTATCTATTATAATCAAGCTATGCCTCTCAAAGCTGCTTTCCCGGTCATTCTGGACGCGATCAAAGTATGGTGGAAGGATTGGGCAAACCAGGTGCTGGTGTCACTGGTTGCTATTCTTCTCAGTCTGACGGTGGTGCTGTATCCAGCGGCACTTTTTGGCGTGTACGAACAAGCCCTGGATCTGAGTCACGGCATTCGCACCGGCATTATGGGTTTTTGGCAGGGTTTCAAGGGTTATTGGCGTAAGAGCCTGCCCTGGGGATTGCTGAATCTGCTGGTTTTGGTGATACTGGGCTTTAATGTCTGGTTCTATCTCAGCATTGATCACCCTGTCGCGTTGGTCTTGATTGTATTGATGATTGGTTTAGGCTTTTTTTGGCTGATCTGGCAATTCTACGCTGTCAGTTGTTTCTTCTTACAGGAGGAAAAGAAATTCAAAATTGCCTGGAAAAACAGCCTGGCGATCATCCTGCTGCAACCCGGATATGCCAGTGTGATTGCGATAGTGATGTTGATCCTTTTAGGGCTGTCCATCACAACTTTTATTCCTTTTTTCCTGGGGTCAGTTCCCCTGATTGCCATCCTGGGTTTGCAGGCAGTGCAAGCAATAATCAAGCACGATAATGCATAATTTGCTATACTAAATCCAGTTTTTATCGAGCTCTTGCGAGGAGTTATGGCGCGAAAAATCCTTGGCTACATCGAATTGATTTGGACCTGCGATAGTTGCGGTACAAAAAATCCTGGTGCCATAAAATCCTGCACCAGTTGCGGCGCACCACAACCACTGGGTGTGCGCTTTGAGCAGGTGGACCCCAATACCTTCAATTTCATCAAAGACGAAGCCCTGATCCGCATGGCGCGTTCCGGACCCGACAAACACTGCCCCTATTGCGGCACGCGCAACCTGGCAGACGCGCTCACCTGCGTGCAGTGCGGCGGAGATCTGACAGTGGGGGCAACCTCCCGACCCTCAGGAGATGTGATTGAACCTTACCCACTGGTGGGTGCTCAGGGCAAACCTCAACCGGCTGGAGAGACACAGCCGATGGCAACCCGCGCGCCCATGCCGCGGAAAGTTTCACTTATCATGATTTTGGTGCTGCTGGCGATCTGCGCCTTTGGGATCTTCTTGCTCATCAGCATGCGGCGTACTGACGCGATCAATGCAACTGTGGCTTCCACGCAATGGGAGAGGGCAGTGATCGTGGAGTCTTACCAGTTGGTAAGTGAGAGTGACTGGGCGGCGAACATCCCTGCTGACGCAACCATCTCGAGTTGTTCGCTGGAGTACCGCTACGACTCCGAAGAGCCGACCGAGAATTCAGAGGAAATTTGTGGAACTCCTTACACGGTCGATACCGGTACTGGTGTGGGTCAGGTGGTGCAAGATTGCTACTACCGGGTCTATGAGGATTACTGTCGCTATGAAGCCCTGGACTGGACGGTTGTGGACACATTGCGGCTAAACGGCACGGATCTAAACGCGGTCTGGCCGGCAGCTAACCTGACAGACACACAGCGGGTTGGGCAGGCAACCGAGACCTACACCATCTGGTTCAGTGCTGGAAGCCGGGATTATAACCTGCGGACAACGGACTATAGCCTGTATCAGCAGGCATATCCAGGCAGCGAGTGGGAGCTGGAGGTGAACCAGCTGGGAGCGGTTACCTCAGCCAGGCCTGCGGATTAGTTCAAGGCAGGAAAAGAGCATAAAAAAACCCGCCGATCAGGCGGGTTTTTGTGTGAAGTGGTTATTTATAACCCGGGATCAGCACCCAACGGTCGCCGTCCTTGAAGGCATAGTGGGGCAGCCAGCTCAGACCAAAGAACTCCTCGATGATGTCTTTTTTGAGTGGGTTGATGGAAACTTCGCGGATGGTGCCAGCCATCTCCTGCGTGCTGTCCTTGAAGGTATCCAGTTCCTCTTTCATCTTCTCATCCAGCTCGGCAAGCTGCTTGTTGTATTCTTCAATCATCAATTCCGACTCCTCCACGTTAGACTTGGCAGTGGAGGTCAAGCGGCGTTTGGTGAGCGAACTGCTGATGCTCTTTTTGCGGTTGGAGAAGAGGTTGATGACCGTGGAGAGACCCGTGCCGGCTTCTTCCATGCGGCGCTGGTTGAGAATCTTTTGGTCCTTTTCAAGCTCGATCTCTTCTCTCATTTTTTTGGATTCGATCGCCTTGCGCAGTTTCTCGTACTTCTGTTCAATCTTCTTGACCGCGTCAGACTGGCTTCCCTGGCTGGCTTCGATGCAGCGTTCCTCAAAATCTTCGCGGCTTTCGCCAGGATTGGAGGTGAGTTTGAGCGTATCATTCGTGAAGAGCGTTATGCCGTTATCGCGATAGATCCATTCCTCAAAATCTTTGGAAAGGCTGGCAATGTTCTTTTCGTCGTCAAACGGGTAACGTAAATCACCAAAGGTGGCGTTCGGCAGGGGGCGGGACTCAGTTGCCAGCATGTCGATGGGATCGTGTTGATAATCTAGCCAGCGCACCAAGCCGCGCCCATCGATGCTGGGAAGATTAACAGAAATTTTCTTTTCCAGGTCGATCCCATAGGTGCGGTTGGCAAAATAAACTTTTGCCTGACCTACCAGGGCGGGTTCGTAGTGGTAGTGCTGTTCCACACTGGAACCTATGCCCCGCTCTGCAGCCAGCCTGAGCGCTTCGCTCAAATTGACCGTGACAGGCAGATAGATCACATTGGCTTTAGAGGAGAGAATCGGTTCATTGGAGCTGCCTGGAAGGTTCTCCCTGGAGCCCCCGAGAACTTCTTCCACGCTGACAGGTCCGCTGCCGTTGGCGGCGCTTGACGCCTGCAGTACGTCTGCCCCAACCAGGCGGTTGAGCTCAGAGAGTTTCGTGCGCATGATGGGACCGGGGAGGTAATTCATCGCCCAGCGGGTAGTGAAAATTTCAGGGGCTTTGGCGTGCACGTTATGCAATAAGAAAACACGCTTGCCCAGGGTGGATATGGCGCTGTCGAAATATCCGCGGTCAAAAGAGCCCGTCGCCGTCGCCAGACCATCCAGCAGGCGTTGTTTATCCTGGTCCGTCTGAAGTTTGCCGATGATCCAGGTGCCGGTGTTGGAAAGAGCTTTGTAATCCAGATCGATGGGGTTCTGGGTGGCAAGCACCAAGCCTACGCCAAAGGCACGCGCTTGTTTGAGCAGGCGCAGGATGATCGGTTTGCTGGGTGGATTTGCGACTGGCGGCAGATAACCAACAATCTCATCAAAATACACCAGGGCGCGCAGGCTGCCGGTGCCGGATTGCGTGCGCATCCAGGTTTCGACCGCGGAATAGAGCAGTGTGATGAAGAACATGCGCTCCTGATCAGCCAGGTGAGCCAGATAGAAGACGCTGTGGCGCGGTTTGCCATCGGATGAGTAGAGGAAAGCGTTGATGTCGAGCGGTTGACCTTGCAGCCAATTCTGGAAGGAAGGCGCGGCGATGAAATTATTGAGTGCCATTGCTAGCTCAAAGCGGTTTTTTTCCGGGTAGAACTTGGAGAGGGAGAAGACCCCCAGTTTTTCAAAGGGTGGGGTCTGAACTTGCATGATCAGTGATTCCAGGTCAAGATCCTGCCCCTGGCTCCAGGCGTTCTCGAAGATATTGGAAAGCAGGATATGTTCGCGTGAACGAACGGGGTCGATATTCTTGTACCCCACAAGTTCAAGCAAGGCGGTGGCAGTGCTGCTGATGTTTTCACGCAGGATTTCTGTATTCTCTTCCCAGGGGATGGAAGGGGATTTAAGGGAGGAGAGGATGCTTACCGGGAAGCCTGAATCGGAGCCGGGGCTGTAGATGGCATAATCCACGTTGGTGGAAAGTTTCTCCATTCGTGCCTGGTCGATGCCTGAACGCGCCAGACCTTTTTGCCAATTTGCGGCAGCTTCAGTGGCAGCTTGCTCAGGGGTCTTGCCCTCACGTCGGGCGATGTCTTCATCCACCCAAGGGGCAAAGTCGGAAGGCAGCAGGTTGGGGAAGTGCAGCAGGTGGTTGGTGAGGTCGCCTTTGGGGTCGATCAGGATGGCAGGGATGCCCTGCAATGCGGCTTCTTCGAGCAGGATAATGCCCAAACCCGTTTTGCCAGACCCGGTCATACCGGTTATCATGGCATGCGTGGTGAGATCGCTGGGGTCGTAGAAGGTGAATTTGTCGGGGACAACCGACTTAGCAGCGAGGTCGTAAGCTTGACCGAAATAAAATTCTGAGGGATTGAGTTCCATAAAGCCTCTCCTTGATTAATGTCTCAGTAGTTTTGATTATAAATCATAGTCAAGGGGTTGAGCGGTTCAGACGCGAACCGTTACCGATGGTTACATCAGGGTGTGAGCTTGTTTGAGTGTTGTTGGTCTCGGAATCGCGAAAAAGCTATGCTTTTCTCTAAAAATTGAATTTAGGATCATGTCAACCTCTCAGGATGATAAAAAATAGTATCTGGTCTCCATAAAAATGGAAAAAATCGCCTGCAAATCCGGAGATATTACCCTTGATTATTGCATTTAAGTTATAATACCGACATTGGAGTCTGATGGTTCCAATATTCTGGGCGAAAAGCTACTATCCAAAACTAAGACCACCTTCTGTTATTCGTGATTGATCAAATGAGGATGAGCGGCAATTGCCAAAATCATATCTAAGGAGAAGAAATGAAACAATCAAAACTTTTGTTTACCCTCGCAAGTGTTCTAATCATTGCGAGCATGGTACTGGGTGCCTGCGCATCACAGACCGAGCAACCAGCGGAAGATGACTTGGCTGTGGGTATTGTGCTCCCCACCAAGGACGAACCCCGCTGGATCCAGGATGAAGCCCGCTTCAAGGATGCTCTGACCACGCAAGGTTACGGCGTGGAAATTCTTTTCAGCCAGGGTGACCCAGCCAAAGAGAAGCAAAACGTTGAAACCCTGATTTCAAAGGGCATCAAGGTTTTAATCATCTGCCCCCATGATGGTACTGCTGCTGCCGCCGCTGCTGAAGCTGCCCGTGCTGCTGGTGTGAAGGTCGTTTCTTACGATCGCCTGATTCTGGACACCGATGCCGTCGATTACTATGTGACTTTTGACTCTGTCGCAGTTGGTGCTGCCCAGGCTCAATACCTGGTGGACAATGCTGCTGGAACCGGTCTTCCGCTGTTCCTCTATGCTGGCGCCTCCTCCGACAACAACGCCTTCCTCTTCTTTGAGGGCGCCTGGAACGTTTTGCAGCCCAAGATTGCTGATGGCACCTTCGTGATCAAGAACTCGCCTGAAGCGATTGCCCTGCAAGGCAAAGCCACCCTGACCCGTGACGAAATGGGCAAGATCCTCGGTCAAATCACGACCAACTGGGATTTCAACGTGGCGAAGAACCTGGCAGAAGCCAACCTGACCGCGACTACCGCCGCCGATAAGGGTGAAGTCTTCATCCTTGCTCCAAACGACGGTACCGCCCGTGCTATCGCTGACGCTTTTGCTGCTGATACCGATGTGACCAAGTTTTATGTCACCGGTCAGGATGCAGAAAAAGCCTCCGTCCAGTACATCATCGACGGCAAGCAGTCCATGACCGTGCTGAAGGATGTTCGCACCCTCGTTGCTGATGCTATCGCAGCAGCAGTTGCTTTCCTCGATGGGAAGACTCCTGCGCAAACCCACACCTATAACAACAACGTCATTGAGGTACCCGCCAAGCCATCGGCTGTGGTTACGGTCACCAAAGACAATGTCAAAGCCGCCATCGTCGACTCTGGATACTATCCAGCCAGCGATTTCACCGGTTTAGAGTAGTACGATTTGTAGTTCAAAAGCAGTGACTGGGAAACCAGTCACTGCTCTAATTCAGAATAGTTTTGCAGGAGACGCCTATGGACATCCCTATTCTTGAAATGATATCCATTACCAAGGAATTTCCTGGAGTGAAGGCGTTAGATAATGTGACCTTCAGCGTACGCAAGGGCGAGGTTCATTGCCTGGTCGGGGAAAATGGTGCTGGAAAATCAACCTTGATGAAAGTACTGAGCGGAGTGCATCCTTTTGGCACTTATTCCGGTGAGATTTTTATTGAAGGTGAGCTGCAAAAATTCAACGGCATTCGCGATAGTGAACACGCGGGCATTGCGATTATCTACCAGGAATTGGCATTAATCCCGGAATTATCCGTTTACGAAAATATCTTTCTTGGAAACGAAGTTACCAATGGGCTGGTGATCGATTCAAATGAGTCGATTTCCCAAGCCATTGATATTTTAAAAAAGGTGGGTTTGGATGTAAATCCTCTGACAAAAATCAAGAACCTCGGGGTCGGCAAACAACAACTGGTTGAAATTGCCAAAGCCCTGAAAAAAGAGGTGAGGATTTTAATCATGGATGAACCTACTGCTGCGCTGAATGAAACCGACAGTGACAACCTCCTGCAATTGATCCGTGGGTTAAAAGAGCAGGGTGTGACCTGCATTCTCATCTCACACAAATTACGTGAAGTGATGGAGATTGCCGATACCATTACCGTCTTAAGGGACGGCAAGACGGTCACCACCTTGGATGTTCAAGAAGACAAGGTCACTGAACCTGTCCTGATCAAGCACATGGTTGGTCGGTCTATCGATAACATTTTCCCAAAACGGGGGAATGTAAACATTGGCGAGGAAGTGCTCAGACTTGAAGACTGGAGCGGGTTTTCCTATGCCCTCGGCAGGGACATCCTCAAAAATGTCAACATCAGCGTGCATGCTGGTGAGATCGTCGGGATCGCTGGTTTGATGGGATCCGGACGCACGGAACTGGCAAAAAGCATCTTTGGCAACCCGGACCACTATCGTTTGAGCGGAAAAGTATTTATCAAGGGGGTTGAGCAAAAATTCCGCAACCCGCATGACGCGATCAAATCGTCCATGGCGTATGTAACCGAAGACCGCAAAGGCAACGGATTGATCCTGATTGACGACGTCAAACACAATATCAGCCTGGCAAATCTCCAGGAAATTACTGCTGGCGGCGTGATCAATGAGAACGAAGAGATCCTCGTGGCAAACAAGTATCGCTCAGAACTCAATATAAAGACGCCCTCCATTCAGCAAAAGGTGCGCAACCTGAGCGGTGGAAACCAGCAAAAAGTGTCCTTGGGAAAGTGGCTGTTCGTAAAACCCGGGATCATGATCCTGGATGAACCCACCCGGGGAATTGATGTCGGCGCAAAGTACGAAATCTATACAATCATGAATTCGTTGGTGGAACAGGGAATGAGCATCATCATGATCTCATCCGAACTACCAGAGATCCTTGGCATGAGTGACCGTGTTTATGTCATGTCAGCTGGAAAAATTAACGGAGAAATGCCAGTAGAAGAGGCTTCGCAAGAGAGCATCATGGCACTGGCAGTGGATTACTAGGAGACGTCAATGGAAGATCTAAAGCAAAAAACAAGTGAAGCAGACCGAGAGAAGAGCCTGCTGGATATCATGAAGAGTAATATCAGCGAATACTTTATGTTTATTGCGCTGATCGTTATCATGATTTTCTTCAGTGTCACAACCGACGGCGTCTTTATCTCCTCCAGGAATATCAGCAACCTGATCAACCAAATGGGCTATATTGCAGTTCTGGCGGTAGGCATGACCCTCATTATTGTCATCCGCCATATTGAACTTTCAGTTGGTTACCTTGCCGGCTTCCTGGGTGCCTTCTCAGCGATCGCATTGACTTTTTGGGGTTGGCCAATCTACGCGGTTATCCCTGCGGTGATGATCCTGGGCATCCTGGCGGGAATGCTGACTGCCACACCGGTTGCCAAACTTGGTGTGCCGGCGTTCGTCTCTACAATGGCTGCCGGTCTGATCTTTAGGGGAGCCTTGCTGCTGGTCACCATGGGCACAGGTACCATTGTGATCAGGGATACTGTCTTCAATGCCATTGGCAACGGTTTTATCCCGGATTTGCCACTGGGAGGATTTCTGCCCGGAAAGCATAAGTTGACCCTGATCATCGGATTGACTGGAATCATTGTATCCATATACTCAGCCATCAAGAGCAGGCGAACGAAGCTATCTTACAATTTCCAGGTTCCCAGTTTTGGCTTGTTCATTGCTCAGCTTGTGCTGATTTCGGGGTTGATCGGGTACATTTCCTGGATCCTCTCCGGTTATAACGGCATATCCTGGAGCCTGGTGATCTTGTTATTGGTAGTGGCGGTCTTCCAATTTATCACTACCAAAACACCACTGGGGCGCCATATTTACGCTGTAGGCGGAAACCCTGAAGCCGCGGAACTCAGCGGTATCAGTGTTTCCAAGATCACCTACATCGTTTTTGCTGCCATGGGAATGCTCTCATCTCTTTCGGGTATCATGTACGCTTCCCGTTTGCGTTCCGCGACCACCACTGCAGGGTTGGGTTTTGAGACCGACGCGATCGCGGCTGCCTTTGTTGGTGGCGTCTCCGCGGCTGGCGGTGTGGGTACGATCACAGGTTCGATCATTGGTGCGCTGGTAATGATGTCGCTGACCAGCGGAATGAACTTGATGAACATTGACATTTCCATCCAGTACATTGTCCGCGGTGCTGTGCTAGTTTTGGCAGTAGTTTTTGACCGCATTACCCGCCGAAGACAGTAGAATTCGCAAAACCTCGAAATCAAAAGGAGATGGTAACCTATCTCCTTTTTTGTGTATTTTTTCCCTTTGTTACTGAGAGTTTTCTTACTGCTTTAGCAAAATAAAAGCCCCATGCCTGGCTTGCGCCAGCAAATGGAAACAATCTATGCTGGAAAATAATCGTCAAGATTGAGGGCTTCGAGGCTTGGAATAATGGCAGTTGCGAGAGAAAAATCTTGACCAAAAGTGGCCTCGTTGGGGACTGCGATCACGCGGATGCCGGCACGGTGGGATGCCACAACGCCGTTATTTGAATCTTCGAGAACAATTGCGTTTTGCGGGGCAACATCGAGGTTCTCAAGCACTTTCAGGTAAATATCCGGTTCGGGTTTGGCGTTTATAACGTCGTCCGCTGTCACAACCGTATCAAAGCGATCAAATAAGCCAAGTCGTTTCAAATGCCCGTGGACCCAATTCTGTTCAGAGCTGGAGCCTACCGCCAGCAGGATCCCCTTTTCGTCAGCTTCATCCAAAACTTGCAGAACTCCGGGCAAAGCTTCTTCGTGCTGAATGGTTTGATAAGCTTCTCGTTCCACGGCAAGACGCAACTCCCGGGCTGAGACACCATTATTAAAGTGATCAGCCAGCTGTTGGTGCGGTTGATATCCGTTGACAATATGATGGGCACCGATGAGGTTCTGGTATCCCACCATATCAAAAGTGAGACCCGCCTTGGCGAACTCGCGCTGCCAGATGTGGCAATAGACTGCTTCGGTTTCAATAATCAGGCCATCCAAATCGAAGATGATGGCCTGTTTCTCATGATCTAAAGGTGTGTCACTCAAAATTCTTACCTCCGCACAGAGCCGGTGCCCCAATATCCACTCCGCAGCGGCGTAATGTCTTCAACGGTAATAAACGCTCCAGGATCCACATCCAGAGTCAGTTTCTCAATTGCTGGAACATCCTTGCGCCGGACGGACAGGTCACACAGTGAGACGGATCCATCCCTGCCACGGGCTGGGATCTCTGTCACGGCATAATCCATTTCTCGCAAGGCTTCAGCTACAGCCAAGCCATGCTGCTTTGTGATGATCTTGATGTGAGAAAAGCCGATAGCAAGCCGTTTCTCGATTGCCATTCCCACCACGTTGCCTGTAGCGAAACCAGCGGCATAACCGACTACGTAGAGCACATTAGAGAGATCCTTTAAAACCGCTCCCATCGTTACAACAAAGAGTACTGACTCGATGAAGCCAAGCACCCAGGCTATTCCCTGTTTTCCGCGCATGGTTAGCATGAAGCGCAGGGTGTCCATGGATATCGATAACAACCGGACCAAAAAAATCAGGATCGCGGTCAGGATAGCGGTAGGAGTGAAAATTATTTGCATTTCTTGCCTCTACGCCTCGGAAGTATCCTCGCCCCTGGCTGAAAGCAGAGCAGGCAGGTAGAGGTCGTCCGCATATTCTTTGACCATGCGGGTCATGGAGAATTGCGGCGAGATCGTGCGAATGCACTCTTTGATGCGCTGGATCCAATCGCCAGGCAAGCCGTCTGCGGAACGTTTGGTGTAGTAGAGCGGCACAATTTCGTTTTCGAGGGTGTCGTAGAGGCTCCGGGCATCCGCTTCATCCTGCTGATCCAGGCTGTCGTAGTGCGTGTCATCGCCAATTGCCCAGCCATTGAGCCCGTTGTAACCTTCAGCCCACCAGCCATCCAACACGGAGAAGTTGAGCGTGCCGTTCATGGCAGCTTTCATGCCGCTGGTGCCGGAGGCTTCACGCGGGCGGCGGGGAGTGTTTAGCCAGATGTCAACACCCTGTACCAGGTAGCGTGCCATATCCATGTCGTAATCATCCAAAAAGACCAGGCGTCCGCCGTTGCGGGCATCTTTGACCTTGCGGTAGACCTCCTGGATCAGGAGTTTGCCAGGTTCATCAGCAGGATGCGCCTTGCCGGCGAAAACGATCTGGACAGGCTTGCGGGCATTGGTAACAATCCTCAGCAGGCGGTCGTAATCCCGGAAGAGCAGGTTTGCGCGTTTGTAAGTGGCAAAACGGCGCGCGAAACCGATCGTGAGCGCGGTCGGGTCCAGCAAAACGCCGCTGGCAACCGTCTGAACCGGGTGAACGCTGGTGTTTTCCCACTGGTAGCGGGCGCGACCAACCATGTAGTTGATCAGCTTACGCTTTAGATGCAAGCGCACGCGCCAGAGATCATCATCCGGGATGTTTTCGATCTTCTGCCACATGGCAGAATCGTCGAGATTATACTTCCAATCAGCTCCCAGATAGCGGCTGTAGAGGATGCCAAGTCGGCGGGCAAGCCAGGTGCCAGTGTGGACACCGTTAGTGATATAGGAGATTGGGACTTCTTCGGCGGGAGTTTCAGGCCAAAGATATTGCCACATCTTGCGGGATACCTCGCCGTGCAACTTCGAGACGCCGTTGCGATAATCAGAGAGCCGCAGTGCCAGCACTGGCATGCTGAAGACTTCGTCCGACCAGTCGGTTTTTACCCTGGCAAGATCAATGAATTGCTCGCGATTCAACCCAAGGTCGCACCACACACCTGAAAAATACTTATCGATCAACCATGCGGGAAATTCATCATTGCCAGCAGGCACGGGGGTGTGGGTGGTAAAAACGCTGGTCTTTTGGACGGTTTCCTTCGCTTCTTCGATGGTCTGACCTTCGCTCATGAGCTGGCGGACGCGTTCGAGCGTGAGGAAGGCGGAATGACCTTCATTCATGTGGAAAATGGAAGGCTTATAGCCCAGGCGCTGCAGCGCGCGCAACCCGCCGATGCCCAGCAGCATCTCCTGCGAGATGCGTAGTTCGGGATCGCTGATGTAAAGGCGGTCCGTAAGCTGGCGATCCTGGTGGTTATTTTCGGGGATGTTGGTGTGCATCAAAACGAGCTTGTTGCGACCAATGTTGAGCTCGTAGAGGCAGGCATAAAGGTTGCGCCCTGGCAATTCGATGGAGATTTTGATCGGGTTGTGCTCTTCGTCGTAGAGGGCGATCAGTGGCAGGTCGTTATAGTTGAGCTCAATGTTGCGGGCTTCCTGCCAACCGTCTTCACTGATCTTTTGCGAGAAGTAACCGAATGTATAAAGAAAACCGACTGCCACCAGCGGCAAGCCGAGATCGCTGGCTTCCTTGAGGTGGTCGCCCGAAAGCACACCCAGACCGCCCGCATAGACCATCAGGGACTCGTGCAGACCGTACTCAAACGAGAAGTAGGCGATTTGCTCATCTGTCAGATTGGGGTAGGTTTCGTGGAACCAGGTGTCATCCTTGTACATGTAGGCATCAAACTCGCGCATGATCCTGTCGTAACGTTCGAGGAAGTAGCGATCCTTGATGAGATCATCAAAGATTTGGCGTTCTACCTTCCTCAGGAAGATGATCGGGTTGTGGGTGGATTGTTCCCACGCAAGTTGGTCAATTTCCTTGAACATGCGCGCGGCTTCGGGGTTACCGACCCACCAAAGGTTATGGGCAAGTTCAGCCAGCCGCTTGATGCGGTAAGGCAGGTCAAAGCTATTGGGGGCTTCTCGAATAATTTTATTCATAATTAATACGGACAATCCTTTCATTGCCAGGGTTGGCTGGCAGACATATTAACAGAAGCGGATTGGGGACGCTTCAGCAACCTTCAATTATACTCATTAACGCGAGTTAAGTGGTTTCCTCTGAACACATCGACCCCCTCTTCAGAGGGGGAATTAAAGGGGGTGAGAAGTTATCTTGTCATTGCGAACCTCTCCTGCCCTTGTGTCTTTTTACAAGGGTTGTGAAGCAATCTAAACTCCAGGCAGACCAAACCGTTTGAGGTAACAGGATCATGGTCAAAATTCACGAAGTGCATGTGAACCTCTTATGTGCTTGAATGCAAACAATTTAGATTGCTTCGTTCCTCGCAATGACAGAAAATATTGCGTAGGGCTGGGCACAGAACGATTCGTCACATCGTGCCCGTAGGGTATTGCGAGGAGCGAAGCGACGCGGCAATCTCCTTTTCTCAGCCTTCCCTAGGGGGAAGGGGGACCGCTTGCGGTGGATGAGGGTTGCCCTGATCGAGGAACTTAGATCGCTCATACCCTGCTTACCCGTCCGTTTCACGGCGCGCACAGGTCGCGGGCACAGGCTGCTACGCTCGCGATGACAGATAGATTCGTCACATCGTGCCCGTAGGGTATTGCGAGGAGCGTAGCGACGCGGCAATCTGCAGTCTGTCATCCTGATCGAGAAACTTAGATCGCCGCGCAACAGATGCTCGCGATGACGAGCAAACTACACTTCCTGGCATTTATGGGGGTTTTTCCATTATTTCCGCTATTTCCGCTGTTTTTTGATAGTGCAGAATGGCTGTTTGAGTGGAAAAACTCGTTTTTAATGTGCTTTCCTGCAAATAGAATCACATGGGATATTATAGCACATATGTTCTATTAATACAAATCTTATCCCTGGAGAACCACCCCCTTGGATTCCCCCTCTGAAGAGGGGGTGACCAACACAACCCCCTCTCCGGAGGGGGTCCGCGAGCGAAGCGACCGGGGGGGTGGGCTTTGGCGAGTGGCGGGGGTGGGCTATCAAAACCACCCCCTTGGATTCCCCCTCTAATCACCACCCCTCCGTTCGTTGTTTCCATTACCCCCTCTTTAGAGGGGGACGGTGAAACCGGGGGGTGGTTTTATCGAACCGGGGGGTGGTTTCCAACTAACCAAACTGCTGCGTTATAATCAACCCAACACAAATCAACCCCCCAGGGAGGGACATCTTGGCAGAACCCAAAAACAACCACCAACAACGCACCGAACTCCACCGCGCCATCTGGAACATCGCCAACGATCTGCGCGGAGCGGTCGACGGCTGGGACTTCAAACAATACGTGCTCGGCATGCTCTTCTACCGTTACATTTCCGAGAACCTCTCTGAGTTTATCAACGCCAACCAACTCAAAGCCGGCGAAATCAACTTTGACTACGCCAATCTCACCGACGAGGTCGCCGAAAACGCCCGCAAATCCCTGGTGGAAACCAAGGGCTTCTTCATCCTCCCCAGCGAGCTCTTCCAAAATGTGCGCAAAAACGCCCCCCACGACCCTGATCTCAACATGACCCTAGCGCGCGTCTTCCGCAACATCGAGGCTTCCTCGCAGGGCGCGGAGAGCGAAAAAGATTTCAAAGGTCTCTTTGACGACATCGACGTCAACAGCAACAAGCTCGGCAACACCGTCGCGGAGCGCAACAAACGCCTCTCCAGCCTGATCAACGGCGTGGGTGAGATGTCCCTCGGCAACTACCAGGATAATCACATCGACGCCTTTGGCGACGCTTACGAATTCCTCATGACCATGTACGCCTCCAACGCCGGCAAGAGCGGCGGCGAGTTCTTCACCCCCCAATACGTCTCCGAGCTGCTCACCCGCCTGACCCTGGTCGGCAAGACCGAGGTCAACAAAGTCTACGACCCCGCCTGCGGTTCCGGCTCGCTGCTGCTCAACTTTGCCAAGATCCTGGGCAAGGAACACGTGCGCCAGGGCTTTTACGGGCAGGAGATCAACCTGACCACCTACAACCTGTGCCGCATCAACATGTTCCTGCACGACATCGGCTACAACCAGTTCGATATCGCCCTGGGCGACACGCTCCTCAACCCCCTGCATGCGGATTTTGAGCCTTTTGAAGCGATCGTCTCCAACCCGCCCTACTCCATCAAATGGCCTGGCGACGCCGACCCGCTGCTGATCAATGACCCGCGCTTCTCCCCTGCCGGCGTGCTCGCTCCGAAATCCAAGGCGGATCTGGCTTTCATCATGCACAGCCTCAGTTGGCTTGCCACCAGCGGCACGGCTGCCATTGTCTGCTTCCCCGGCATCATGTATCGCGGCGGGGCAGAACGCAAGATCCGCCAATACCTGGTGGACAACAACTATGTTGACTGCGTCATCCAGTTGCCGACCAACCTTTTCTTCGGCACCAGCATTGCCACCTGCATCATGGTGCTCAAAAAGTCCAAACGCGACAACCATACCCTTTTCATCGACGCGTCCCAGATGTACGTCCAGGTGACTAACAACAATAATCTTACTTCTGAACACATTGAGCGCATCGTTGGCTTGTTTACTGACCGTGCCAATGTCGCTTATGAAGCCCGCCTGGTACCCAACAGCGAAGTGGCAGAACAGGACTACAACCTGTCTGTTTCCACTTACGTCGAAAAGGAAGACACCCGCGAAGTGGTGGATATCGCTGAACTGAACGCCGAGATCAGGCAGGTAAGCGCCAGGGTAAACGAGCTGCGCGCCCAGATCGACGCCATCATCGCCGAGATTGATCCTTCCCACGCCGGGCAGGAGCTGGACAAATGAGCCGGCTGGAAAGAATGATCCAGACCCTCTGTCCTGATGGGGTGAGCTTTGCGAATCTAGGTGATTTTGCTTCAATAAACAAGGGTCAGCAGCTAAACCTAACCGAAATGACAGATGATGCGCCTTTCCCTGTTTTGAACGGTGGAATCAACCCGTCTGGATATTATGATCAGTACAATACTGAGGAAAACACAATAGCGATTAGCCAGGGAGGGGCTTCAGCTGGATATGTCAATTTCATGGAGACAAAGTTTTGGGCTGGAGCTCACTGTTACGTTGTTGAACCTAAAAAATCAATATTAGATAACAAATTTCTTTACTATTTCATAAAAAACATTGAAACTGAAATTCAAAGAGCAAAATACGGGGCTGGCATTCCAGGTCTCAATAAATCCACCTTACAACGACTAAGCTTGCCCATTCCACCCCTGCCGGTACAGGAGGAAATTGTGCGCATCCTCGATACATTTAGCGGCGTAGTCGCGGAGCTGGAACAAAATCTGGAGGCGGAGCAGGCAGCCCGGGTCAGGCAATACGAACATTACCGCAACGCCCTCTTCGAAGAAAACCAACGATCAGAAAAGAAAACACTTGGGGATGTCGGCAAAGTATGCATGTGTAGACGCATTTATAAGGAACAAACTGACTCTTCAGGTGATGTTCCTTTTTACAAAATAGGCACATTTGGTAAAGAGCCTGACGCTTTTATTTCAAAAGAATTATTCGAAGAATACAAATCCAAGTATTCTTACCCCAAAAAAGGAGATATTCTTTTCTCAGCAGCAGGAACAATTGGCAGGACTGTAATTTTTGATGGGGCACCTTCTTATTTTCAAGATTCAAACATCGTATGGATTGATAATGATGAAACTTTGGTGTTAAATAAATATCTGTATTACTTCTATTCATTGGGTAATTGGGCTACATCAGAAGGTGGAACAATAGCCAGGCTTTACAACGACAACATCTCAAGAACTCCAATCTCTGTGCCACCTCTTGAAGTCCAGGACCAAATCGCCTCCATTCTCGACCGCTTTGATGCCCTGGTCAACGATCTGAAGAGCGGCTTGCCCGCCGAGATCGCCCTGCGCCGCAAGCAGTACGAGTACTACCGCGACAAACTGCTCACCTTCCAACCCCTCAAATAACCACCCCCAAACACCACCCCCTTTAATTNNTAAAGGATGGATTTCCTCTAAAGAGGGGGTAAAAGGCGACTAACCCCCTCCGTGGAGGGGGTCCGCGTCTCCGGTCTACACAAGCGAAATTTTACACAAAGCGGGGGGGTGGGCTTTTTTTGACAGAGGGGGTCCGCGTTATAAACCTACACAAACGCTGGATTACACAAAGCGGGGGGGTGGTTTTTTTTTGACGGAGGGGGTCCGTGAGCGTAGCGACCGGGGGGGTGGGCTAAGGCAAACCACATAACCACCCCCTTTGATTCCCCCTCTAAAGAGGGGGTAAAAACGTTACTCTAACTCCGCAACCCTCTGTTCCACAACTTCCTCAATCCGCTGGCAGACCTGCGCAAATTGGTGATCCACTTCCCAATTCGTAAACCTGAGCACAAGCAAACCCTGTTCCTCCAAAAATCTCGTCCTCAAATCGTCCTGCTCCATCTTTTTATCCTGAAAATGCTGTCCCCCATCAATTTCAATTACCAGCTTGGCTTTGTGGCAATAGAAGTCAACGATATAATAACCAATGACCTTTTGGCGATGAATACGAACCTTGAACCTGCGCAGAAATTGGTAATACAGCTTGTCTTCCTGGCTGGTTGCGTTGTTGCGCAAATCACGCGCCTTATCTTTGAGACTTTCTTCAGACATGGCTCAATTTTACCCATAATGTACTATGATTGTTTAGAAAGAATGCGAGGGAGAAACAACCGATGCTATACAATCTAATCCTCTCCACCAGCCAGGCGACCGTCGTTTCCGAGTGCCCACCTAATCCCTACCGCGCCGACAGCTACCAAAGCGAAGCCGACCTGGAGCGCGAGTTCATCAAACAACTTGAAGAACAAGGCTACGAATACATCCAATTCCGTACTGAGACCGCATTGGTGAACAACCTGCGCGTCCAGCTGGAAGCCCTCAACCACATCAGCTTCACGGATGGCGAGTGGCAGCGTTTCTTTGGCGAAAAGATTGCCAACGCCCGGGAGGGCATCACTGAGAAGACGCGCAAGATCCAGGACGACTACGTCCAGATCTTGCGTCGCGACGACGGCACCGACCAGAATATTTACCTGCTGGATAAGCGCGCCGTCCACAACAACCGGCTGCAGGTGCTCAACCAATACGAAGCCCCTGATGGACGCCACCCCTCCCGCTACGACGTGACCATTTTGGTCAACGGTTTTCCGATGGTGCACGTGGAGCTCAAACGCCGCGGCGTCGCCCTGCGCGAAGCCTTCAACCAGATCAACCGCTATAACCGCGAAAGCTTCTGGAGCGGCTCAGGACTGTTTGATTACGTACAGCTCTTTGTCATTTCCAACGGCACGCATACCAAGTATTACTCCAACACCACCCGGAAAAAGCACCTGGACGATAAAAAGCCGGGTTCGATCCCCAGCGGCAAAAAGGGCAGCCACAGTTTCGAGTTCACCAATTACTGGGCGACCATCGATAACCGTTCCATAACGGACCTGGTCGATTTCACCAGCACCTTTTTTGCCAAGCACACCCTGCTCAACATCCTCACACGCTACTGCGTCTTCAACGCCCAGAACGAATTGCTGGTGATGCGCCCCTACCAGATCGCCGCGACTGAGCGCATCCTCAACCGCATTATTACCTCCAGCAATATGCATCAGACTGGCACACTTGAAGCGGGCGGTTACATCTGGCACACCACTGGCTCCGGCAAAACGCTCACCAGCTTTAAGACTGCCCAACTCGCCACCGGCATCCCCGGCGTCGACAAGGTGCTGTTCGTGGTCGACCGCAAAGACCTCGACTATCAGACTATGCAGGAGTACGACAAGTTCCAAAAAGGCGCTGCCAACGGCAACACCTCCACCCGCGAACTGCAGCGCCAGCTCGAAAACCCCAACGCGCGCATCATCATCACCACCATTCAAAAACTGGACCTGTTCATCGCCCGCAACAAACAGCACGACATTTACAAAAAGCATGTCGTTCTGGTGTTTGACGAATGCCACCGCTCCCAATTCGGCGACATGCGCATGGCTATCGTGCGGGCTTTCAAGAACTATCACATTTTCGGCTTTACCGGCACGCCCATCTTCGCGGATAACGCCAATGTCAATTCGCATGCCCAGGTCTGGACCACCGAACAGGCTTTTGGCGAACGCCTTCACACTTACACCATCGTCGACGCGATCAACGACGACAACGTGCTGCCCTTCAGGGTGGACTACATCAACACCATCAAGCATAAAGAAGACACCGTTGACTATAAGGTGCCGGCTATCGACACCGAAAGAGCCTTGATGGCACCCGAGCGCATCAGCAAGGTGGTTGAGTATCTGCTGGAACATTTTGACCAAAAAACCATGCGCGCCAACACCTACCTGCGGGACGGAAAGACGCTGAACGGTTTTAACGCCATCTTTGCCGTTCAGTCCATCCCGATGGCAAAGCTCTATTACAAGGAGATCCAAAAACAGCTGGCCGAAAAGGAAAAGGACCTCAAGATTGCCACAATCTTCAGCTTTTCCGCCAACGAAGAAGACCCGCAGACCGGTTTGATCGATGAAAGTTTCGATACCGAAAGCCTTGATGTCAGTTCGCGCGACTTCCTTGAAAGCGCTATTGGCGACTATAACCAGATGTTCGGCACAAACTATGACACTTCGTCGGATAAGTTTGAAAACTACTACAAAGACCTCTCAAGGCGGGTCAAGAACCGCGAAGTGGACCTCTTGATTGTGGTCAACATGTTCCTGACCGGCTTCGACGCGGTGACCCTCAACACTCTGTGGGTGGATAAGAACCTGCGCCTGCATGGGCTGATCCAGGCTTTTTCACGCACCAACCGCATCCTCAACTCGGTCAAGACCTTTGGCAATATTGTCTGTTTCCGGGACCTCAGCAAAGCCACCGATGACGCAATCGCCCTGTTTGGCAACCGCGAAGCGGGCGGTATCGTCTTGATGAAGACTTTCGAGGAGTATTACCGTACCGGTTACGAGGTCAACGGCAAACACCAGACGCCCTATGTGGAATTGGTCGGCAGACTGACCAGCGAGTTCCCCCTGGGTCAGCAGATCGTTGGCGAGACCGCTCAAAAGGACTTCGTGCGCTTGTTTGGCACCGTGCTAAAGCTGCAAAACATCCTCAGAAGCTTCGATGAATACACGGGTCAGGAGATCATCACCGAACGCGATCAGCAGGACTTCCAAAGCCGCTACATTGACCTCTACGACGAGATTCGAGGTCAGCAAACAGCGGATAAAGCGATCATCAATGACGACCTCATCTTTGAAGTTGAACTGATCAAGCAGGTGGAAGTCAATATTGACTACATCCTGATGCTGGTTGTTGAATATCAGAAGACTCACCTCAAGGATAAGGAAATTCTTACGACCATCGAGAAGTCCATCAACGCCAGCCTGGAATTGCGCAGCAAGAAAGACCTGATCGACGGTTTCATAGCCCGGGTCAACCTGGATACGGAGGTCGAAAACGACTGGTCTGCTTACGTGAACGAGCGAAAGGAAGTGGAACTACAATCTATCACCGAGGAAGAGAAATTGCATGCTGAACGCACCCGACGTTATATGACCAACGCTCTGCGAGACCGTGAATTTCGCACGACCGGCGTGGAATTTGACCAGCTGCTGCCCCCAGTTACGTTGTTCGGTCATGCGCGCGAGCTCATCAAGCAGCGTGTGATCGAGAAGCTTAGAGCGTTTTTTGAGAAGTTTCTTGGGTTGGGGTAAGAGCCTAGGAACCACCCCCTTTAATTGAGGCTGACCCAAAAGCCCCCATTCGCAGAAAAATTCTCTAAGAGTGGGGGCAGCTTTACCTTACTCTCCGTATCATATAAGTGTAATCCCTATTTTATAGCAAAATACGCTCAAAAGTGGGAATACAAAATTACGGAGTTGACTTTTGGGTCAGCCTCTCTTTTTGCTTTCTACTGCCATCACCTGTCAGTTACCAGCTGTCACCTAACAACCTCTTGAAAATATAGAACAAATGTGCTATTATATATCCACGTGATTGTATTTGCAATCCGGCACATTAACAAAATGCAAACTTGCAGCAAATCGCCTTGATTCAGTTTGATTTGCAATCAAACCACCCGTCTGCACTATCAAAAAACGTTGCAATTATTGCAATTATTGCAATTTGATTTTTTGATCGTGCCGCCTGTGCCCACCGTGAAACGGATGGGTAGTCTCCCGCCGAGCACAGAGTCTGACCGCCAGGTCTCCAATCAATCCATTAAAAGGCAGATCGCCGCGCAACCCTTGTAAAAAGACACAAGGGCAGGAGAGGCTCGCGATGATGGAAAAACCCTCTTCAGTCTCCCACCCCCTTTAGTTGAGGCTGACCCAAAAGGGTCAGT
>DIVL01000023.1:0-34746 GCA_002435825.1 Anaerolineaceae bacterium UBA6133
GAATTGTCTCGCCCTACGGCCACTTTGTCTCGTCCTACGAGTACTGATTTTTATTTATCAAGGGATGACAAGCAGAATGTCGTACTGTTATTCGTAGGGCGTGATTGAGGGCACCGTTAACAAAGTGATGGATGAACGTATCGTGCCCTCAATCCGCCGTTGCGAATGATCGAGGCTTGATGGCGGATTGGAAGTACATCAAGGTCGTTGCATAAACACGTGTGCAGTACTTCCAATCTCGCCCTACAACGAATTGTCTTGCCCTACGGCCACTTTGTCTTGTCCTACGGGCACTTCGTCTCGCCATGCGATTAACTGTGCCCGCAAAGCAAGGTGCTCCGGTGGGAGCAAGTACTGCTCGCTGATTACTCCGTAGGATTGGTTTGTGGTTTGGGGTCTTCGACCAGATCCTTAAAGCGCTCTATTAGCGCCAGGTTCACGATTGACGGAACCATGCTGCTCACATCCCCGCCTAAAGAAGCAATTTCCTTTACCGTCGAGGAAGAAAGAAAAGTATTTTCTTCGTTCGTGATCAGAGCTATTGTGTCAATCTCGCTATCCAGGCGGTTGTTTGCCAGCGCCATGCGGAATTCGTATTCGAAATCTGAGAACACCCGCAACCCCCTCACAATCGCTTTGGCCCCGATTTCCCGCGCAAAACCCACCGTCAGACCAGAATAACCCAGGACTGTGATCCGGCCCTCCGACCTGAGCACTTCCCGCACCAGGCTGATGCGCTGCTCTGGGGAAAAAAGCAGATTCTTAAGCGGCTTATCATAGACCGCGACAATCACTTCATCAAACAGGCACGCAGCTCGCTTGGCGATATCCACATGCCCATAGTGAATGGGGTCAAAAGTACCGGGGAACAGGACTTTTGTCATCAGCTCACATCTCCCTCGCCATCGTTTGATGGCAAAATTTTTCCAACAGCCTGCTTCAAAGGCAGGTGTTCAGGCAATTCCAGACCAGGGTCTGCTTCCAGCACTTCCTCGGCAACCTCCCGGGCAAGATGGATCAGGCGCACGTCCGCCAGCGAAGCCATTTTGAACTC
Organism: Anaerolineaceae bacterium UBA6133; assembly: GCA_002435825.1. Lineage (GTDB taxonomy): Bacteria > Chloroflexota > Anaerolineae > Anaerolineales > Anaerolineaceae > Mesolinea. The sequence goes on from DIVL01000023.1 coordinate 1,055, forward strand.
GTTGAAACCCGCCTGGCGGGTGCCAAGGAAGTCACCAGGACCCCTGTCTTTGAGGTCCTGCTCTGCCAGCACAAAGCCGTCGTTCGTCTGGGTCATGACTAACAGGCGCTTATTTTCAGCAATATCTTCTGTGTCTGGTATCAGGAAACAATGGGAAGGCGCATCGCCGCGCCCCACCCGACCCCGGAACTGGTGCAACTGAGCCAGACCAAAGCGGTTGGCTCCCTCTATGATCATGATCGTGGCATTGGGAATATCCACGCCCACTTCGACCACCGAAGTCGAGACCAGGATGTCAAAATCGCCTTTGCGAAAACGCAGCATCACATCGTCTTTCTCAGCAGGCTTGAGCCTTCCATGCACCAACCCCACCCGCAGTTCAGGGAAGACTTCCTTCTGGAGGCGTTCCTGCTCTTCCACTGCTGCCTTGACTTCCTCGTTTTCGCCAGCTTCCACCAGCGGATAAATAATGAATGCCTGGTGACCAAGCTCCACTTCGTCCCGGATGCGGTCATAAACTCTTTCCCGCTCAGCAGGGAAGGCAATGCTGGTTGTGACTGGGATGCGTCCCTTGGGCATCTCGTCCATCACACTCACATCCAGTCCGCCAAACACCGTCAGTTGGAGAGAGCGTGGGATTGGTGTAGCGGTCATGACCAGCAGATGGGGATTATCGCCCTTGTTTCGCAGGGCTGCGCGTTGGGCAACGCCAAAGCGATGCTGCTCATCCACAACTGCCATCTGCAAATTCTGAAATCTGACCGGGTCTTCGATCAGCGCGTGCGTGCCAATCAGGAGTTTGATGTAGCCATTTTCCAAGCCTGCGGCAATTTCCTTGCGATCCGACGTGGTGGTATCCCCGGTCAACAAGCGCACCTGACCAGGCTCAAGGAATGGCTCCCTTTTTCCTCGCTTTTCGGTCATAAGACGCAGCGAGGTTTGGTAGTGCTGGTCTGCCAAAATGCCTGTGGGTGCCATAAAAGCCGCCTGGGCGCCGTGAGAAATGACCATTGCCATCCCAACCAGCGCAACCACGGTCTTGCCAGAGCCGACATCTCCCTGCAAGAGGCGGTTCATGGGATGAGCGCTCGAGACATCCTTTCGGATCTCATCGATAGTGCGCATCTGGGCAGCAGTAAGTTCATAAGGGAGCGAGTCAATGCGTGTCTGCAGCCAGGCATCCGTAACCGGATAGGATTTTCCGCTTAACTCCAGCCATTGCCGTTTCTGCTGGATGATGCCAAGCTGTTGGAGAAAGAGCTCATCAAAAGCCAGCCGTCTTTGTGCGGCTGTGAGGTTTTGCATATCGTCAGGGAAATGCACCTGGTTGAGGGCTTGCTGCAATCCAATCACCCTGGCACGCTGCTGTATCTGTTCGGTCAGAGTTTCGCTGATCCGCGGAATCCAGTACTTCAAGGTCGAAAAAATCGTCCGGCGCAGCCACTTTTGGGTGACTTTGGCTGTCAGCGGATAAACTGGCACAATGCGGTTGGTGTTCAGCTGCTGCTGGTCGAGGGTTTCATACTCCGGGTGCCAGATAACGGGTCGCCCCAGGTAGATATCAATCCTCCCGGAGATGGAAATCATCATATCTTGGCGCAAACTGCGAAGAAGCCATTCCTGGTTGAACCACAACAGCCTCATGCTGCCGGTTGAATCAGAAACAACTACTTCAATCAGGATGCGCCCTTTGCGAGTTTCGAACCGGGTGATGTTATTGACAGTGGCAACAATGGTCGCCTCTTCGCCAACGCGCAGCTGGTTGATGGTTTTTAATTTCGAATAATCATCGTAGCGGCGCGGGAAATGGTAAAGCAGGTCGCGTATGCTGAAAATATCAAGCTTTGCCAGGTTCTTTACCTGGTTATCCCCCACGCCCCGAATGACACCAACGGATGCGTCCAGACCCATTTGGGGTTGATTGGGCTTTGCTGGCGGGGCTGGATTTTTTGAGCTTTTCGCTTGGCTGGGCTGCTTTGCTGATTTTGAGGCAGGTGTGGTTTGTGTGGGTTTTGAGACCGACTGAGTAATAGGTTTTATGGCTGGCTCGCCACCGGGCGCTGGAGGGAAATTGCCAATCTCTGTCAAACCCAGCCAGGAAGTCAGTTCGATCAGGTCTTTCCGGCGGTCCTCAGAGGATTTTCCTTCATACTTGCGTAAGAGTTGCGAAACCTTCGCGATGAGGGGTTCTGGCAATCCAGACTCACGCGCTTCAGCTGGCCAGGCGTTTGCCAGCGCTCCAAATCCCCCCACCACCGCGGTATTTTGATAGCCCTTGCTGCGTTCCAGCTTGATGAAATTTGCGTACTTTTCTGTGACTTTAGCCATACCACGACCCGTTTCCCATGCCTAATCATAATCGATTTACGCCTGTTTTCCTATTGAGCACGAAGGATAAAAGGCGCGCGCCGACTGGATTACAGCAAGGAAAAGGCAGGCCGGTTCCCTACAAAAAGGCGATTCTTAGGGCTTGTGGGGTTGATGCAGGCATCAACCATTTTGTGTGATAAGAAAATCAATCAAACTTAACAAAACAACCACGTAGGGTCGACGCCTGCGTCGACCGGATTGCAGCGAGGAACAGGCAGGCCAGTTCCCTACGATGACCGGATTAAGACAAGGAAAAGGCATACCCTGCTTCGCGGGCACAGGTGCCTTTTCCCTACAATGACCAAACAACAAGGAGGAAGGGGCAAGAAAGTACCCTATGAAGCGCGTGTGTTGATTCGTGAAGCGAAATCTGCTAAGACCGCTACGCGCAATCTCGTTAATTTTTAAAATGCTATGTTGACTCCACAGTCAATTATGGCTCTCAAACCGAATTTAAAAACGGTCTTGCGACCGTTTCAAAATTTCACTGCAAATCCTACTCAAAGGCAATGATCAACTGGTAGTGCAGCTGACCGCCTTCGTGGATTTCGAGCTCTTTATCCGGATAATCCTCGCGAATACCATCACCGAGCTTGTTGACCTCCTGCCGGGTTATCCCTTCGCCGTAGAAGAGTGTGACTCGTTCAATATCGTCCAGATTTGCCTTCTGGAACAACTCCATCAGTGCTCCTTCAATCGTCGCCGCGGATGATACCAGCTTGCCATCATAAAGCGCAATGACCTGACCCTTTTCCACCTGCACGCCTTCGATCTCTACTGAGCGCGTCGAGATGGTAATTTCGCCGGTATGCACCTCGGTGATCGCCTCACGCATGGATTCTTCATTTTCCTCAAGCGTGCCATCCGGGATCAGGCGCAGCATGGCTGCGAAGCCCTGGGGGGCATTGCGGGTTGGTATGATGGCAATCTTCTTGACGCTGACCTTGGCGGCGTTCTGGGCAGCCAGGATAATATTCTTGTTGTTCGGCAATATGACAATTTTGTCGGTCGGCAGGTTCTCAAAGGCTGCTACCAGCTCTTTGACACTGGGGTTCATCGTTTGCCCGCCCTGCACGATGGCTGCCACTCCAAGGCTGGCAAAGATGCGCGAGAGACCCTCCCCCGGAGAAACCGCCACCACTGCCACCTCACCAGGATTTACGGGTGCAAGGGTGAGTTTGGCTTCTTCCTTTCCAAGACCGTTCATCTGGTCCTGGAGGTTTTCCATCATGATTTTCTTGACCGTTCCCAGGCTTTCGGTGTACGCAATCGGTTCATAACGTTTATCCACTGCGGTATGGATGTGCATCCGGTAAATACCTTCACCCTCACCCACCTGAATGCTCGTGCCGATCTCAGTCAGGCCTTCATAGTAATGTTCCAAAACGAAATTACCGTTGGGAGAGAAGTCGATCACGACTTCATAATCCTGCCCCTCTTCAACGGTTTCCAGGGCGTGGCTCAGGTCAAGTTCCGCCAGTGGGCGCAATGCTGCGCCGGATGCGTCCAGCGAGAGCCCCTGCAGCATGCGCAGCATGCCTTCAAAGATATAGAACAAGCCCATGCCGCCCGAGTCCACCACGCCGGCTTGCTTTAGGATTGGCAGCAGTTCGGGCGTGTTTTTCACACTCTCATCACCGGCAGCTACGATCGCCACCAGCATATGGCTGAGGCTGGATTCGTCCTTCAGCGCTTCCTCTGCCGCAGTGGTCATATCCTTCATAACGGTCAGGATCGTGCCTTCCACAGGACGAACAACACCCTTATAGGCGGTGTTGCGGCCTTCCTGCATGGCGCGCATCAACAAACCGGTATCCATCGTTTCGTAATGGTCCAGCGCGCGTGAAAAACCGCGCCAGATCTGCGAAAGGATGACACCGCTGTTGCCTCTGGCACCCATCAGAGCGCCTTGAGCAAAATGACGACCAGTTTCACCGACATTCGTCGAGCGATTCTGATAGGCCTCAGCAAAGGCTGCCTGCATGGTGAGGACCATGTTGGTACCAGTGTCACCATCAGGCACCGGAAAGACGTTTAAAGAGTTGACATACTGCTGGTTGGTTGTCAACCAGAGCAGACCAGCTTCAAAGAGTAGCATAAGCCCATCGCCTTTGATGGGAGACTGTAACAGCCGGTGGCGTTCCGCCTCATCAGGCAGGGTTCGAGATGTATCGTTCATTCAGCACCTATAAGCATTTATTAATCTGGGTTACTTATTCGTAAGCCCCTGACATGGACATCTACCCGTTTGACCGGGATTCCCATGGTTTTTTCAACACTATACTTGACACTTTCCGCGACCGAATCTGCCACCGATTTGATACGCAGTCCGTATTCGATGACCAGATTGAGCTCGAGTGAGACACCGTCTTCCTCTGAATTGACCAAAATACCCACATCGGCTTCTTTTTTGAAGAAGCGTGAGACTGTCTCAGCAGGATTAGCCGGTGCCAGGCTGATTACGCCATAAGATTGTAAGGCAGCATTGCGGGCAACCGTCTTGATTGCCTGCGGGAGGATGTAGATGCTGCCCTTTTGATTACTTTGAGTTGTCATAGAAATCCTCTTTCTCCGCTAAAATTACTTGATTCTTTCTTTGTTATCTGGTATTATAATTTCTTGCGTGTGTAGAAGTATGCACACATGCAGCCTGATATTATAATGCATAAGAGGTAACAAGATGGCAAAGTGCAGTCAATGTGGCAAAACCACAACTTTCGGTCATAATCGCAGTCACTCGCTGGTGGCAACCCGGCGTAAATTTCTGCCCAATCTTCAGCGCGTTTCTGTGATGGAGAATGGCAGAAAAGTTCGTAGAGTCCTCTGCGCACGCTGCATCAAGACTTTGACCAAAAACTACAACTAGTTTGTTAACCCACAAACGATCAAAAAGTCGCGTTTGCGGCTTTTTTGATTTTAATTCAATGCCTCTCGCAAAGCACACACCCCACCAGCAATGCCTTCAGGATGTTTGAAAACAGCAGTTCCAGCCACGAAGTTACGCGCGCCAGCATCGTAAGTGGCGCGGATAGTGGCTGCCGTAATGCCGCCGTCCACCTGGACAATGGCTTTTGATCCATGTGCGTCGAGAATGGCGCGGGTCTGGCGGATCTTCTCGACCGCCTGGGGTATGAACACCTGTCCGCCAAAACCAGGATTGACCGACATGATCAGCACCATTTCCACCATATCCGCCAGAAGCTCAAGTGGTTCCACGGGCGTGCCTGGATTGAACGTCAGACCGGGCTTCACGCCCAGTTCACGAATGGACTGCAAGGTGCGGTGGATATGCGGGCAGGTTTCATAGTGCACTGTCAGGCAATCTGCCCCGGCATTGGCAAAAGATTTCAGGTGCTTTTCTGGCTCAACGATCATCAGATGCACATCCAAAGGCAGGGAAGTCATCTTCTTGCAGGCTGCGACGATATCGGGACCAAAAGTAATGTTCGGGACAAATCTTCCGTCCATCACATCGATGTGGATGGCGTCTGCGCCAGCCGCTTCACAGGCTTGCAGATCCGCGCCCAGTCGCGTCAAGTCAGCAGAAAGAATTGAAGGGGAAATCAGAGCAGCCATGTCACCTCGCATTAGGGTTTGAGCAATAAGTAGACATAAAACCAGAAAGGAATTAATCCCAACAATAGTGTCGCCGCCAATAAACCCAGCGACCAGGTCTTCCAATCGATCGGCGATTTTGCTGATCCATCTGGCACTCTTTCCGCAATACCCGTCTGGGTTTGGCTTGTTTGAGACGGCACGACCACCCTTTGGGGAGTTCTTACTGGCTCAGGTGGCGTAAATTCCTTGACTGGAACCGGTGTTGGGGTATGAGCGGGAGGTTCCTCGACACGCACAGTGTTTGGCCGCGCTTGCTCCAGCTTGGGGAGCTGCTGCAGATTCCCATTTGGGAATGAATCCGAGTGTTCGGTTTCGTAAAAGCCCATCAGCAGTCTGCCAAGCTGATCCGCAGTGCGATAGCGCGCAGAAGGCTCCTTGGAGAGCACTTTCAGGATTATTTCTTCCAATTTGGCAGGCATGCTTGTGTTGTAAAATCGGGGGGCGACAGGAATATCTTCGCGATGCATACGCGCAAGTTCGGCGGAATCGGAGGCAATAAACGGTAATCTGCCAGCCAGCATTTCATACAGGATCACACCCAGCGAGTATACATCCGAAGCCGGTGAAGGTGGCATCCCACTGGCTTGCTCGGGTGAGAAGTAGTGAGGTGATCCCCAAACAACTTCGCTGCGTTCATCGGGAGAAATAGTCGACAAGGCGCGCGCGATGCCAAAATCGGTTACCTTTAGACGACTTTCAGGTGTGACCAGCATGTTGTGGGGTTTGATGTCGCAGTGCACCAAACCTGCGCGGTGGGCGTAACCTACCCCACCACAAGCCTGGATCATCAGCTCCAGTGCTTCGGTGACGCTGAAACGCTCTTTTTGCTTGATCAGAGTTTTCAGGTCAGTCCCAGGCATATATTCCATGACGATGAAAAGGTGTTTCTGGTCGAGACCGAAGTCATGCACGGTGACGATATTTGGATGGGAGAGGTTTGCGGCTGCCTTGGCTTCCTGGCGAAAGCGTTCGCGAAAGGCTGCATCCTGCGAGAAATCTTCTCGTAGGGCTTTAACCGCAACATAGCGCTCAAGCATCAGGTCTTTGGCTTTGTAAACTATAGCCATCCCGCCTGTGCCCAGCGTTTGTTCAAGTTGGTAGCGGTCATTGAGTATGCCCAGAGTGCTCATACGATGCCATTATAATGCAAATCAGAGGGGGGTCAGCTTAGGGGTTGGCATACAGCTGGCCTTTCATGTTGTGATAGATGACTTAACCGATTAAGACAGGTCTCACGAATAAGCATTGCATTTATGCCACGCAAATTTATGGCTCGCAGTCAGGAGTTCCCTATTTCAAATCGAAAAACCCTTCCCTAAAACCCTCTCCGTTAAGTGGCTACGCGCAGTAGGATTCAAGAAACTAATCAGAACCCCCGAAAAATCTGAAAAATCAATATTTCTTTGCAAATTGCATGCCCAATTGCTTGCTTTTTTGGGGTTTGAAGTCTATAATGTGTGCAAGATTGTCATAAAGTGTCAGAAAGTGTCACAAAACTGATGGAAGCGCTGGTCAACCGGCGCTTCGCCAATTAAAGGGAGATTAGAACAAATGTTTTACGGAAGGTTTGAGCACAATATTGACAAGAAAGGTCGGATGACCGTTCCCTCCACCTTCCGGGAACAAACCACCGGCGATCTTGTCTGTGTGACCAAAGGGCTGGATGGCAATCTGATGGCCTACTCCAAAGCAAAGTTCGACATTATCGCTGACTCGATCAACAGCATTTCCATCACGGATCCCCTCCTGCGCTCCATGCGCCGCGAAATCCTGGGCGGCTCTGCTGAACTCACTTATGACACAGTTGGACGCATCCTCATCCCGACACACTTGCGGAAGTTTGCCGGCATTGAGGAAAAAGTGGTCATCATTGGCGTAGGAGACAGCTTTGAGATCTGGGCTCCTGAACGGCTTGACGCGGAAGAAACCGCGGACAGCGACCCCAAAGCCAATGCTGAACGCTGGGCAATGTTCAATATCAACACCAGAGGAAATTGAGGAAAGCGGTGAGCGAAGCCCCCTTCCCCCACCGCCCGGTACTTTACAAAGAAACAATTCAATATCTGGCTCCCACAAGCCCGAAGCGTTACCTGGATTGCACTGCCGGTGCTGGTGGTCATTCTGAAGGCATCCTGACCGAGAGCGCTCCATCCGGAGAGCTGCTCGCGTTAGACCTCGACCCCCTGGCAATAGAACTCACCAGGCAGCGCCTCAATCCCTTCGGCGATCGCGCCCAGGTAATGCAAGCATCTTACTTGCAGAGCGCCGAGATCCTGCAAAAAATTGGTTGGCAGGGTGTTGATGGGATTGTGATGGACCTTGGTGTGTCCTCCATGCAGCTTGACCAGAGCGAACGCGGCTTCTCCTTCAGACATGACGGTCTGTTGGATATGCGCTTTGACCCTACCCAGGGTCAGACTGCCGCCGACCTGGTCAACAAGCTGGACGAAGCAGACCTGGCAGACATCATCTGGCGCTACGGTGAAGAACGCTACTCCAGGCGCATCGCGCGGGCAATTCTGAGAGCCAGACCCTTGACGACTACGGGCGAATTGGCAGAGGTAGTGCGGAATGCGATCGGCAGAAGCAAGGAAAAGCAGGATCCTGCCACCAGAACCTTTCAAGCCTTAAGAATTGCGGTCAACAACGAACTCAAGACCGTTGAACAGGCGATACCAAGCCTGATCGTACTTTTAAACCAATATGGACGTCTTGCGGTCATCAGTTTTCACTCTCTGGAGGACCGACTGGTGAAGCAGGCTTTCAAACATGAGAGCGTCGATTGCATATGCCCTCCCGAGCAGCCAGTCTGCACATGCGGGCACAAGGCAAGCATCCGTATATTGACCTCCAAACCGATCTCAGCATCGCTCGAAGAGGTCGAACGCAACCCGCGCTCTCGCAGTGCAAAATTGCGGGTAATCGAGAAATTGTAGAGGAATGGCACGGAAAATGCATGGAAAAGGCTATGAAAAAGAATCTCCTACAAGCCTATAAACAAGCCCCTTGGCGAACTCAAATCCAGTGGATTGGCATATTCTTGCTGGTTCTGGTCGGGATTGCGGTAGTTGCTGGCGTTTACCTGATGATCAGCGGGCGTGCAGCCGCCGCTGGAAGACGCATTCAGAGCCTGGAGGCTGATATCAGCGCCCTGGAAATGGAAATCAACGATCTCAAAACACAGTACGCACAAGTGTCTTCTGCGAAATCACTAAGCGAACGCGCAAACGCACTGAATATGACCATGCTTGATCCGCTTGAGGCGATGTACATTGAAGTTCCAGGCTATATCCCGCCTTCCCAGCCCGTTCTGGCACCTCCCCCCTCCGTTGAAGAGATCAGCACACCCGTGCTGCTGCCTGAATTTACTGCATCTTTGTGGGATTGGCTGCGCTTGAAAGTTTTTATTGAACCAAGCCTGCCCGTAGAATCGACTGAAAGCGTGACCACAGAGGTTGCGCCTGCTCCGACAGAGGTAACTCCATGAGAACCACGAATTGGAATCGTTTCTTCATTATTTGCGTGCTGGCAAGCGTGGTGGCGGGTGTGGCTGGGATCCAGCTTATCCGCATCCAGAACATTGAAGGCGCTAAACAAATCCTGGCGGATAGTGAAGCCTACCAGGGCATCAACCGCATGATCTATCCCGAACGCGGAAGTATTTACGACTCAGATGGTCGACTCCTGGCTGGTAATGAAGTGATTTACGAAGTTGGTCTGGATTTGCAGGCCATCCAACAGCCCGAAACGGTCGCCTCTGTGGCTTCCAGCATCCTGGGATTGGATTATGCCCGCGTGCTTGGCTACACACAGATGAAACCTGGAAATGGTAACCCTTACTTTATCGTGCTGGACGGTTTTGTCAGCAAAGATAAAATTGCGCAGCTGGAATCAATCAAAGAAGACTATTCCAACCGCAGCGCCAAACGCGGCGAGGTTCGCCCAAATCTTAATGGTTTGGTTTGGACCGCAAATAACAAACGCAGCTATCCCGAAGGCACTCTGGCTTCCAATATGCTGGGTTTCTACAGCTTCCTGGACCGCACAGACGGGATTGGATACTTTGGTGTGGAAGAAGCCTATGATGATTTGATGGCTGGTGAGCCAAAACAGGTTTACTCCGCAATCGATCCCAACCTCCTGATCGCAATCGAAGAAGTTCCGCCGGGTGTGACGGTGCAATTAACGTTTAACCGCGAGATCCAGGCGATGACCGAAACAAAACTGGATGAGGCAATCGAATGGTCGGGTGCTGAAAATGGCACCATTATTGTCTACGATCCTGAAACCGGCGAAATCATCGCAATGGCGACCAACCCCCGCCTGGACCCTAACGAGTATTGGAATTATTCTGATTTATTCCCCAACCCAGAACCCTTCAACAGCGCAATCAGCAGCACTTACGAACCCGGATCCGTCTTCAAGGTGATCACCATGGCGGCTGGTTTGGACTCAGGTGTAGTCACACCAGAGTCAACCTTCAACGATACTGGTTCCCTTTACGTTGGCGGAGCAACCATCTACAACTGGAACATGGGCGGCTGGGGAGAAGTGGATATGACCGGCTGCATGCAGCACTCGCTTAACGTGTGCCTCGCCTGGCTGGGAATGGAACTTGGACCAGACCGTTTTTATTCTTATATGAAATCCTTTGGCTTTGACCGCAACACCGGTATCGATTTAGGCGGTGAAAGCCACTGGCCGCTCAAACTGCCCGGTGATGGATTGTGGTACGAAGTGGACCTGGCTACCAATTCGTTTGGTCAGGGTATTTCTGTCACCCCAATCCAAATGGTGATGGCGATTGGCGCAATCGCAAACGACGGAAAAATGATGGCACCCCATGTCGTCAAGGCGATGGTCATTGACGGCAAGCAATACAGCATCGACCCTGTCGTGGTTGGTACGCCCATCTCGGCAAACACTGCGCGCACGCTGACAAACATGCTGGTCAACTCCCTTGAAAATGAAGCCTCAAACGCCCTGGTTGAAGGTTACAGCCTGGCAGGCAAAACCGGCACCGGTGAAATTGCCACGCCGCTTGGCTATACAAACTATTCCACCAACACCTCTTTTGTTGGCTGGGGACCTGCTGAGGATCCAAAATTCCTGGTTTACATCTGGCTGGAAAAGCCTGAAATTTCCATCTGGGGTTCTGAAGTTGCAGCTCCTGTGTTTTCAGATTTGGTCAGCGACCTGGTAGTGCTGATGAATATCCCCCCCGACAATGTCCGCCTGGCTGACAAGCCCGGCGATACCAGCCTTGTGAACGCGGAGTAACGATGCTGACCCTTAGCCACGTACTAAAAGCACTCGCGCCAACTGCTCAATACCGGATACAGCAGGATTTTGAGATTTCCTGCGGCTGTGTGGATTCCCGCTGTGTGAGTGAAAAAGGGCTGTTTGTGGCTTTGAAAGGCGAGAACACCGATGGTCACCAGTTTGTTGACCAGGCTTTCGCGAATGGGGCAGTGCTGGCTTTAACCGACCACCCCTTCGATAGTGAGTACCCTGTCGTTGACCTCAGTCAAGACAGCTTCGAGTTACCCAAAAAAGCTCCATTCAGTTTGCAGACCCCCAACGCGCTGGCAGCATTGCAGGCACTTGCGAAGTACTGGCGACAGCAGCACGACCTGGTGGTGATTGGCATAACAGGCAGTGTCGGAAAGTCCTCGACCAAGGAACTGACCGCTTCAGTGCTGGGCAGCCAGATGAAAACTTTGAAAAACCAGGGCAACATGAACAACGAAATCGGTTTGCCACTGACGCTGCTCTCTCTGAATGAAAAGCACAAGGTGGCAGTGCTGGAGATGGGTTTCTACATGGCAGGCGAAATCAAACTTTTGTGTGATATCGCGTTACCTCAAATAGGCATGGTCACCAACATTGGAACCGTTCACGCAGAACGCGCCGGCAGCATTGAAGCGATAGCCCGCGGTAAAGCCGAACTGGTGGAATCCCTGCCCCCTTCACCCGAGGGATTAGCAATCCTCAATTACGATGACCCGTTCGTCAAAGACATGGCGGATCTGACCCAGGCACGCATCTTCTTTTATGGTCTCGATCCTGAAGCAGACCTTTGGGCAGACAAAGTGGAGAGCCGTGGATTGGATGGCATCCGATGCCGAATGCACTACATGGATGAGAGCCTCTATGTTACGGCGCCCCTGATTGGCCGCCACTCGGTCTACACCATGCTGCGTGCTGCCTCGGCAGCACTCATCCTGGGAATGGATTGGGGCTCAATTTTTGAGGCCTTCAAAAATGACCGCGTGCAGTTGCGCATCGTGACCGTGCAGACAGCATCTGGCGCCGTTTTGATTGATGATACCTACAACGCCTCGCCTGACTCAACCATGGCAGCTCTAAACCTGCTGGACGACCTGAACGGTCGCAAGGTGGCAGTGCTTGGCGATATGCTCGAACTGGGACGGTACGAAGAGGCTGGACACAACAAAGTAGGCATGCGCGCTTCTGAAGTGGCAGATGAAATTGTTTTGGTGGGTACTCGCAGCCTCATGACCCGTGACGCTGCTATTGAAAACGGTTTTCCTGCTGACATGGTACATTGGTTCAATGATTTTCGCGACGCGACCGCCTACCTTCGTGAAACCCTGAAATCCGGGGATATCGCCCTGGTCAAAGGCTCGCACAGTATGCACATGGAAAAAATTGTTTCAGCCCTGGAGGAAGTAGACTAATGCGTGGCTCTTCACTGGCAATCGCAATAAGCAGCATCAGCTTTCTGCTGACCGTCATTTGGGGCAGTCCTTTTATCCGCCTGTTGCGGCAGCTGAACATCGGCAAGATCATCCGTATAGATGTGCCTGAATCGCACATGGCCAAGATGAACACACCCACCATGGGCGGGTTCATGTTTCTCATTCCAGTCACCCTGCTAACCGTCATCTTGAATGCGGTTTCCCTATTTGGCTCACGCCTGATAGGCTCCTCCATTCTCGTACCGCTGGCTGCAATGTGGGGCTTTGCGCTCATCGGCGCGGTGGATGATTGGGAAGGGATCCGCGGTCCAAGGCGCGGACTGGGAATGCGCGGTAAGACCAAGTTCCTCCTGCAATGTCTTGTTGCACTGGTGATTGCCTACGCGCTCAAAGAAATCTTACTGGTTCCCCATTTGCTTTGGCCTACTTCCCCAGAACCGCTCAACCTTGGTTGGTTTTACCTGGTCGCGGCTGCTTTTGTCATCGTCGCCTATTCCAACGCAATCAATCTGACTGATGGGATCGACGGTCTGGCTGGCATGATATCCATTGGGGCGTTTGGCATTTACGGAATTGTCGCTCTCATGCAAGGGCAGACCTACCTCGGACGCTTCTGTTTTTGCATCGTTGGAGCCTTGGCAGGCTTTTTGTGGTTCAACGGAAAACCAGCCGCCCTCTACATGGGCGACACGGGCTCACAGGCTCTGGGCGCCACCCTGGCGGTGATCGCGCTGATGACTGGCCGCTGGCTCTTCCTCCCCTTAATCGCAATTATTCCTACCGCTGAGGTTATCAGCGTGATCATCCAGGTGCTCTACTTCAAGGCAACTGGCGGCAAACGAATTTTCAAGAAAACCCCGATCCATCATCACTTTGAGATGATAGGTTGGGAAGAGAACCAGATCGTGATGCGCTTTTGGCTTATTGAGTTGATTGGCGCCATGCTGGGACTTAGTTTGACCTTTATGAGCTGATGAAAACAAATTATTCAGGCAAAAAAGTAATCGTTATCGGTGCTGCACGCCAGGGGCTGGCAATTTCGCGCTTTCTCTCAGGCAAAGGTGCCCAGGTAATCCTAACGGACACCCGCCCTGCAGCAGATCTTGCATCCGCAAGCGCTGCTTTGACCGATCTGCCAGTGGAATTTGCCTTTGGCGGTCATCCGGAGAGCCTGCTCGAAGGGGCTGATCTGATCTGCGTTTCTGGAGGTGTGCCTCTGACCATTCCTTTCATTATGACAGCACGAAATCAGGGAATCAAACTCAGCAATGACTCGCAGATTTTCCTCGAGGAATGCCCTGCATCCGTCGTTGGCATTACGGGTTCAGCCGGCAAGAGCACCACCACTGCCCTGGTTGGATTGATGGCGCAAAAACACTTCGAAGTGAAAAACAGCCAGCATCGCGCCTGGGTGGGCGGCAATATCGGCAATCCCCTGATTGACAACCTTGATCAGATGGATGAGGATGACCTGGTTGTGATGGAACTCTCAAGCTTTCAACTGGAGTTGATGACAAGCTCACCCCAGGTGGCGGCAGTTCTCAACATCACCCCTAATCATCTTGACCGCCACAGTTCCATGCAAGCCTATATTGAAGCCAAATCGCGCATCCTGCGCTACCAGCACCAGGGGGACGTGGCTGTGCTAAACCGCGACGACGAAGGTTCGTGGGATTTGCTTTCTGAGGTTCGTACTGACGTGATCAGTTTTGGTAAGAAAGCCCCTGGATACCGTCAGAGCGGCACCTACGTGGATAAAGGTCAGATCATGCTGCAGATTGGGAACGACAAGCTCAAAATGCTGCCAGTAGAGTGGATCAACCTGCGCGGAGAGCATAATCTCTATAACGCCCTGGCTGCTTGCGCAATCGCGGCTGGTGCCACGATTGGTTTGCCAGGCATTCAACTGGGAATTGAAACTTTTGATGGCGTGCCCCACCGGTTGGAACTCGTGCGTGAATTGAATGATGTTAGTTGGTATAACGACTCGATCGCCACAGCCCCGGAACGCACCATTGCTGCCATCGATTCCTTCGATGAACCCATCGTTTTGCTGCTCGGCGGGCGCGATAAGAACCTGCCCTGGGACAAGCTGGCACACCTGATCCGCAGACGTGTCTCACGCGTGGTCATCTTTGGTGAAGCAGGCGATCTGATTGCAGAAGCCATCGGACCCAAAAAGCCGGGTCAGGCGATGCATTCAGTCGTCCGCTGCGCCACGCTGCAGGAAGCCATCAAAACCGCACACAATCAGGCAGAAGCGGGAGACGTTGTCTTACTCTCGCCTGGCTGCACCAGCTATGACGCTTTCAAAGACTTTGAAGAACGGGGGGAAGCCTTCAGAAAATGGGTGAACGAACTATGACCAGCGCAACTACTCCCAAAACCCGCCGCCGCACCAACGTGCAGTCCCTCTCATTTGATGTCGGGCTGCTGTTAATCGTTGCCAGCCTGCTGGTCATCGGTTTGTTAATGGTCTATTCTGCCAGTTGGGATGTCTCGATTACGATCAGCGACAGTCAAAATTCCATTTTCCTAAGGCAGGTGCTTTGGGTGGCGTTGGGAGTAACAGGCGCGACGATTCTGAGTTACTTTGACTACCACGGCTATCGCAAGTTGGTAGTTCCAATGATTTTTGTCGTAATTATCTTGCTCCTGGCGGTATTGGCTGTTCGTGAGGTACGTTACAACTCAGCTCGTTCCTTGTTTGAAGGCTCGATCCAGCCTGCGGAGTTCGCCAAGCTGATCTCAATCCTTTACCTGTCTGTCTGGCTTACTAACAAAAAAGACATGCTAAAGGATTTTAAGAATTACCTTGCGCCGCTCTCTTTTGGCATCGGCTTCATTGTCGCTCTGATTCTTGCGCAGCCAGATTTGAGTGCAGGCCTGACCGTGCTGATCTTGGGCATCATGCTCCTCTTCCTGGCAGGCGGTGACTGGAAACATGTCGGTATTGTCATCTTAGTCGGTGTGCTGGGTTTTATCTTCCTCATCAATGTCATGCCTACTGGTCGCATTCGTTTCGCCCAGTATTTGTCCGGACTTGAGAATCCCACACAGAGTTCTTATCATATCCGGCGCACCTACGAAGCGATCATCAAAGGCGGCGTCTTTGGCGTGGGGCTTGGCAAGGCTAACACCAAGTTCACCGGTCTGCCCCTGCCCCATACTGACAGCATATTTGCTGTCCTGGCTGAAGAAACCGGCATCGTTGGCGCGATGATCGTAATTGCGCTCTATATCATGCTCATCTGGCGCGGCTTTAAGATTGCCCGCAACGCTCCGGATCAATTGGGATCCTTGCTGGCATTCGGTCTGACAAGTTGGATCGTCATTGAAGCCCTGATCAACATATCGGTCATTGTTGGTTTACTTCCTTTTGCAGGAAACGCCCTGCCCTTCATCAGCGCGGGCGGGTCCAGCATGACCGCAACCATGGCTGCCATCGGGATTGTCATGAATGTTGCTCGCCAGGGAACGAACAAGACAGCCTCTGAAAGGAGTACTACCAGTGCGACTGTTGATTTGCGCAGGCGGGACTGGCGGCGGAGTGTATCCGGCGCTAACCGTTACGGAGAGATTGACTGATGACACAGAGGTTTTGTGGGTCGGCAGCGAAGGCGGCATGGAGGCTGAGCTGGTCGCGCGGGCAAATTTACCCTATCGCGGCATCCGCGCAGCTGGTGTCCATGGCGTTTCGATCAGGCAATTGCCTGGAAATTTGGTGAAATTATGGCAAGGTTACGGTCAGGCAAAGCAAATTCTAAAGGAGTACAAACCCGATGTAATGATGTTCACGGGTGGGTACGTGGCAATTCCTATGGCCTTGGCTGGCCTGAAAATTCGGACCCTGTTGTTCGTTCCGGATATCGAACCCGGGTTGGCTCTGAAGACCTTAGCCCGTTTTTCGGACAAAATTGCGGTCAGCGTGGACGACTCGCGCAGGTTTTTCGGCAAGAAGGAGAAAGTTGAAGTGACCGGTTACCCCCTGCGCCAGGACTTGATGAAGTGGACCAAAGCTGATGCTTTGGCATACTTTGGGTTTACTAACGAAAAGCCAGTGATCTTATTCACTGGCGGCAGCAGCGGCGCGCGCTCGATCAACAAAGCTGTCGTTGCCATTCTGGACGAGCTCCTGAAGCGTTACCAGGTGATCCATCTTACCGGTCATCTGGATTGGGAGACTGTAAAGGCTGCAACAACCAACCTCCCCCAAAGCTATCAAGTCTTCCCTTATCTGCACGAAATGGGCGCTGCGTACGGCTCGGCAGACCTGGTAGTCTCACGAGCCGGCGCGTCCGTTTTGGGTGAGTATCCGTTCTTCGGTCTGCCTGCCATTTTGGTGCCTTATCCTTACGCCTGGCGCTATCAGAAGGTAAATGCGGATTACCTGGTGGAACGCGAAGCCGCGATTCTGCTGGAGGACCAGTATCTGCAGAGCCAACTACTGGCGCAGATCGACACGCTTGTTCAGGACCAGGCTCGGCTGCAGCACATGCAGCGGTCAATGAAAGCGCTGGCGCAGCCCCAGGCAGCGGAACGGATTGCCAGTCTGCTCTACGAAATGGCGGAGGGATAGGGACAAATATGGTTTCGCTCAACATTTTCTTCACGATTTTTGTGGTGCTCTTTGGAATAATTGGTGCCGTCCGCGGCTTACGCAAAGAACTGGTTGTGATTGTTTCAGGAATTCTGGCACTTTTTATCATTCAGGAAGTCCTGCCTCGTCTTTTAGGAGACTTATCGGGCACAAAAGCCCTTTTCCTTGAGCTGATCGTGTTGTTCGTCTGCGGCTTTCTTGGCTATCAGACCCCAGCTTTCCGCCGCTTTTCCGAGTCAGGTCGATTCAACCGTGACACACCTATAGAAATGATCTTAGGCGCAGTGTTTGGGGCGGTTAACGGCTATTGGATGGTGGGTTCCGCCTGGTATTTCATGGACAAGGCAGGTTATCCCTTCAGCTGGATCACAGCGCCTGACGCGGCAACCGAAGCTGGTCAGCAGGCAATTAAACTTCTTCAGAATATGGTTCCGCAACTTTTGACAGGTAATGGACTGTATTTAGCAATTGCGATCGCAGTTTTGATCTTGATCGGAGTGATGATCTGATGCGTAAAGTGCACTTCATCGGGATTGGCGGAACAGGCATGTCAGCCATCGCTCTCCTGCTGCTTGAAAAAGGCTGGCAGGTCAGTGGCACGGACAGGTCTGCTTCACGCTACTTCGATGCAGTCACAGCCAAGGGCGCTTACACACTCCTGGGTCACAGCCCCGAATTGGCATTGGAAGCGGACCTGATTGTGCGCTCCTCAGCCGTCCGTGACGAAGATCCCGAAGTTGTTGCCGCACGTGAAAAGGGAATCCCGGTCCTCAAACGCAGCGAGTTTCTGCCGGGTCTGACCGCTGGCTACCAGACGCTCGCGGTCGCCGGCTCACACGGCAAAACCACCTGCACAGCAATGCTGGTGACAATGCTGCGCGGTCTGAATGCAGACCCAACCTTTATCCTTGGGGCGCAAATTCGCCCGCTGGGGACCAACGCACATGCCGGCTCAAGTGATCTGTTTGTGATCGAAGCCGATGAATACGACTACATGTTTCTGGGTTTGAGCCCGAAGATCAGCTTGCTGACCAACGTGGAATATGACCACCCTGACTTTTTCACCACACCAGATGCTTACAGCGCGGCTTTCGCGGCGTTTATCCGCCGAACCCAGCCAGGCGGCGCGGTGATTGCCTGCGCCGAAGACGAAGGCGTGCGCAACCTTCTGCAAAATGAGGATTTCGAAAGCATCCAAATGCTGACCTATGGCTACAGCGCAGAATGCACTTACCAGGTTCAAAACGTCCACTGGAACGGGGATGGATATGACTTCAGCCTCATCCACACACCCTCTCGACAAGATTTGGGTGATTTTGTCTTGAAAATCCCCGGCCGGCATAATCTTCTCAACGCTGCCGGAGCACTGGCAGTACTGCATCAGCTTGGGTTGAACCCAGCAGGAGCATGCGAAAGCCTTGCAGATTTCAAGGGTACAGAGCGCCGCTTTGACAAGGTTTGCCATAGTGGCGACACGGTGGTGATCAATGACTATGGGCACCACCCCACCCAGCTGGATCTGACGCTCGAAGCCGCGCGCGAACTTTACCCTGACCACTGCCTTTGGGCAGTTTGGGAACCCCACACCTTCTCGCGCACCGATCGAATGCAGACAGCGTTCACAATTGCACTGCAGCGAGCTGACCGCGTCGTAATTTTACCGACCTACGCTGCCAGGGAGACGGTCGAAACCGACACTCCCAAGCGGATTGCTGAAGATATTCCCGGCTCAAAAGCAGCCTGCTTCCAGGGCTTCGCCGAAGCCGCGAATTTCGTGGCGGAGCAAGCCAACGGACTGAATGTGGTAATCGTTTTCTCTGCAGGCAAGGGACCTGAGTTTGCGCAAATGCTTTGCCAGAAATTGGACGTAAGGAGGCAGAATGACTGAGCTTCCTCTGCGAAAACTGCAAGCCCTGTTTGGCGACAAACTGCAGGAAAACGTGCGCATGGCAAACTACACCACCACCCGCGTGGGAGGTCCTGCCAGTGGAATGATCTCCGTCCACACCGCCGATGAGATGCGACATACAGTCAAAATCTTATGGGAACTGGATGTGCCTTTCCGCATCCTGGGCAGCGGCTCAAACTTGCTGGTTAGCGATTCCGGTTACGTGGGAGTGATGGTGCACAACCGCTGCCACAACGTTCGCATTGATACCAAGGGTGACCAACCTGTGATCTTTGCGGAAAGCGGGGCGAACCTGGGCGCGGTCTCGCGTCAGGCCAGCTTGCGCGGCGTGTCTGGCTTCGAATGGGCAAACAGCATCCCCGGTACAGTTGGCGGGGCGGTTTATGGCAATGCGGGCGCACATTGCTCGGACATTTCCAAGTGCATGATTGTGGCGCAGGTCATCACCAAAGCCGAAGGTGAGCAAAGTCTCGATAGTGAGGAAATGGGATTCCGATACCGCTCGAGCAAGTTCAAGCGCAATGGCGAAGAAATCGTCATATTGAACGCCAGTTTCTCTGGAACAAAAGTGGAGAAAGAAATCACACAGCGTTTGCTGGAGGAATTGACTCAAAAAAGACGCCAAACTCAGCCAGTCGGTCCCTCATTCGGGTCCACTTTCAAGAATCCAAAGGGCGACTATGCTGGTCGGCTGTTGGAAGCTGCCGGAATGAAAGGGGTTACTTCAGGGCATGCTTCGATCAGCACGGTGCACGCCAATTTCATTCTCAATGATGGCGAGGCGACCGCGCAGGATTACTACAGGCTGATCCGCCTGGCACAAAAAACTGTGAAAGAGCAATTTGATGTGAGTCTCACTCTTGAGATCGAATTGCTGGGTGAATTTGAAGATGACTGATAAGCTGAATCTGTTGTTGATTTTTGGTGGTCGCTCTGGCGAGCACGCAGTTTCACTGCGCTCCGCTCAATCCGTGCTTGAAGCGCTGGATGAGACCAAGTACCAGGTCTTCCAGGTTGGCATTACCACTGAAGGGCTTTGGCTCTACGGTTCGCACGCTCACAAAGCCTTCCGTGATGGGATCTTCGAATCGCTCCAGGAGGCTATGATCCTCAACGACGGCGGTAAGCCGCATCTGTACACCCGCGAGGGAAACCACCTTGAGAGTATCACTCCAATTGACGTGGTTTTCCCGGTTCTGCATGGAACATTCGGGGAGGATGGAACCATCCAGGGTTTGTTCGAGATCCAGAACTGCGCTTATGTTGGCGCGGGTGTGCTTGGCTCTTCCGTGGCGATGGATAAGGCGGTCTGCAAACACGTGATGCAATCCATCGGTGTTCCGGTGCTGGAATATTCGGTTTTCTCCCGCCGTGAAATCCAGGCAAGTTTACCGGAAACCCTTGAATTAGCGGAGCAAGTTGCCCCCTACCCACTGTTTGTCAAACCAGCCAATCTTGGATCCTCAGTAGGCATCAGTAAAGCCCGCAATCGCAAGGAACTCGCCAAAGCATTGCAGCTGGCAGCCAAGTTTGATCGCCGCATCTTGGTGGAACGCGGCATCAATCCCAGGGAGATCGAGATCAGCGTGCTTGGAAACACTGAAGTGGAGTGCACAGTACCTGGAGAGATCGTTCCAGGAGATGAGTTTTACACCTACAAGGACAAATATCAGTCCGGAGACCCCGAGGTTGCCATTCCAGCTCCCCTGCCAGAAGCCCAAACAGCGCTTTTGCAGCAATATGCCATCGATGCTTACAAAGCCATCGACGGCACCGGGCTCTCGCGGGTGGACTTCTTGATCGACAAAGTCAGCGGTGAGGCCTACTTCAACGAGATAAATACCATGCCTGGTTTCACCGAAATCAGCATGTACCCGAAACTGTGGCTCTACTCAGGGCTGAGCTATACCCAACTGGTGAATCGACTGGTGGAGCTGGCGCTTGAGCGTAAAGCCGAACAGGATGAGACCATCAGGAAGTACGAGGAATAAGATGGCGAGCGGATCCAACAGAAATACCAGGGCAGATGAGGTGCGTGCCCGCCGGAAGATCGAACCGGCACGGCGCAAACCCATCCCGAGCAACCCTTCAGTGCGAGTCTCCAGGGATGCCCAGAACGCCTCAAGGGTCGTCTCCCGCCGATCCTATACAAGCACCCAATACACCCGGTCAGCAGCTACGCGCAACCGCAGCCGGGTTTACATGCCCACCGGCACGCCAGGCAGCGAAGTACGCCTGCCCGCCCTACCCCAGCTGCGCCTGAGCTGGCGCTTGCTTTCAGGCTTGATCGCTGTCGGAATGCTCGTTTTGCTTTTCATGATGGGAACTTCTACCGCTTTCGCAGTAGACCAGGTAAACCTGAGTGGCGGTATACGCGTTCCAGCAGAGGAAATCAGCCAGAAGCTGGATCTGCAGGGCGAATCGATCATCAGTGTCATACCCAGCGAAATCGAAAACCAGATCCTGGAAGCATTCCCGGACATAAAAGCTGTTGATGTGAAGGTCCAAATGCCGGCAGGCGTAGAGATCGTCATCCAGGAACGCATCCCGGCGCTGCTATGGCTGAAGAACGAGGAAATCGTCTACTGGATCGACCAGGATGGCTACGCTTTCACGGTTCGTGGTGAAGCGACACTGCCAATCCGGGTCTATGCCAACAGCGAACCACCCCACCCGCTGGGATGGGTCGCCCCTGAATTGCAGTTGGTAGCAAACGAGACAGAAACCGCAGCAGTCCTCCCGCTGGTGGACCCGGCTTTCGTTATTACTGTGCAGAAACTGAATGGAATTAAACCCCCTGAAAGCCCCATGCTTTATGACGAAGAGAACGGTCTTGGCTGGGTTGACCCCCACGGATGGCAAGTTTTCTTCGGTGATGACGATGAAAACATCGACATGAAATTGCTTGAATATGCCAGGGTTGTAGAGACAATTCTGGATAGAAACTTGCAACCAGTTTTAATCAGCATGGAATTTCTACACGCACCTTATTATCGTTTGGAGCATTAATCATGGAAGAAGAACCGATTGTTGTTGGATTAGATGTTGGGACTGCGAAAATTTGCAGCCTCGTTGCCAGAGTTGAAAATGGCAACAACCTGCGCATCCTTGGGGTAGGTATTGAACCTGCCAAGGGCATCCGCAAGGGGATCGTGACCGATATCACCGCTGCCTCTGAGTGCATTGCCCGCTCGATCGAAAAAGCTGAACGGACGTCTGGCTTCGAGATCAACTCGGCAATCGTCAACCTGGCTGGGATGCAGGTCTCATCCACCATTAGCAAGGGTGCGGTTGGCATCTCAGGACGTGTGATTGACCAGGAAGATGTCTATCGCGCGCTCGATTCTGCCCAGGCAATCGCCGTGCCCCACAATCGCGAGATCGTGCACGTGATTCAGCGCGGTTTCAGCGTGGACGGACAGGAAGGCATCCGCCAACCGGTCGGCATGCACGGTTTCCGCATGGAAGTAGAAGCCCACATCATCACCAGCGCCGCCTCTTCGATGGAAAACCTTCGCCAATGCATTTCAATGGCGGGGATTGATGTTTCTCAGTTTGTGCTTAATCCCCTCGCCGCTGGTGAAAGTATCCTCTCAGAGACAGAACGCGAAATGGGCGTAGCACTTATTGATCTTGGCGCAGGCACCACCAGTGTAGCAATTTACGTTAAAGGTGACGTTTTTCATGCTAATGTGCTTGGAATCGGCGGCGACATGGTGACATCCGACATAGCCCAGGGACTGCGACTTCCACTTGAGGTAGCCGAAGAGGTCAAACTTAAGCACGGCTATGCTGTCCTTGAAGATATCCGAGAGGACGAGTCATTCAATGTGATTACTTTCGGCTCTGAACAAAGTACCAAGGTTGAGCGCCGTGAACTTGTGAACATTATCGAAGCCCGTGTGGAAGAAATTTTCATGATGATCCACCAGGAAATCAAACACTCGGGTTACGACTCCCTCCTGCCAGCAGGCTTGGTGCTTACTGGTGGCGGCAGTCAGCTGCCTGGTATACGCAAATTGGCAAGCAAAGTGATTGGGCTGCCAGCCCGCGTAGGAAAGCCAGAGCGGATGGTTGGTCTGACCGACCAGATTTCGAGCCCCGCATTCGCAACCAGTGTAGGTCTGCTGGACTGGGGCATCATTTTCAGTGAAACAACCCAGATCGCTCCTGAGCGATCTGGAAAATCGCAGCGAGCTAACAACAATGCCAAAGCGGATGGCTTTGTCCAGTGGCTCAAGCGAATGTTGCCGTAATCAAACAAGCACACAAATAGAGGAGATCAAAATGGAAGCAAGACAAACTGAATCATTCGCAAGGATCAAGGTCGTAGGTGTTGGTGGTGGCGGCTGTAATGCGGTCAATCGCATGATTGCCGAAGGACTGCAAGGGATCGAATTCATTTCGATCAATACAGACGCTCAAGCACTGTTGAAATCGCAGGCACAAAACCGCGTTCGCATTGGCGACAAGTCCACCCGTGGTCTTGGTGCCGGCGGCGACCCCAAAATCGGTCAGGCAGCAGCAGAAGAGTCAGCCGAGGAATTATATGAAGTACTTAAAGGCGCGGATATGGTCTTCGTGACTGCTGGTCTGGGTGGCGGTACAGGCACCGGTGCGGCTCCCGTCGTCGCACAGATCGCCAAGGAAATTGGAGCCCTCACCATCGGCGTGGTCACCCGACCCTTCTCATTTGAAGGCGCGCATCGCTCCCGCTCAGCCGAGCAAGGTGCCATGCGGCTCAAGGAACATGCCGATACCCTGATCGTCATACCCAACGATCGCCTGCTTCAAATCGTCAGCAAGAACGTTGGTCTCAACGACGCCTTCCGCATGGCAGATGACGTCCTGCGTCAGGGCATCCAGGGCATTTCAGAGCTAATCACCATCCCAGGTTTGATCAATCTCGACTTCGCGGACGTTCGCACAATCATGTCCGAAGGCGGCGCGGCGCTGATGGCTGTGGGTCAGGCATCTGGCGAGGATCGTGCCAAGATTGCGGCTGAACAGGCAATTTCAAGCCAGTTGTTGGATGTCACCATTAATGGTGCTCGCGGCATCTTGTTCAATGTCACCGGTGGAACCAACCTGTCGCTGTTTGAAGTCAATCAAGCCGCTGCGATCATCAAAGAGACCGCCAGCCAGGACGTGAACCTCATCTTCGGTGCCGTTATCGACGAAAACATGGGTGATAACATCCGCATCACCGTGATAGCCACTGGCTTTGATCGCCCTACGCCTCCCCAGGAGGCGGAGCCCGCTTTTTTTCGCCAGGAACATCCCCGTCAACAGCAGGACCGGCTGAGCGTCAACGATACCCGGGCACAGAACGCTCCTGAGACTCAACAGGCTCAGAACAAAAAACAGGAAGAGTATGTTTACACCAGCGATGTGGACATCACCCTACCGGCGTTTGTAAGGCGCGAACTGAGCAAGCGCTCGAATCGATAAGCGATTCAATCAGGATCTCCTGACAGTGCTGATTAGGTTCTTCCTCCGTGAAACCGGAGGAAGAACCTGGGTAAGGTTGTAACAGTTCTCAAACCTGATTTCGGCATTCGTTGTGATTTTTTTCAGCCTGGGTCGAGCTCGGGCTTTTTTTATTCTTTCGGTTAAGTCGTACAGGCTCTCCCGGTATGCCAAAACATTTTCCAAAGCAGTGCTAATTCAAACCTCAGACCATATCCATAGGATTTTTAGGTAAGCAAATTCCTTTACCGGTATTAACAATTTTCAATAAAGACAACGCTCCTACGATAAAAACCGATTCTATGCGCAATGATTAGCCTTCTCTTAAAATCTCCTGAGTTTTAAGATTGTTAACCTGATTTTTCTTGTCTTATCCTTACGCCTGTGCTAAAATCCTTGTACTACCTGTAGGGGTAAAACATGTTATTCCCCCCATATTTAGGGGTTTTATTTTTTAGGAGTTATTGATGAAGTGCCCGTATTGCCAAAACACAGAATCGCACGTCGTAGACACCACCAAAGATGTTAATCATGGTGTTATCCGCCGCCGACGTGAGTGTAACAGCTGCCACCAGCGCTTCAGTACCTTCGAACGCACCATCATGACCACTCCCCTGCTGATCAAAAGAGACGGCACACGGGAGGAATTCGACCGTGAGAAATTGCTGGCCGGCTTGCGTACAGCCTGTGCCAAGCGTCCGGTTCCTGCGGCCGCGCTAAATAATCTGGTAAATGAAATCGAATCTGAGCTACAAAAACGAGGTCGTTCCGAGATCAATTCACGTGTAATTGGGGATTTGGCAATCAAAGGTTTGTTGGAACTGGACCACATTGCCTATATCCGCTACGCCTCTGTCTATCTACGCATGGACGACCTCCATGCCATTCGGAACGAAATCGACCATCTGCTGTCCGAAGAAGAAAAATAAACTACAAAGGACTATCATGCCAGAACCGACAGTCAATCATTCGGGACTCATACAAACACCCCCAATTCCGGAAGGTTTCCCAAAAATTGAATTAACCGATAACTCACGCCAGGTGCTTGCAAAACGTTACCTGCGGCGTGGTAATGATGGGAAACCTGCTGAAAGCATTGATGAAATGTTCTGGCGCGTTGCCTGGCACGTTGCCGACGTTCCTGAGCGCGAGCACGATCAGGAAGCCCTGGCGGAAGACTTTTACCGCATGATGGCTTCAAAATCCTTCTTCCCCAACTCCCCGACCTTTACTGGTGCGGGTACCCCGCTTGGGCAGCTGGCAGCCTGCTTTGTGCTGCCCATCTCGGACGACATGGGACGTGCCTCGGATGGCATTTTCAGCACCCTTCGCAACGCGGCATTGATCCAACAAACCGGCGGCGGCAATGGCTTCAACTTTTCCCGCCTTCGCCCCCATGGCTCCATCGTCAATACCTCTGCTGGCGAGGCAACTGGTCCGGTCGGCTTTTTGAAGGTCTACGACGATGCTTTTGGCGAAATTGCCCAGGGTGGCACGCGCCGCGGGGCAAACATGGGAGTACTTCGAGTCGATCATCCGGACGTGGAATCCTTCATTAAATGCAAAACCAGTGAAATGGCAATCACTAATTTTAATATCTCACTGGGAATCACCGACAAATTCATGCAGGCGGTCGAGGATGATGCCGATTGGGATCTGCGTTTCCCGGATGTTCATCACCCATCCTACAAAAAATACCACGGCACGATCGACGCAGCCGAGAAGGCTGGCGTGCCTGTCAAGGTATACAAAACCATCAAAGCGCGCAAACTGTTCAACCTCTTTGTCAGCCAGGCGCATCACAACGGTGAACCGGGCGCGCTCTTCCTGGATGCCGCCAACCGCTACAACCCCGTTCCCCACCTATACGAACTCGAAGCGACGAACCCCTGCGGCGAGCAATGGCTTGGTCCTTATGAAAATTGCTGCCTTGGTTCGATCAATTTAGCTGAAATGCTTGGCGAAAATGGCACCGTGGATTGGGAAAAACTGCGCCAAATGACGAAGACAGCCACCCGATTCCTCGATCACGTCGTGGACAAAAATGCTTATGTTCCCGCAGTGCCCGAACTGAAAGAAGCCGCGCACAAAGCCCGCCGTATCGGTCTGGGGATCATGGGTCTGGCAGATATGATGTACCACTGTGGTGTGCGCTATGGCTCGGAAGAATCACTGGAGTTCTGTGGGCAGGTGATGGAATTCATCCGTTACTTCTCGATGGAAACCAGCATTGAGATGGCGCAGGAGCTCGGCGCTTTCCCCGCCATCAAGGGAAGTATTTACGATCCCGAAAACCTCACATGGGAAGCTCCTGCTCCACTCTTCCCCTACAAACGCGACTGGCAGCGACCTGAATTGGACTGGCAGCGGATCGTTGACGGCATAAAAACCCACGGCATTCGCAATGCTGCCCAGACCACCATCGCCCCCACCGGCACCATTGGCACAGTGGCTGGCTGCGAAGGCTATGGCTGTGAACCCGTTTTTGCCCTTGCTTACGTGCGCCATGTCAATGACAATGGCAACGATCTGCTCCTCAATTACGTCAGCCCCTTCTTCCAAAACGCCCTGAACGCTGCCAGTTTACCCGAAGAAACCAAAGATCAGGTCATCAAGAAGGTAATTGAACAAGGCACCTGCCAGCACATCGAGCAGCTTCCACAGCACATCCGCAACGTGTTTGTGGTTTCTTCCGATGTCACCGCTGAAGAACATATCCACCTCCAGGCTGCCTTACAGCGATTCGTGGATAACAGCCTCAGCAAGACCATCAACTTTCCCGAGGGCACAACCGAAGAAGACGTCAGTAAAGCTTTCATCAGTGCCTGGAAATTGGGCTGCAAGGGCATCACAGTCTACATCACTGGTTCCCGCGAAAAGGTTGTTTTGGAAACCAAGGCGACCATGGACAAGAAGGGGAATGTTACTGTGCCCGCCCTAATGCTATTCGAAGGCGGGGAGGAGACACAGCTTTCCTTCTGGAAGGATACAAAAAAACCCCGCCCACGCACGCTCCATGGCTACACTTACTCAATCGAGACACCTCTTGGGAAAGCTTTTGTAACCATCAATGAAAATGGCGGATCGCAGCCTTTTGAAGTTTTCGTCAACACTGCCAAGGCTGGCTCTGAGACGGCTGCCCATTCTGAAGCTTTGGGTCGGCTGATATCCTACATCCTGCGCCTGGCTTCGCCCATCGAGCCGCGTGAACGCCTGAAATTGGTCATGGAACAGCTTGCTGGTATCGGCGGCGGCAGATCGCTCGGTTTTGGTCCCAATCGCGTACGCTCACTTCCTGATGGTATTGCCAAAGCCCTGGATGAATACCTCTTCCAACAACACTGGGAGAAAGAAGAAACCGTAGTAGAAAAACAGACCGAGCAAATTCCCATGCCCGGCATAACATCCCCCATCCACAAAATCGGTGAACTTTGCCCGGAATGCGGCCAGGCAACCATGATTAACGAAGAAGGCTGTCGCAAGTGCTACACATGCGGATACAGCGAATGTTAAGAATGCTTGCACCACTGCCTATTTTTTATACCAAATAGTCAGAAAATTGCATCACAAAAATTGCATCAAAATACATTGACATTGAGAGATAAAGGTGTGATAATAATGACGCGCGCGGCTTGGGTGCCCCCCTCACCCAGGTCGCGCGCATTTAAGGTCAGATTAATCCTGCCACTCCAATTCCCAATCGGCAATGATGACGCTGTCGCCTTCCTGGATCCCCTCGGCGCGCAGAGCCTTTTCTACGCCTAGCCCCGCCATCAGCTTCTGGAAGCGCCTTACAGAACCAGGTTGATCAAAATAGGTCATTGCAGCCGCTTTTTCGATGCGTGCTCCCGAAACAAGGTAGCCATCTTCAGTCTTTTCGATCTCAAAGGCATTCGGGTCAACCTCCGCACGGTAGACTGGCATTTCTGCCGCCTTATCTTCAACCGGAAGTTCGCCCAGGGTCCTGAATACCTTCCACATGAGCTCCCTGAGGTTATACTGGCTGACAGCTGAAATTGGTATCAGCTCTACTCCCAAACTCTCAAATTGTTGTTGCAGAGATGCAAATTTTTCAGCCACATCCGGCAGGTCCATCTTGTTCAAAACAACAATCTGTGATCGTTTCCCGAGCAGATCATCAAAAAGTTCAAGCTCGGCATTGATGGTAAGGTAGTCGTCCAGCGGATCCTCCGACAGACCATCCAAAACATGGATGAGCAGACGTGTGCGCTGAATGTGACGCAAGAAGTCAAAACCCAAACCCACCCCCATGGAAGCTCCCTCGATCAGTCCCGGAATGTCTGCCATCACGAAGCTGCTATCCAGGTCAAGCTGTACCACGCCCAGGTTGGGCTCAAGCGTCGTGAAGGGGTAATCTGCTACTTTGGCTCTGGAGTTCGTTGTTGCGGCTAAAATGGACGATTTTCCGGCATTCGGCAGCCCAACCAGCCCAACATCCGCGATTAGCTTCAATTCGAGCCTGAGGTTGAATTCTTCGCCCGGTTCTCCTTTTTCTGCAGTGAGCGGCATTTGATTTCGGCTGGTCGCAAAGTGCTGGTTACCCCTGCCTCCTCGGCCGCCTTTGGCAACAACCAGCCGCTGACCCGGCGAGACGAGATCCCCGATCAATTCAGCCTTGTCGTCATCATAAACCGCCGTGCCCGGTGGAACGCGAATGATCAGGTCCTTAGCCGAGCGACCGCTGCGGTTGGTAGGTCCGCCGTTCTTGCCTGCATCTGCGAAGAAATTCTCGTTCTGATGAAAATGGCTCAGGGTGTTGAGGGTTGGGACCACTTCAAAGATCACACTGCCACCTCTACCCCCATCCCCACCATCAGGACCTCCACGAGGACGGTATTTTTCGCGGTGCATGTGCACGATACCGTCTCCGCCTTTTCCAGACGCGACTTTAATTTGTATAGAATCGATAAACATAGTTACTCTTTCGTTATTGGTTAGGCTGAGTTTATCACAATCCCATTGTGCTTTGCGGAGAGACGACTGCCTTATACCACCCAAGATCTGGTTTAAAAAACAACCGGTCAGTTGCCTGACCGGTTGTCTGTCTTATTCAAAACTACTTGCCAAACTTTTTCTTCAGGATATCCTCGAGGTCAGGCTTGCCAATTTCCTCAAGCTCATAGCGCACGCGCTGGCTTGGGCGGTCAATTTTCATAACGCGGGTCAGATCGATTGGCGTGCCGATGATGACCATGTCCACATCCGCGGACTCGATGGTTTTCTCAAGGTCGCGGATCTGTTGATCGCCGTAACCCATTGCCGGCAAAATGTTGCCGGTGTCGGGGTATTTTTTGTAGGTAGCGAGGATCTCGCCAACCGCAAATGGTCGTGGATCCACAATCTCTGCCGCGCCAAAGCGGCGTGCAGCCACCCAACCGGCACCAATCTTCATGCCGCCATGAGTCAGTGTGGGACCATCTTCCACTACCAGCACCCGCTTGCCGCGGATGGATTCGGGATCGTCCACGTAGATCGGGGAAGCAGCTTCAATGATGACCGCGTTGGGGTTGATGTTGTGGACATTCTCACGCACCTTAATGATGTCTTCAGCATTGGCAGTGTCGACCTTGTTAATGACGACCACGTCCGCCAGGCGCACATTGACCTCGCCAGGGTAGTAGGCAATTTCATGCCCGGGTCGCAGAGGATCTGCCACGGTGATCTGCAGGTCGGGTTTGTAGAACGAGAAATCATTATTCCCACCATCCCACAGAACCACATCCACTTCTTTTTCAGCTTCCCGCAGAATTGCTTCATAATCCACACCAGCAAAGACGATAACGCCATTATCGATGTGAGGTTCGTATTCCTCGCGTTCCTCAATCGTGCATTCATGCTTGTCGAGATCAGCATAAGTCGCATAACGCTGAACGCGCTGCTTCACCAGGTCTCCATAAGGCATGGGGTGGCGGATAGCTGCCACTTTGAGACCCATTTCCTGGAGGATCGCCGCAACACGGCGGGTGGTCTGGCTTTTGCCGCAGCCGGTGCGAACAGCGCAGATGGCAACCACGGGCTTGGTAGACTTGACCTGGGTCTCTTTGGTACCCATGAGGCGGAAGTCAGCTCCCAGAGAGTTGACCAGGGCAGATTTGTGCATCACGTAATCGTAGGGAACGTCACTGTAAGCGAAAACAACCTCGTCAACTTCGAACTGCTTGATCAGATCAGGCAAATCTGACTCAGGGTAGATCTTGATGCCGTCCGGATACAGTGTCCCAGCGAGCTCGGCGGGGTATTTTCGCCCGTCAATGTTAGGGATCTGGGTCGCGGTGAATGCAACCACTTCATACTTTTCGTTGTCACGAAAGAATGTGTTGAAGTTGTGAAAATCCCGACCTGCTGCCCCCATGATTAGTGTACGAATTCGACTCATATGTTTCTCCTTCTAATTTTGATTATTCTTATTCTACATCACATCACTTGCGGTGATTGAATTCCCAGTAAAGATAACCCATTTTCAAGGCTGATTTTGGCTGCCTGTACAAGCACCAGGCGGGAAAGACGGGTTGAGCCTTCAGCCGACAAGACCGGACACTGGGTATAAAAGTCATTGAATGCCTGGGCAAGCTCAAAGGCGTAAGTAGCGACCAGTGAGGGTTTAAACTCAGCGGCTGCTTTCTGAACCACCTCGGGTAGTTGCGATATCTTTTCGATCAGGTTGACTTCCACGGGCGGCAGCTCGTGGCTGAAAGCCGCCCTGCTGGGCGCGGGTTCGTTCAGGCGCCGCAAAATACTGTTGGCACGCACAACCGCATACTGGATATACGGAGCGGATTGTCCGTTGAAGTCGAGAGCGGTGTCCCAGTCGAAGGTCACGATCTTGGTGTTTTCCCGCGCGATCATTGGGTACTTGATGGCACCCAGGGCGACTTTTTCAGCCACTTCTTGCATCGTTTCAATGTCCAAAGTGGGGTTTTTCTCCCTCACGACCTCAAGGGCACGTTGCGTAGCTTCACGGATCAGGTCATCCAGCAGCACGACTGTGCCATCCCGGGAAGACATGGTCACATTCCCCGGTAAATTGACGATCTCATAGGCAAGGTGCCGCATGCGATCCGCCCAGGGGTAACCCATCAGCTCCATCACCTTGCTCATTTGCTTCATGTGCAGCGACTGACGGACATCAATCACGTAAATGGATTGGTCGAGGTCATACTCCTGGAATTTCATAATTGCCAGTGGGATTTCCTTGGTAGCATACAAAGAGGTTCCATCCGAGCGCAGAACGACCACCACCCGGTATTCCTCTTGGGTGCCCAGCTTTTTATCCAGGTCAATGATCACCGGGTTTTCCGGGCGGCCATCTTCAGCCAATCCGCTTTCGATCAGCTGGTCGATCAGAGCTTTGCCGGGTTCTTCCACTTCGCTTTCAAAGTAGATCCGATCAAAATGCTCCCCCAATAGCCCGTAAACTTGATCGAAACCTTCCATCGACCAGTCGCGCGTCTGCTTCCAAAGGTCTTTGAGGTGCCGCTCGCCGGCATCCCAGCGGGAGAAATAGGCTCTCACGGCAGCCTCGAACTCGGGCTCACCCACAAAACGTTTGTCTGCCTCAGCATATAGGTCCGCCATCCAGCGCATCTTGTCAGTGCCAGGCTGTTCGCCAGAGTGGTACATCTCGTAATTGCACATCCACTTGATCACGTGCAGTCCGATATCGCCAATGTAGTTGGCGCGGATAACCTTCTTGCCGCCGGCTTCAAGGATATTGCAGACTGAGCCGCCCAGAATCACATTCCGCAGGTGACCCACATGTAGGGGTTTGTGCGTGTTGGGATTGGAATATTCCACCATCACCTGCTTGTCCTGCTGCTCCTGGGAGCCAAAAGACCTGCCCTGCTCGAGCACAGTACTGACGACCCTTTCGGCATATTGGTGGGGCTCAAAATACAGGTTCAGGTATCCTCTGACGGCTTCAATCCGTGAGAAACCAGGTAAATCTGCCACCTGCGTTTTCAGGATTTCCGCAAATTCCTGGGCTTTTTTGGGTACTGGCAGAGATTTGTCTGGATCAGCTGCTGCCAGCGGGAAAAGTGGCGCGGCAATTCCCCATTCCCCACTGAAGGGAATGTTGCGGAACTCCACTTTGCCAGTGGGCAGCCCACGCGTTTGGCAAAAGCTATCGATTATATGGGTTAATTGGTCTTTCACGTCGTCAAACATAGGCATCTCACATTCAGTCTGGGGCGATTATAACATCGAGGGATGGAGCCGGGGCTGCTTCGTGCGAATGCGAGTGGTTCTTGACGTATAATGTTTACCCGTTAAACAAAAAAAGAGGTTCCCCACCATTTGGTAAGGGAGCCTCGGTGTGTGAATGAAAAGAGCTTACTTGTTTAAGCTGTTATAGCGAGCCATCAAACGAGACTTGCGGCGCGCGGCGTTGTTCTTATGGATGACACCCTTTGCAGCAGCCTTATCCAGAGCGCGGATCGCATTCAGCACTTCAGCCTGAGATTTTTCGGTGTCCTCGGTGCGAATGGCAGCCTGAGCCTTGCGCAGGAACGTGCGGGCTGAGCCACGGTAGACGCGATTGCGCAGGCGAGCAGCCTGGTTTTGCTTGTTTCGTTTAATCTGAGACTTAATGTTTGCCAACTTCTTCCTCCAAAAATAATTCCTATATACTTGCAAAAGACTATTTTACAATAAATCCCAGATTTGTCCAGTAATTGGTCGTAGAAAACCGACCAAATCGTTGTGATTCAACCCCCTGAAGACTTTTTTAGTTCTCTGAAAACCGGATCCCCGGGTGGAAGAGGATCGCGCCGGCGTCCTCGCCGTGCGCGGCATCTGACCGCCAGGTCTCCAACCTATTTGGTTGGCTCGACAAAAATTGTTACCTTGTGTAGGGGTAACCCCCCGTGGTTATTCTCTGTCTGGACTGCCTTGGGCAGGCACGGCGTGCCGTGCCCCTACCCTCCCGATCGCGCCGGCGTCCTCGCCGTGCGCGGCATTTGACCGCCAGGTCTCCAGGTTTGAT
>DIVL01000023.1:34866-51303 GCA_002435825.1 Anaerolineaceae bacterium UBA6133
GACCCCTGTGTTTACCTGGGCACGGCGTGCCGTGCCCCTACCCTCCCGATCGCGCCGGCGTCCACGCCGTGCGCGGCATTTGACCGATAGGTTGCCCACCTCAGTTCTCGCCGGTCTCCTGATACCCATCCACTTCGTTGCGGGCACAGGCTGCGCGAGGTCTTTGACCACCAGGTCTCCAGGTTTGATGGCGCCTCATACCCTCCGCTCATGTTTGACTTTTCCCCCACCATCCGCTATCCTTAACTTACTCAGGTCAGCCAGGTGCGCGCGCTTTTAGTGAGGAAAGTCCGTACACCGCAGAGCAGGATGCCAGGTAACCCCTGGATGGTCGTAAGATCGTGGATCGGGCCACAGAGACATACCGCTCGCAAGAGTAAGGGTGAAAAGGTGGTGTAAGAGACCACCGGCGCTTTGGTAACAAACGCGGCCAGGCAACCCCCATCCGGTGCAAGGTCAAACAGGAGAAAGAGCCTGCTCGGCTCATTTGATCTCCGGGTAGACCGCATGAGCAGGCTGGTGACAGTTTGCCTAGATAGATGCGCATCCAAGACAGAATACGGCTTACCGGTTGACCTGAGTGGGGAACTTCATGGCGTATTTTTCGTCATTAAAGCAGGTTTTATTACGCTATGAAAGGCTGTTATGAAAAAACGCACCATTATTATGCTGATCATTGCTTTTTTGCTCGTTGCGGTCGGAGTGTTCGCCTGTAATTTGCCAAGAAGCAATGCCAGCATTTCCATCCTCAATCCTATTTCGGGGCAGTCGATCCCGGCTTTTCTGGAATACCAGGTTACTTCTCAAATCAAACCCGAAGGAAATTGGTCCCGGATCGAACTGTATATCAACGGCGAGCTGACCCGACTCGACACACCCGACATTAATCCCGGCACTTTTGGCCTGGTACTGCAGCCCTGGATCCCGACCAAAGAGGGTCCCACCATGGTCGAGGTAAAACTCTATCAGCGAGGGGATACTCCCTCGGCGGTCGCTCAGGTGGCGGTGATCGTGAAGATTATGGATGAGCAGGAAATTCCACCAACCCCAACCCTGACAACACCCACTCCTGGAGTAACTCCCACCGGTACAACCACACCCTCCGCCTGCACCATGTCAGCAGCCCTGCTGCAAGACCTTAGTATCCCGGATGGAACCATCCTGAAACCTGGTCAGCAATTCACTAAAACCTGGAGAGTGCAAAACAACGGCACTTGTGACTGGGAAAACTACAAATTGGTCTTTGTGCGTGGCAGCCTGATGGGCGGCAATTCCCCCAGCTTGCTGCCAAATGTAAGTGCCAGCAGCACCCTCGACATTTCCCTGGAGCTGTTTGCGCCTAGTTACCAGGGTGAGTATTCCGGCTACTGGCAAATCCAGTCAGATAAAGGCAGCCTGATTGGACCGGAATTACACTACACCATCCGCATCCCAAGTCCAACTGCCACAAACACCGCTACCGCGACGGCAACAGCGACCCCAACTCGGACACCCACACCGACTGCAACCGCCACTCATACTCCGACAGCGACCGCGACTGCTACTTTCACGCCCACCCCAACGACCACCGCGACTGCAACTGCTACATCTACAATCACAACCACCGCGACGGCAACCGAAACGGCTACACCCACCCCTACGCTAACACCTACGGCGACTGCCACGGCAACGGCAACCGCTACACCTACAGAAACATCGACAACAACACTTACCCCACCTCCCGACGAATCTATAAGCACACCGACCCCAACCGTTACGCTTCCTCCGGACGAATCGATTAGCACGCCCACCATCACTCCGATTCAAACTCTGATTCCCATACCAACTCAAGCACCTGTCGACACCATCCAGGTAAAAGAGGAATACAAGCTCGAATCGGGAAAAACGCAAACCTTCGCCGTTTCGTGTGATGAAGAGAAAGGTTTGGTAATCTCAGGCGGTTATTTGATCGATGAAGAGGTGATTTTGGTTGCGAACCAACCTGCGAATAACGGCTGGCAGATCACCCTTAGCAATCAGACGAATTCTCAGAAAACAATCACTGTCTATGCAAATTGCCTGGTTGCTTTTAGCGGAAAAGTGCAGACCACGTATGTTGAACAGATAGTAGAAGGTAGAAGTTTTGCCAAAATCAAGCTTGGCTGTCAGGTTGGAGGCAGAGCGGTGGCAGGAGGATTCGATCTATCCAAATCACCTGATCTGGTGGTGACCGAATCGAGGCTTGTGGGCAAAGAATGGGTAATCACAGTCGTAAATCAAGCTCGCAGTAAGCAGACTCTTGATGCTTATGCACAGTGCCTTACAGGCTCAGAATTGCCTCCTCTGACGATTCGCAAGGATTCTGCAAAAATTTCTGCAGGTGAAAACCAGATGGTAGCGTTGAATTGCGGCGTCATCCCTATTGGCGGTGGCTTCAGGATGCCTGTTGGTTTGGTGCTGTTATCCAGCCAACCTAGCTCTATTGGCTGGACCTTCCAGGTAAAGAATAACACCCAACGCCAACTGATCTTTTCACCAGAGGTAATCTGTGTGGGCCCATGGATTCAGCGGGATCTCTGGGATATTCCCATGAAAAATTAGGATTGGGATTTTATCAAGCGCTCTAGAGTTCGGGCTGGTTCGTCAAGAACAGAAAACCTCCAACCAACCTTAAAGCTTAGATAAGCAGATCTTCAAGGCTTCGCTTTGGTACGTGATGCACGCCTTCTGCATCGCGATAGTATTTGATGTCGCCATCCTGCCCAAGCGGCTCGATCAGGCTAGTTTCAGCAGGCTTTCCCAAAGCGATCACATAGCCAATATGGAAGCGTTCATCCAAAGCCAATATTTCCCGCAATTTTTCGCGCTGAACCGATGCCAGGATGCATCCACCATAGCCCAATTCCGTGGCACGCAGCAAGATAGTATGCATCGCAATTCCTGCGTCCACTTCTGAAAACTTACTAATGGTTTCATCGCCAAGGACGACGATATAAGCGGTCGGTCGCTCGCCAGCGACTGGTCCTGACCAATCCTGCAGGTAGCCAGCAAACTTCAGACAGCCAAAGACCTGATCCGTTTCATTCTCATCGAAAATCAGGCGGTACTTGAGGGGCTGTCGATTAGCCGATGAGGGACAATAACGGGTGGCATCGATCAAATCTCGCAGAACATCCTGGGAAATTTTCACAGACTCATCAAAACGACGATAGGATCGGCTTATCAATAACAGATCAGTTAACATGGGATTCTCCTGGTTTGAATTTCAAAAGTCGAATGGTGTAGGCAGCCGCTGCCAGAAGAAAAAGCAAACCAGCAGCGTCAAAGATAACAAACCGCAAAATAGACGCCCTCAGGGCAGTATGCAGCAATGGAATGGAGCGAAGAAGCAGAGTCTCCCCAACAAGTCCAATGCCTTGCATCAGAACGGCTTCAAGCAGCGAGCGCCGATTGCGCAGTGGATGGGCAAGAGCAAACACATAGGGCACCTGCCACATGACAAACAGGATGCCAATCCCGATGACCGCTGCCCGACCAGGCTCACCGCTCAGTTCAAACGGCGCCACATATGGCAGGGGATTGAGAATGTAAGTCAAAGCGCACTGAAGATTCATTGCCAGGACCAAAAAGATCATTGTTCGAGGGAAAAGCAGCCTGGCGAATTCTTTGTTTTTCATGATCGCTTTACGATACCCTGATCGACCTGCCAGACCTCATGCCCATGCACAAATTCTGGAGTGAACATCTCGAGGTCGGTGGCAGTAAGAAACGCCTGTTCCACCTGCCCAACCACTGAGAGCAAATCCCTGCGTCTTTGTGGATCAAGCTCCGCCATGATTTCATCCAGCAGCAAAACCGGCCACTCGCCCGTGCGCTGCTTCATCCAGGCCACCTCGGCAAACTTGAGGGTCAGCAAGGCAGTGCGGGTTTGCCCGCGCGAGCCAAAGTCGCACAGGTCAATTTGATTACTCAGGAATCTGACCTCATCACGGTGGGGACCGAGGCTGGTCTGCCCGCGCTGGATATCGGCGTGGCAGCTTTGTTTATAGGCTGCCAGTAATCCATGCTCGAGTTCGTCCGAAGTGATACCGGTGCGATCCAAAGTAGTTTGCACCGGAAGTGCCATCTGACCCGAAGGCTTTTTGAGCGGCTCGTAGGAGGGCTGATAGTGAAACTGGAGGATTTCGAGATCGCGGGTCAGTCGTTGGTGGATGGGGATCGCCTGTTTTTCAAGCGCAGCAAGAGCAAGAATCCGGGCGTGCATGATCGAACTGCCATGCCTTGCAAGCAGGTCATCCCAGGGCTCAAGCTGTGCTCTGTCTCCACCAACTTCTGCCAGGGTCTTTAAAAGCGCATTTCGCTGTGTCAGGGCTTTGGAGTAGACAGAAAGATGACGTGAATAGCCGGATTCCACCTGTGATAGAATTTCGTCAAAATATTGGCGCCTGTCGGCAGGAGTTCCTTCAATAACCCTGGACATCTGGGGTAAGAAGGTGACCGCGTTGAACTGACCATAGACATCACCAATGCGTTTTTTCACCCCATCGAGAAGTACTTGCTTGGAAAAACGCGGATTGGCGGGATTGGTAGCAGCATCCTGGATCAGGCGGACTTCGATGGTATGATGACGCCCTGCGCGTTCGAATTCACCAAGGATGCGACCAACCATGACAGGTTCGTTGGGAGCAGAAAAGTTCATCAACTGACGGTCATTGGAAGCCAAAAAGGATGAAAAGTTAGCCAGGTAAGCGACCGCCTCCAGGATGGACGTTTTCCCCTGGGCGTTATCACCGGTGAACAAAATCACCCGCCTGGGGAAATCCAGTTCCAGGCGGGAGAAAATTCGGTAATTCGTCAGCGATAGCCGGGTTAGGTACATTAATCCTTGATCTGTTCAGCTTCCTCAGGAGTTGGTTCAAACACTTCCTCAGCCCTGTCGATGTAGAGTACCCCATCGAGGTGATCGATCTCATGCTGGAAGATGCGGGCAAGCCAGTCTTCTGCTTCAAGTTTCAGCGGCTTGCCGAAGCGATTTTTGGCTTTGATTGTCACTGCCTCGTGACGTTCAACCTTACCAGCCAGACCGGGCAGTGAAAGGCAGCCCTCAAGGTCCATCAGCGTTTCTTCAGAACGTTTGATAATCTCTGGATTGATGAGGACATATTTTTTTGGTTTGGCGTTCTCATCCTCATCCTCAGCCTCAGTGTATTCCACAACCACCAGGCGCAGCGATTCACCAACTTGAGGCGCTGCCAGCCCCACACCCGGGGCAGCACGCATGGTCTCAAACATGTTTTCAATCAGTGTTTGCAGTTCTGAATCAAATTTGGTGACCTGCTTCGCCTTGAGCCTGAGAAAAGGATCAGGGAAGGTCACGATGTCTAAAATCGCCATAAATCTCCATCCAAAATTTTAAATATTTTACCTCAAGAGAGTGTTGGATTCAAACGGGTGGATAATGCGATCGTTTGGATATGGTAAAGATATCGGTTCCAAAAGTGGAACATATTCTGCACTAAATTGCTACTGCGAGGTTTTCATCGTAATGGGGCGGGTGGGTTCGGACTGAGACGGTAGGGTCAGATCTTTCTCAGCCTCTTCCTGGAAGACCTTGAACCACTGGGCGACGCGTTCCCGCTCGAGCATCGTGTTGCGATCATCGCGATCCTGTGCATGCTTACCCATCCGGGTGAAAATGTCCTGTTGGACGACCGATGGCTGATAGACATGGTTGAATGTCAGCTGAGTGTTTCCGATCGTGATGTAGACCGTGCCGTAGTTAAACAGCATGGGGATAATTCCCCGCCGTTCGTACTCAATGCTCAGGATGTTCTCCAGGGGGGCAGAGCGCCGTGACTCGCGACCGAAAGGTTTGCGGTCAAGGTCGATCACCTGGTTTGGCGTGAGCTGGAAGAGGTCGTTGCGCCAGTCGACGTACTGATAGACCAAAGCCCCGGCAGCGACAAAGACCAGGAAATAGCCGGCAACCAGACCCATGGTGTAATCGACCTGGGTCAGGTTATGGGTAATGATCGCGACAACGAAGAAAATAGATAATATTATCGCGAAGAGGGGCAAAAGAATCTTTTTAAGCAGGATTAGCCAGTGTTTTCGATAGGTGATCGTACCGCCTACCTCATGCCGAACGCGAACAAAATCCGAGAACAACCACTCAAAAAAGTTGACTTCTTTTGGCGCGGGTTGAACTGTGCCCAGTTCCGCCTGCAGGTCTTTGGCAGTGATATCTTCAGCTTCTTTGCCGAATTTCTGGCGCAATGCTTTGCGGATCTCACGTGCGTCAAGCTCCAGGTCGGCGCGTTTGCCGCGTGCCCAGTTGGTCTCGATCAGCTTGCCGATCGTGCGGGCGTGAGCAACGCGCTCAAATCGAATATCGCCAATGTATGTGCGCACCATGACATCCGAATAACCCAGAAATACTCCGAGCTGGGTGGTTTTAACGCCAACCGAGATCAGTGTGCTCAGCGGAGCCTCCTGCCGGCTGTCATAAAAGCCGGTGACGTGCTCCACCCAGACCATTCTGCGGGAGGTGATGAGGTAGAAGTCGTTCGCCCAGTTATTGATATTCCAAATCAGCCAAAGTAAGCAAAAGAGAAAGCCCATCACCAATCCAGCCAGCGACCAAAAGGCATGCTTAGGGCTCAGAAGAACCATGAGAAACCAGATAGTTGCAAAAGCAAAGATGGGCGGGATGGATCGGAAGAAGAGAAAAACCGGATGTTTGCGTGCCATCAGATGGATCTTTTCGCCGGGTTCAAGCCATGCCATTGGAACGAAAGATGCCAGGCGAACACTGTTAAACAGCACTGAAGCAGTCTCTTTGAAGGCGGGAATTTCAGCGTACAAAGCTTGAATTTCTTTGTTTGGGAGGAAGTACGCCTGGGCGTCAGTGAGGGCTATTGCGGTTTTCTGACGGGTTGGAAAGTAATGCAATGCTTCTGTGCCAATAACTTCGGCGTGTTTAAGAACTTCAAGCTGCTTTCCGTCTTCATCAAGCAGCTCGAGTTGTCCTGATTCAATCACAAAGAGCCCGTCTGTAGATTCCCGGGCTCCATAAAGCGTCTCGCCTTTCGGCAGTTCAACCATGACAAACGCATCACTCAAGCGCTCCAACTCCTCGACAGTCAGCCCACTAAAGAGTGGAACTTCACGTAGGAGTGTGAGAATGGTTTGTGTTTGTTCGGTCATGGTTATTCAGGTCAAAAGAAGAGCGGTCTGCGTTCACACACCACTCTTCAATACAATGCTACTCATTCTCCGACTCGGGTTGTTGCTGTTCGATCGTCTCAAAACTGAGGCCTTCTTTACCTTCTTCGCGGAAGATATGGACCGAAGCGCCAGTCTTTAGACCGCCTTCGAGCAACTTTATCGCCAGTGGGCTTTCAACGAACTTCTGCAAAGCGCGTTTTAACGGTCGAGCGCCCAGCAAGGGATCGAAACCCTGATCTGCCAGCCAGGATTTAGCAGAAAAATCCACGACGAGTCCAAAGCCATATTCCTCGGTCCGCTCGACAATTTCCTTCAGCTGCAGTTCTACAATTTCAAGCACATCTTCCTTGCTCAATTGTGAGAACGTGATGATTTCATCGATTCGGTTGAGAAATTCAGGACGGAAAGCGTCCTTGAGAGCCTTCTCGATCTTTTCGTGTGAGGCTTTGAGGTCATCGCTTTCATCTTTGGCAAGGAAGCCAAGTGAGCCGCTGCTTTTAACAAATTCGGTGCCGAGGTTGCTGGTCATGATCAATACCGTGTTCTTGAAATCCACCACCCTGCCCTGACCATCCGTCAGGCGACCATCATCGAGGATCTGTAAAAGTGAGTTCCAGACCTCGGGATGCGCTTTTTCAATTTCGTCGAAAAGCACCACGCGATACGGTCGGCGGCGCACAGCTTCGGTGAGCTGCCCACCTTCTTCATAGCCAACATAACCAGGAGGCGCACCAAAGAGCCGCGAAACGGTATGCTGTTCCCGGTATTCGCTCATATCCACTCTCACCAGGGCATCCTCGTCATCAAAAAGGAATTCCGCCAGCGCTTTTGCCAGCTCGGTCTTGCCCACACCGGAAGGACCGATGAAGATGAACGAGCCGATGGGGCGATTGGGGTCTTTTAGACCGGAGCGCCCGCGCCGGATGGCATCGGAAATTGCCTTGATGGCTTCGCCCTGACCAACGATGCGGTCGTGCAGGCGGGTTTCCATTTCGAGTAATTTTTGTGATTCCGATTCCAGCAACTGGGTCACAGGAATGCCAGTCCACTGGTGAATGACGGAGGCGATATCATCTGCGTCAACAATATCATCCAATTTATGTTCCGTTTCCCAAACACTGCGTTTTTCCTTGAACTCTTCTTCAAGGCGCAATCGTTCAGCCTTTAGTTTGACCGCGCGTTCATAGTCGCGCTCCACTCCAGCCTGCTCTTCTTCAGCCGTAAGTCGATCAATTTCCTTTTTTTCCTGCTTGAGATCATCAGGCATCGAATACAAGGCTACGCGCAGCTTGGCTGCTGCCTCGTCCATCAGATCGATCGCCTTGTCAGGCAGCCGGCGGCCGGTCATATAGCGCGCGGAAAGTTTCGCGGCGGCTTCCAAAGCCTGGTCTGAAAGCACCACGTTGTGATGCGCCTCGTAGCGGTCACGCAGACTTTTGAGCATCTTGACCGTGTCTTCGATGCTGGGTTCTTCCACATAGATCGGAGCAAAGCGGCGTTCAAGCGCGGCATCTTTTTCGATGTATTTGTGATATTCATCGCTGGTCGTCGCGCCGATGCACTGCAGGTCACCGCGCGCCAAGGCTGGTTTGAGCATGTTCGAGGCATCCATGGCACCCTGAGCGGCACCGGCTCCTACGACGGTGTGCAGCTCATCGATGAACAGAATCACTTCACCGTCGGATTCCTGGATTTCTTCAATCGTATTCTTGAGGCGTTCCTCAAATTCCCCTCTAAAGCGTGTGCCGGCAACCATGGCGCCAAGATCAAGCGCGACCACGATTTTGTCTGCCAAAATTTCAGGCACATCATCATTGGCAATTTTTTGCGCCAACCCCTCTACGATGGCGGTTTTTCCCACACCAGCACCGCCAATCAAAACCGGGTTGTTTTTGGTGCGGCGTGAAAGGACTTGCACCACGCGCATGATCTCAGATTCACGACCAAAAACGGGATCAAGTTTTCCGTCTTTGGCAGCTTGTGTGAGGTTGCGGGAGTATTTTTCGAGGGTCTTGTAGCGCGACTCGAATTTGCGTCCGGTGGATTTCTTGGCACCCCGTAGTTCCAGTACGTTTTCGTAGACGCCCTGCCGGGTAAGATTGAACTCTTCCAGCAAGCGTGCCAGCTGGGTGTTCTTCTCGGAGAGCACGGCGAGAAAGAGATGCTCGGTGGAAATATATTCATCCCCGAGGCGGTTGGCTTCCGTCTTGGCGAGATCCACCACCATCTTCACTCGCGGAGTCAGGAATACCTGTCCGGAAGGACCGCCAAAAATGTTGGCTTTTGGCGTGGTCCGCAGGATCACATCCAGGCGGTCCGCAATAATGCCAGGCTCGGCATTGGCCATCTCAATCAACTGGGAAACGGTACCCTCAGGTTGTTCAATCAGAGCGAGCAAAATGTGCTCTGAATCTATTTGATTGTGACCGTATCGTTGAATGATCTCAGCAGCGCGTGCTGCCACATCCTGAGCCCTCTCAGAAAACTTATCAAATCGCATCATAGTGTGCTTTTCCTCGTTTTTTGTTTTCTTTGCAACAGAAAACACGTTGCAATTAATGTTCCAATAAGTAAGTTTAGCGGATAGATATAAGAATCAGGTAAAAGTCCTGGCTCACAGCAACAGCATTGCGTCGCCGAAAGAGAAGAATCGATAACCTTCCCCTTTTGCAACTTCATAAGCATCGAGCATGGTTTGACTGCCAGCGAACGCGCTAACCAGCATCAATAGCGTGGATTTTGGAAGATGGAAGTTGGTGATCATGGCATCCACTACTTTAAACCGATAACCCGGCAGGATGAAAAGGCTGGTGTCGCCCTGCCATGCCTCCAGCAAGCCATTGTGGCTATGCGCAATCGCGCTTTCGAGCGTGCGCACCGTGGTCGTGCCGACCGCTACAATCCTGCCCCCGTTTTTCTTGGCCTGGTTGATCATTTGGGCGGTTTCTGTGCTGATCGCGCACCATTCCTTGTGGATGTGATGCGTCTCCGGGTCTTCTTCTGTCACCGGCGCAAAGGTGTCCAACCCGACGTGCAGGTCAATTTTCGCCAGTCCCACACCCTGTTGTTGCAGTTTTTCGAGCAAGCCGGGCGTAAAGTGCAGCCCGGCAGTTGGAGCAGCAGCCGAACCAAGGGTCTTGTTGAAAACCGTCTGGTAGCGTTCCGGGTCGCCTTTGTAAGCATGGATGTAAGGCGGCAGAGGAACATGCCCTGCCCGATCGAAAGCGCCCTCGATCGGCTCAGCAAAACGAACCAGGCGCCGCGACTCTCCCAGATCTTCAAGTACTTCAGCAAGCGGACCCTCTGTGACCTGGATTTGCCGTCCCGGTTTCATCCCGCTTCCCCCCACCAGGCATTCCCAGCTCAGCCCATCTAGCTTCTTCAACAACAAAATTTCGATCTTGCCGCCCCCAGGAAGCTTGTTGCCATAGAACCTGGCGGGATAGACGCGCGTCTCGTTGACCACCAACAGGTCATTCGGACGTAAAAATTGACCAATCTCAAAAAAACGGTGATGTCTTATCCGCCCAGTTTCACGCTCAAGCACCATCAGGCGCGAGTGGTCGCGCGGCTCAGCAGGGGTCTGGGCGATAAATTCTGCAGGCAGATCGTAGGCAAAATCTTCAGTTTTCATGGGAGAGGGTCAGGCTGCATTGTTGAAGAGATCAGGCTGTGCAGTAGATGGTACAAACGTTATCCCCAGGTGCTCATAAGCGGACTTGGT
This sequence comes from Anaerolineaceae bacterium UBA6133, assembly GCA_002435825.1. Classification (GTDB taxonomy): domain Bacteria; phylum Chloroflexota; class Anaerolineae; order Anaerolineales; family Anaerolineaceae; genus Mesolinea. Next base: position 45,797 of record DIVL01000023.1, read on the forward strand.
CGCCACGCGTCCCTGGGCGGTACGGTCAATGAAACCGAGCTGGAGCAAATAAGGCTCGACCACATCCATGATGGTGTCGGGCTCCTCGCTGACAGAAGCGGAAATGGTATTGAGACCAACCGGTCCGCCATTGTATTTCTCGATAATCGTCAAAAGAATACGGCGGTCCATTTCATCCAGACCGATCCCATCGATGTTCATCATGCTCAAGCCAGCTTGGGCGACCTGCGCCGTTATGTGACCGCCGGCCTTAACCTCGGCGTAGTCGCGCACCCGGCGCAGCATACGCAGTGCAATGCGGGGCGTGCCGCGGGCTCGGCGTGCGATTTCAAGAATGCCATCTTCCTCGCATGGAACGTTCAACAAGCGGGCTCCCCGCCGAACAATGTCGGAAAGGGCATTGGAATCGTAGTAATCGAGGCGATAGACTGCCCCAAACCGCGCCCTTAGGGGGGCGCTGAGCAGCGCCATGCGGGTGGTTGCGCCAACCACGGTAAAGCGCGGCAACTTCAAACGCACCGAACGTGCAGAAGGTCCCTTGCCGATAATGATATCCAGAGCGTAATCTTCCATGGCAGGGTAAAGGATCTCTTCCACCATCCGCCCTAAACGGTGCACTTCATCGATGAACAGAATGTCGCCCGCGCGCAGGTTGGTCAGGATCGCTGCCAGGTCGCCTGCCCGTTCAATCGCCGGCCCAGAGGTGACTTTGATGTTGACTCCCATTTCTGTCGCGAGGATATGCGCCAGGGTGGTCTTACCTAATCCGGGGGGGCCGTGAAACAGAACGTGCTCGAGGGCTTCTCCGCGCTGTTTGGCAGCCTGGATTTGAATCCGTAAGTTTTCCTTGACCTGCTCCTGTCCAATCAGTTCATCCAGGGCTGAGGGGCGCAAAGCCAAATCTACGGGGTCTTCCGGTCGCTTCTGCCCTGCAAGGACACTTTCGTCATTCTTCGTATTCATCGCAAAAATTATACCCGACTTTATCGCGCAGCCTCTGCCAGGCATTATAATCAGGTTAGGAATAAAAGCGTTTGGAGAAACTATGAAACTCTCGATTGTCGTGCCAGTCTATAACGAAGAAAAGAACCTGCCTGAACTGTTTGGACAGATCATGGCAGCCATGCAGCCGTTGGAGATAGACTGGGATGTGACTTTTGTGGATGACGGCAGCCGCGACGCGAGCGTTGAAGTCATCCGCCTGCTGCACGCACAGGCACCCGATCGGGTCAGGATGGTGGTCTTCCGCCGTAACTATGGGCAGACCGCTGCCATCAGCGCCGGCATCAATGAGTCCGATGGCGACGTCGTGATCCTGATGGATGCTGACCTGCAGAATGACCCGGCAGACATCCCCTTGCTGCTTGAAGAATTGGACAAGGGCTTCGACGTGGTCAGCGGCTGGCGAAAAAACCGCCAGGACAACCATCTCACGCGCAATCTCCCTTCTCACCTGGCAAATAAGTTGATCTCCTCCAGCACTGGCGTGCATTTGCATGATTACGGTTGCACGCTCAAGGCATACCGGCGCGAGATTTTAAAATCCATCAACCTCTACGGTGAGATGCACCGCTTTATCCCGGTCTATGCCAAAGAAACTGGCGGAAAGATCAGCGAGGTAGTGGTCCATCATCACCCACGCAAACACGGCAAAGCAAATTACGGGCTGGAACGCACTGTCAAGGTCATATTGGACTTATTCACCGTGCAGTTTCTGACGAAATTCTCGCAAAAACCAATCTATCTCTTTGGCGGGGTCGGCTTGGGGTTGATGGGGATCAGTTTTGCGCTCTTCCTGTGGCTCGCGATCCGGCGGATCGTGTCCGCGGTGTCAGTTTTGGGTTCGCCCTGGTTCCAGATCAGCGTGATGATGTTCATTTTGGGTTTTCTGGCAGTGCTGCTGGGACTGATCGCTGAGCTGGTCATGCGCACCTATTATGAATCACAGGACAAAAAGACCTACAATATCCGAGAAGTCGTGAATCCAGAAAAGACTAGTTAATCAATAGTTAACTGGGATTCCAACAATTGCTGAATTAATTCGGTTTCGCCCTGCGGCACAAGCAGGTTGATTTCGCCGTTGCGCCAGGAGAGCACTCCTTCGTAATTGGCTAACATCGGCAGTACTACCTGCCCAACCCAGGCATTGTTTTCGTCAGCAAAGCCGCGGTTACTGCCTTGAATGCTGGTTGAAAGCGGATCACTGATGATGGCGACAAAGGCATGATCCTGCAACTTCTGCTGGAAGATACTCAGATATTCGATGTTGTTGCCCATCGCCATTTCCATCAAGAAGACTTTTTCGTATTCTGGCACAATCGCCAGGTCGAGCTCAGCAAAAGTGAGCAACTGGCGTTCCGAGATGAAGAGCACATCGCCGCCATGATCCTGAAGCACACCAACAGCGCGTTTCAAATCGCTTAGCTCGTTGCCCTGCGACTGGGCAGCCCCAAAGGACCAGGTTCCTGAGCGCATAAATGCAAAGAAAGCCGGGATGATCACCACCATCGCCAACCAAAATCGCCAGGACTGATTTTCTCTAGCTCTTTCCTCTGGTTTGGGTAAGCGCGGATTCAGCGCCAGCATGCCGCCCACGATCAGAGCCCAAAAGACCAGGAATCCGTCCAGGTTGTGGAGGTCTCCCCCACCTCCAATTTTCACACTGACCACCAACCCACCGGCGAAGAAGACCCCCAGGATGCCAGCCAGACCAAGCCACTGCAGCCAGTGCAAAGAAGGCAGGTTCTTCTCGCGGAACTTAAGCCAGAATAAAGCCGCTCCCGGCAGCATCACCAACAGGATCGCTGGCACGATGCCCAGGAAGAAAGTCGCGTTAGGCCACAGCCTGCGCCAGAGCAGCGCGGAGGAAAAGGCCGAATCGAACAGAGCGGGGTCCTCGCCGGAAATGGCAATATAACCCTGTTTGGAGAGGTACGCCAATGTAAAGCCCCCAACCACCCAAACAACTGGCCAGATCAAGTATTGGACCCATTTCTTGCCATCGAAAGGCTTATCAAACAGGTAGAGCGCGACTGCCATCAGGCCAGGCACAGGCATCCAATTGACCCGGCTGATGCCCGCCCAGGCAGAGGCGAGCAGCACGAAAATCAGCGTCCGCAGGGGTTTGTCTTTTTTGTATCCCAGCAAAACGAGAACGACGCAGACCATCAGGTGGTAATAAACCGCACCCTGGAAAAAGAAAAGGAAGAGCAAGGCTGTCAGCCACGGAAGTGAAACCTTTGCAGATGTGTTGAAGCGTTTCGCCATCAGCCAGCTGCCCCAGAGCGTCATTCCAAGCCAGAGCACCACCTGCCAGACGCGGTGGAAGAGGATGGAGCGAATGCCAACAAAAAACGGCAACGCCTGCATCAGGTAGCGGCTCGGGTGAAGCACGGGCAGAGGGAGCCTGGAACCATAAATGCCCTCGGAAGCGAACAGCGAGGCATTGTAAAAACGGCTGCCTTCCGACCAGCCCAAGGCGAAAGGTCCGCTTTGTATCTCGGGCACAAATGCTGCCACACGGTACAGCACCCCGAATACCAGCAGGCATTTGGCAAAGGCAATGTAAGAGGAGTTTGCAATTTTCCGCGAGAGGAGTAAGGCAAAGACACCCGAAAATCCAATCGCGAAGGCAAATCTGCCGCTGCCGTAGCTGAAAATGTGAAATTGGAGGTTGAAGAAAAGCATGGTCAATGCTAAAGCGATCAGCGAAAAAGCAATCCAGAAGACCATGTCATTCTTCAGAGATGGAATTTTGTCCAGAAAACCAGGTTTAAGCTTCCAGGTCAGGAAAAACAAGATGGAACAAACCAGCACCATGTCAGCCATCGCCATGAACCAGATGTTGCGCGTATAGCGGCTTTCCCACAAAAACCAAACACAAGCCGCAGCGAGCAGCAGCAGCCAGTGACGCAGGAATTTTTGGGTTTCTTCCTGGCTCATAACGCTTCCTCAGGGAGAGATTCTTCCACCGCGGCGGGAGACTTGCCAGCCAACACTTCGCCGATTAAAAATGCTCCCGGCAGGCTGCCAATCAGCCATACCACGCGCAGGATGAGCGCCAGAGCGATGCTTGTGGCAGGAGAAAGACCACCAAGCAAGCTGTAGAGGTTGGTGATGGTGACTTCCTGTAAACCCAAACCATTAATCGAGATGGGCAGGAGAGTAATGAAGTAGGTCAGGCTCCAGATACCAGCAATCTGCCAGAAGCTGAGCGTCTCCCCCATCCCTTCTATCAGGATGAGAATGATCAGGTAAATGGCCGCCTGGTGAATCAGCGTGAATCCAAGCGCTTTCAGAAGGATGAGAGGATGCTTTGACCAGAAGCGAAGGTCATCCAATATCTTTTGGAATCCACGCCTAAGGCGACTGAAGAACGGCAGTGCCATGCTACCAGCAGGAGCAGAAAGATTGCGCGAACGCAGATAAGCGTTCAGCCCGGGTAACGAAAATGGCACCATCAGCGCCATGCCCGTCATGCCCACCAGGCGATCCACCACCAGCGAAGCCGCAGCCAGGCTGGTGCTCAGCCCAAGCCGCACCGCGCCAGCAAGGCGCAGCACGTCGCCACCGATCGTGGTTGGCAGCACATTCGAAGCGAAAAGCCCCGCAAAAGTGAGTTTCAGAGTGTCCATGAGACTGAGAGTGGGGGTTTGGTCCTTCAACAGTGTGTACCACCGGCCAAAAGTCGCCAGTCGGGAAATGAATACCAGGACCAATACAAGCAAAATGCGCCAGGCAGTCAGCTGGCGGATGGTCTGCCAGGCTTCCCCCCAACCGACCCGGCTGAGGAGATAGATCATGATCCCGACGGAGAGAAGTGTGCCCCCCCAACGGATGATCAAGTTCATACGCTGCCTGCTTTGCTTTGACATAGGAGACCTGGTCGCAATTATACAACAGGCAGCCTCCCCAATTTGTTACAATATGGGAACAAAATTTTTCGGAGGAATTGATGGATCTACATGTGATCGACCCTTTTGAGTTTTCAGTCCAACCGCACGACTTGTTTGATCGCCAGATGGTACTGCTGACCAGCGGTGATTTTGCCAAAGGGGAATACAACTGCATGACCATCGGTTGGGGCTTGTTTGGCACGATGTGGAGCGTTCCCGCGGCGCTGGTTGTGGTGCGCCCTAGCCGCTTCACTTACGAATTCATGGAGAGGTTTGACAACTTCACCCTGACTGCTTTTCCATCAGATTTTAGAAGGGATTTGGGTTATCTGGGCAACCATTCGGGCAGAAATGAAGATAAATTGCTGAAAACGCAGTTGACGCCAGTAGCAGCAGATTTGGTGAGCTCGCCAACCTTTGCCGAGGCGGAATTAAGCGTGGAGTGTAAAAAGATCTATTTCTCAGATTACAACCCCGAGCAATTCCTCGCGCCTTTCATTCATGAGGAGTACGACGGCGGAGATTACCACCGCTTGTACTACGGTGAAATCCTGCAGATCAAGGGAATCAGCAAGTACCGAACAGAAGAAGGTACTGTCAAGTATTTTTCGC
>DIVL01000034.1 GCA_002435825.1 Anaerolineaceae bacterium UBA6133
TGACTTTCAAGACGGTATCTACGGGATAGGACCAGAATTAGTTGGCGGAGTGCACAAAAGAGGTGCATTCCGCCCTACCAAGACCGTCAGTTCGTAGGTCGGAATGAGACTGCCATTCGACGCTGGAATATTGATAGCCTTACGCAGGCTCACTCCGACATTGAATGAATTGAACTCGTTGTAGGGCGAGACAATTCGTTGTAGGGCGAGACGAAGTGCCCGCGCAGCAGGATATTGGAAGTACTGCACACATTATCACGCAGAGACCTTGGTGTACTTCCAATCCGCCATCACGCCATCTACCAACCTTGCCATCCGGTTTACCATCTGCGGCGGATTGAGGGCACGATACGTTCGTCCATTATTTCGTTAACGGTACCCTCAATCTCGCCCTACAATAAAATGCCCACGAAGCAGGGTATGGCAATCTGCCTGTAATGTTTAGTAAATGAGTTTCCGCAAGGTGAGACAAAGTGCGCGTAGGGCGAGACGAAGTGCCCGCGCAGCAGGGTATTGGAAGTACTGCAAACATCATCACGCAGAGATCCTGGTGTGCTTCCAATCCGCCATTACACCATTGGTTGTTCACTATTGTGCTTGTTGAAAGGTTATAATCAAAAGAGGGCATTTCCCCGCAGCTTGCTGCGAAAAACAGTACGATTAACGGATGAGTGAGACTTGGAGGAAGAGTCACAACATATCGATGACGAGCAGCTTAAATTGTTTTATCAAGGAAACAATCTAAAGTCGATACCCCGCAGCTTGCTGCGGGGAGGATTCATTTTTCTTGGTGAGTCATTTAGTTCTCCTATTCAGATTTGGTGATCTATTTAGGATACTTCTGACTCACCACTTTTGTTAAGATTCATGAATTTACAGAAAATATGTTACACCAACTCCAAATGGAACCACTTATAACCCATCATACTGTTTTAACAAGGCTGGAAATAAGATATAATTTCGCTATGGAAGATAACCAAAACCTGCCTGTTCCCTTTAAGTTTTATTTACCCGGTATGTTGGTGCTGGTGATCACTGGAGCGGTTGGAATCGCGCTGATTCTAACCATGACATTGCCCACCATTGGTCCGCGCTGGTTGTTTTTTTTCTTCGTGGTCATATTCGTAACAGGTCTTTTCCTGCCCTTCACCTGGTTCTTGAACCTGCGCTTTCCCTCCACACCCCCAGTTGCACCGCAGGTGATCATCCGCCAGGCGACGTGGTTTGGCATCTTCGCCGCGCTTTTGCTCTGGCTGCAAATGGGACGGGTGCTGACCGTACCCCTGGGAATTGTTTTGGCAGCAGCCTTATTTCTGGTGGAGTTTCTGATCAGGCTCTGGGAACGCAGCCGCTGGAAACCTAACCCACAAAGCAACTGATCATGGTCTCCCTGCGCGACATCCCCTCGGTAGACCAGATTCTTCACCACCCCCGCGCCGAGCAACTTTTGGGGTCCTTTGGGCATGCCTGGACCGTCTCAGCCATCCGCCAGCTGCTGGATGATCTGCGCCAAACGCTGCCAAATCTCACCGAAATGCCTTCCGATGAGGAGCTCATAAACTCGCTCGAGACCATCCTTGAACAGCAATCCCAGCCGTCTCTGCGACCTGTGATCAATGCCACCGGTGTGCTCCTGCATACCAATCTCGGGCGCGCGCCTCTTTCCCACGCTGCGCTGGCAGCCGTCGAAAGCGTTGCCAGCGGCTACTCCACCCTCGAATACGACCTTGCCAAAGGCAAACGCGGCAAGCGCGACATCCACGCCAGCGAGCTTCTAATCCGCCTGACTGGCGGCGAAAGCGCCCTGGTGGTCAACAACAATGCCGCCGCGGTGCTCCTGGCGCTCAGCGCCCTGGCAAAAGGCAAGAAAGTAGCCATCTCGCGCTCGCAGTTAGTCGAGATCGGCGGTGGCTTTCGCATCCCGGATGTGATGAAGCAATCGGGCGCCAAACTGCTCGAGGTCGGCACCACCAACCGAGTGCGGCTCGCAGATTTTGAGCAGGCTATCGCCGAAGGCGCGAGCATGCTACTCGTGGCGCACCAATCCAATTTCAAGATCATTGGCTTCACCGAAGAACCTGCCCTCGAGGACCTTGCCAAATTAGCTCACCAGCACAATCTGCCCCTCATGGTGGATCTTGGCTCCGGTGCTTTTCTGGACACGGCCAAATATGGCCTGACGCACGAATCGACCGTACAGGAAACGCTCTCCAAAGGCGCGGACCTGGTTTGCTTCTCGGGTGATAAGCTCCTCGGCGGTCCCCAGGCCGGCATTCTGGTCGGGAAGAACGAACTGCTTTCCAAAATCCGCCGGCACCCGCTCTATCGGGCGATTCGGGCGGACAAACTCTGCCTGGCGGCACTTTCAGCCACCCTTGACCAATATCTGAAAGGTGAGGCTGAGCAGGAAATTCCGCTCTACATGATGCTTTCCCGCTCGCTTGAAGATCTGACAGCTCAGGTGCAAAGGTGGATTGACCGCCTTCAGGATGGCAGCGCTATGGAAGGGCTTTCCACGGTTGGCGGTGGAAGCCTGCCTGGAGAGACCCTGCCAACCTGCCTGCTTGCACTGAAAGTTAAGTCACCAGCAAAACTCGCCGAGCGTCTGCGTGAAGCTGATCCGCCAATTATTACCAGGGTGCAGGAAGATCTGCTGCTGCTCGACCCGCGCACCGTCTTCCCCTGGCAGGAAGAAGACCTGCTAAAAGGTTTAGAATCAATTGGAAAACTATTCGAGGTACAAAAATGAAACAGGATCTGGATCAACTTATTAGCAAACACGGCGCACATGCCTTGTGGATTACCGGAGCAGCCCAACACAATCCTGCCATGGTGTATCTGACTGGCGGCGCGCATATCACCGGTGCTGACTTATTCATTCGCCCCGGGCAAAAGCCCATCCTCTGCCACGGAATGATGGAACGGGACGAAGCCGCCAAAACCGGTTATGAGCTGCTCAGCTATGCCAACTTCCCCATAAACGAATATCTCGAGAAAGCCCAGGGCGATTTACTGGAAGCGTCTGCCAACCGATATGCGGATATCCTGAAGGCGATCGGACTGATAGATGGCAAAGTATTGCTTTATGGCGTGCTCGAATTTAGCCAGCTCTTTGCGCTTGTGCAGCGCTTGGCGGAGTTGATGCCAGGTTTGCAGCTGAGCGGTGATTTTGACGGCAGCATTCTGCTTGAAGCCCGCGCTACCAAGAGCGCCGATGAGCTGGCTCGCATCCGGCACATGGGGCAGATTACTACCTGCGTCGTCAAACGCACTCGGGATTTTCTGACCGCCCACAAAGTGCAGGACGAGACCCTGATCAAGCAAGATGGCAGTCCTCTGACGATAGGCGATGTTAAGGGATTAATCAATCTCTGGCTGGCAGAAGCCGGCGCGGAGAACCCTGAAGACACTATCTTTGCCATCGGTCGCGATGCCGGTGTACCGCACAGCAGCGGCACGCTCTCGGACCCCATCACACTCGGAAAGACCATTGTCTTTGATATTTACCCCTGTGAAGCTGGTGGTGGATATTTTTATGACTTCACCCGAACCTGGTGCCTGGGGTACGCTCCTGAGGAGGCACAAAAAGCTTACGACCAGGTGAAGTCGGTTTATGCGCAAATCGTCAATGAACTTGAAAACGATATCAACCCCTCGCGCTACCAAACACGCACATGTGAACTGTTTGAGGGCATGGGGCATGAAACCATCCGCCAAAACCCGCAAATCCAGCAAGGGTACATCCACAGCCTCGGTCATGGAGTTGGTTTGAATGTGCACGAGAAACCCTGGTTTGGGCGCGAAAAAGACCCAACCAACATCTTGCAAGTTGGATCGGTTTTCACGATAGAACCCGGTTTGTATTATCCGGATCGTGGTTATGGCATCCGCCTGGAAGACACCTGGTTTGTCCGTGAGGACGGAAGCTTTGAAAAGTTCGTGGAGTTTCCGATGGAACTGGTCTTACCAATGAGAGGAGCTTAGCATGAAAAAGATCAATATGCGCGTTTTAGGAATTGAAAGCTCCTGCGATGAAACCGCTGCGGCGGTCGTTGAGAATGGCAGAGTGATACAGAGCAATGTGATCGCCAGCCAGGTGGATTTGCATGCCCAGTTTGGCGGTGTATATCCGGAGCTGGCTTCGCGTGAACACGTCAAAGCGGTACACGCGACGGTCAAAGAAGCCCTGCAGCAAGCGCACATCGGCTTTGGGGATTTGGATGGAATTGCGGTTACACGCGGTCCGGGTCTGGCTGGCTCACTGGTGGTGGGCGTGAACCTCGCCAAGGGCCTGGCTCTCTCGACAGACCTGCCCATCGTGGGGGTCAACCACCTTGAGGGGCATCTCTATTCCGCCTGGCTCTATCAGGCTGGCAGCAAGCCCTCCCCTGAACCAAAACTTCCCTTGTTAGCCCTGTTGGTTTCCGGTGGGCATACCGAACTGGTGTTGATGCGCGATCATCTTCAGTACGAAACGCTCGGTGGAACCAGCGATGATGCCGCCGGCGAAGCCTTCGACAAGGTGGCGCGCCTGTTGGAGCTCAAGTACCCGGGCGGTCCTTCGATTCAAAAAGCAGCCATGCAGGGCAATCCACGGGCGTTTAACTTCCCTAAAGCACGCTTAAGTGAACCCTGGAATTTCTCGTTCAGCGGACTGAAAACAGCAGTTTTGCGTACGGTGGAAGAGTTCAAGTCTGCCCACAAGCCCGTGCCCACGGCGGATGTTGCCGCAAGCTTCCAGGCAGCGGTGGTTGGAGCCCTGTTTGAAAAGACCATCGCGGCAGCCCGGGAGTTTGAAGCGCGCGAAATCATCGTGGCAGGCGGTGTCAGTGCCAACAAAGCCTTGCGTGAAGCTTTCCGCTCGCAAACTGAATTTCGGGTGCACATTCCGCACATCAGCCTGTGCACTGATAATGCCGCCATGATCGCGGCTGCTGGCTACCGACATTTCATTGCAGACGAAGCCTCTGACCTGGACTTTGACGTGCAGGCAAACTGGTCATTAGCTACCACAGTCTGATTACTAATAAACCAAAAAAAGGAGCAACAATGGACGTAAAGTTAACCTGGAATCAAGACATGGCTTTCACTGGTACCGCCGATTCGGGGCACGAAGTAACGCTGGACTCTTCGGAAGGCTCCGGCGGGCACAACACCGGCTTCAGACCGATGGAATTGATGGCTCTCGGTACGGCTGGATGCTCGAGTATGGACGTTATCTCGATCCTGCGCAAGAAGAGGGTGCCGATAACGGCTTATGAGTGCAAAGTCCACGTGGAAAGCGTGCAGGACGCACACCCGCATGTGTTCAAATTGATGGAATTTGAGTACATCTTAACCGGCAAGGGGATCGATCGGGCGGACGTGGAACGCGCTGTGCAGCTCTCTGAAGAAAAGTACTGCCAGGGCATCGCCATGATGCGCAAAACCGCCGAGATCCGCACCAAGATAACCATCATCGAAGAGTAGCGTCAAACACGTTATTTACTACCTGCCACGGGAGTTCAATGCCCTCGTAGCAGGCTTGTTTAATTCCTCCAAACCTTTTTGCGAATAAGACGGGATGATCCCAGAGACGGAATCCCAAGCCCACACTGCTCCTAGAATCAGACGCGGATGTAGGGCGAGATTGAACGCACCAAATGTTTCCCCAAATGGACCCGCACCGTGCGTTCAATCCGCCACCACAGAAAAAATTGAGGAGTCTGGCGGATTGAGGACGGTCAAACGTGACCTTTCACAGGAGCCACATCGTCCTCAATCTCGCCCTACAGGTTAATACCCGAGTATTTTCCGTATAGAGAAAATGGTTGGACTTGGCCGTAAGAAATCAGTTTTTTGGACGATAAGACGGCAAACTCAGGTGCTATTCAACCATTTAAAGTGACCAATATTGACGATTACAGGTGTGCTTAACTCCGGTGGCATGTCTGCTAATATTTGGTTTACTGGTAAAATCGCAAGGTATGAAGTTCCGTAAGTTACTCTTGGTGCTCTTCCTCTTAACCCTCTTTGCCGGCTGCACAGGGCAAGCGACCGAGACTGCCCTGCCTGAGCCTACCGCAATCCCTGAAACCAGCCCAACACCTGCACCCAGCCCCAGTCCGACTTTTGCGCCAGTCCAACCGCAGCTGCCGCCCCTGCCCGAAAATCGCACTCATTACAAGCTGGACCTGATCCTCAACTACTACACGCATTACGGTGCGGTGACGGAAGTGGTCACCTACACCAATCGCAGCAGCCATCCCCTTGAAGAGATTCATTTCGTAGTGCCGCCGCGCAATTTTGAAGGCAGTTACGATCAGTCCGATCTGCGCGGCGACCGTGTGGCAGGCTTCAGAGAAGAGGGTATCCACACCCTGGTCATCCTCTCTTCACCCTTGCAGCCGGGCGAGACGACCACCTTTACTTTCAGCTTCAGGCTCTACTTCCCGCAGCACCCGGGCATCTACGGCTACACCAACCGCCAAACCAACATTTCGGATTGGTATCCTTTCATCCCGCCCTATGATGAAGAACAAGGCTGGTTGGCCTATGACCGGGTGGTTGATCAGGACAATATCATCGTGGGTGAATCGATCGTCAACGAATTCAGCGATTTCAACGTGACCCTCACGCTCACAGACCGCGCTGAGCTGATCGAAGTCGCCGCCAGTTCCCCCGCTAGTGGTTCTGACGGCAAGTATTCCTATCACCTGGAAGGCGCGCGCGGCTTTTCTTTCTCGGTGAGCGATAGTTACTTTGAGCATGAGGTCGTGCAGGATGGGGTTCGCATCCGCTCTTACGTCTTCATGAACAACATCGAAACTGGCATCGCTGTCACGCAAATCGGCGCAAACGCGATGAGGCTTTATGGGGAGCTGTTGTACCCCTACCCACACGAAATGGTTTCGATCGTGGTCGGAGATTTCCTTCACAACATGGAAATGGACGGCATGGTCATGATCAGTTATGGCATCTTTGATTTCTATGACGGATCGCCGAAGACCGACCTTGTGTTGATGACATCGCACGAACTGATGCACATGTGGTTTTACGGCACCATCGGCAACAATCACGCCCTGGAGCCCTGGCTGGACGAGGCCTTCGCGACTTACGCGGAACTGCTTTATTACCAGGAGTATCATCCAGCGGATGTGGAATGGTGGTGGGCAATTCGCATCCACGAACAGAATCCCCAGGGTTTCGTTGATTCGGACATAAATCTGGAAGGTGGTTATGTTCCCTACCGCAATGCTGTTTATCTTCGGGGTGTTCAATTCCTGAACGAGGTGCGGCTGGCGGTTGGAGAAGCAGAGTTCTTCGCCGCTCTTAAAGACTATGCTTATAGCAACACCTGGCGCATTGCAGCCCGGCAGGATTTCTTTGATGCCTTCGCGCGTCATAGCCAGGTGGACCTGGGACCGATTGTTTCCAAGTATTTTGAAAACTAAGCTTTTCCTTCCCAAAGGGGCTTTTCAGGGGCATTACCTCAACTTGACACTCCTGAATTTGGCGGGTAACATCCAAAGCTGGAGTTATTATGACTGAAAACACAAACCTAACCCCTGACTCTCAGCCCGAGAAAGATGCTGAGATTGTCAGCTCCCCAATAAAAACCCAGCCCCCATACAAACAACCAGGAATGATTGTGGCTGGAGTGTTGATCCTGCTTGCACTCGTTTTGTTGATCGCCTGGCTGGCAGGCAGAAACACGCAACCGAAAACTGAAACTACCAGCACTATCGCCGCACCATTAGTATTAGTGGAAACTGATGTTCCCACCACGAATATTGAGGTGCCGACCGAAACGCCTGCTCCAGCGCCCACACAAGCCCAACCCACTCCTCAACCCACGGCCTTACCCCGCGCTGAAGTCATCACTTACACCATCCAGGAGGGTGAAACCGTCGCCTCTCTAGCGGCAAAATTCAACTTGTGGCCTGAAACGATTCTTTGGGGCAACCGCTACGAACTCGGCGATGATATCCGCAATTACACCCTTGGCACTACGATCTTTATTCTTCCAGTCGATGGTGTCTACCATACCTGGTCGGCTGGAGAGGGTCTTGGCGCCGTTTCAAACTATTATGGTGTGACCCCGGAAGACATCATCAATTATCCTGCCAACAATCTCTCTGCTGAGACGATCGGCACTTATGCGTCGCCCAATATAGCCGCCGGTACGCGCCTGGTGGTGCCGGGTGGAACGCTGCCCAATTACTTTGCGAATGATGCCTTGCTCTATTACGCCGCTGTTGAAAAACTCCGTTCCCTTCCGATTGGCAACGCCGAGAGCTATCCCGCTCCCCGCGAAGAGATCATTGCCTATGAGGTCCAGCCATTGGATTCGATCTTCAGCATTGCTGAGCAATTCGATATTTTGCCTGAAACAATTCTTTGGACCAACCGTTACCTCATCGGCGACACCCCAGATGGGATCTATCCCGGACAAAAGTTGATCATCCTGCCTGAGGACGGTGTCTATCATGCCTGGTTATATGGCGAGGGTCTGAACGGTGTCTCGTCTGGCTACGGCGTCACCCCACAGGACATCCTCAACGAGCCCATTAACCAACTCGACCCGGAAGCAATCGGTGATCTGAGCCTGCCGCGCATCAAGACCGGTACATTCCTATACATTCCTGGCGGACGGGGCTCCATTCCATCATGGGTAAGCGTGGTGACAGACCCTGCCTCTGGAGATCACCCGAATGTGTCCTATTTGGGCGCATATGCCTGCAACACGACTGCCTGGATTACTGGCAGTGGGCTCTTCCAATTGCCTAACAGCACGCCCGCCATCAGCGGCTATGAATACAACCCACCAGTGCACAACGGTCTCGACTATGACGGAGAAACAGGCGATCCAATTTTTGCGACTGACCATGGCGTGGTGATCTATGCCGGCTGGTCTGACCGCGGCTATGGCAACACAATCGTGATCGATCACGGCAATGGTTACCTGTCGCTTTATGCTCACTTGATGGATGGAGGTTTGGCGGTCGGATGCGGCTCGATTGTGTACGGCGGAGCAACCATCGGATACATGGGTTCCACTGGCAATTCCACCGGCTCCCATCTACACTTTGAACTGCGCTACAATGGCAGCCCGGTCAACCCACACGGTTTTGGGCTGTAAATCGATTTGAATTCCCAAGGCTGGTCGGCGCGACCAGCCTTTGTGTTTAATATCACAGCAGAATTTTGTGGGATGGGTCATGGTGCTCGAAGAGTGTGGCGTCAATTTACCTCGATCTGTCTACAAACCTCTAAAGCCAACCCACCGATGGGAAGGGATGAGATTGTGTTGGCGGGGGTGAAATATTTAGATCGCCACGTCGCTTCGCTCCTCGCGATGACGAAAGCAGTAGGGTGGTTTGGCGTGCTCGAAAAGCGTGAGGTCAGAAATTTTCTCTCCTCAAAAAGACGGAGTTTCCGTCTTCGCGAGCGTAGCATGGTGATCTGCTTTTAAATTCCTTTTTCATAGAGACCTTTCCACACTCACTTCGTGCTGGGATCTTCGACGGTCAACTCGCGTACGCGGCCTTGAGGCCGGTACTATCAAGCGCAGGTAGGGTGGGTTGGCGTCAGGTTACCTAACAATACCTAAAAGTCCCAATAGCCAACCCACCACCAGCAACCCGCCAATAACAAAATTTTGCGGTGGGTATGCTATAGCCAAAATTGTGTCCTGCAAGCGCTTTATGACGCCTACCCACCCTACCAAGATATCGTGTTTATGAGAACAAACATTGAGCAGATTGCCGCGTCGCGTCGCTCCTCGCAAAGACCAAATCTTGTCATTGCGAACCTCTCCTGCCCTTGTGTCTTTTTACAAGGGTTGTGAAGCAATCTAAACTCCCGGCAGACCAATATGTTTGAGGCAACAGCATCACTGTCAAAATTCACGAAGTGTGTGTGAACCTCTCACATGTTTTAGGGTAAACAGTTTAGTTTGCTTCGTTCCTCGCAAAGACAGAATCCCGTTATCACGAGGATCGTTTTAATGGTGGGGAAAAGGTGTTGCGATCGCCACGTCGCTTCGCTCCTCGCGATGACGGAGATCTCGTAATCGCGAGCTTCTTTTGCGCCTGTGCCCACGAAACGGGAAAGAGACCAATATTCCTTATAAAAACTGGTATACTGCGTTTGGGAATCATCTGTATGCGTCCACGCCTATTTGCTCTCATCATCGCCATAAGTCTGCTGCTTTCAGCCTGCAGTCAGCGCGCCACTCCCCCCGCGGAGCTCCCCACGCCAATCGCGCAATTCACGAGACCGCCTGAGAAACTTCCAAATCCCACCCTGCCGACAGAGCCGACAAACGCTCCTGAACTCGAACTTCCTGCCGCGCCTGAAAATCGCACCATGTACGATCTGGATGTGACTCTCGACTACGCGCAGCATGCTGTCAGCGTCGTGCAGCGCGTCACCTATTTCAACCGCACTGACACTGCGATGAGCGAGTTGCTGCTGCTTGTGCCGCCCCGTTACTTCGCCGGAGCATATTTCCAGGGCAATATTAGCGGAGATATGCTGGGGCAATCGCGTGAGGACGGCATCCAGACCATGCTCAGTCTCGAACCCGCCCTGCAGCCTGGAGCTTCCACCCAAATTCAAATCATCTTCACGCTCACCCTCCCGAACCGGCAGGGCGTTTTTGGCTGGTCTAACATGCAGACCAACCTGGTGGACTGGTTTCCAATCATCCCCCCGTTTGACACGGCTTCTGGCTGGCGGGTGAACGAAAGAGTAGTGGACGCAACCAACACGATTGTGGGTGAATATATCGCGGCTGAGTCTGCTGATTTCAATTTGCGGCTGCGCCTGACAGGCTCAGCCCAAAACCTGACCATAGCCGCAAGCAGCGAGGGAATAGAGCAACCTGGCTTTGTTGAATACCAGCTGCCGCTGGCAAGATCATTTTCGCTTTCCATCAGTGATCAATTCGTGACACAAGAGGTCCAACACCAGGGGGTGACCATTCGCACCTATGTCTTCCCGCAGCATCGCGAGGCTGGGCAGGCAATCATCGAGATTGCCACAAACGCGCTGGACATGTTCGCGGAGCTTTTTTACCCCTATCCGCGCCAGACGCTCAGCCTGGTGGCAGCCGATTTCTTGCACAACATGGAAACAGACGGCATGCTGCTGATCAGCAAAGGCGTGATCGACTTCTACCGCGACGCGCCGCTTAACAACCTCACCATCCTCGTCCCGCACGAAATTTCGCACCAATGGCTTTACAGCCTGGTCGGGAATGACCCTGCCAGGGAGCCCTGGCTGGACGAAGCCTTTGCCACCTACAGTGAGGCGCTTTACTTTGAGCGCTTTCAGCCTGACCACCTGGCTTGGTGGTGGGCAAATCGCGTTGAGGGGTTTGAGCCCAGCGGCTGGGTCGATTCAACCACCAGCATACCGGGAGGCTACACCGCCTACCGCGACGCGGTGTATCTGAATGGGGCCAAGTTCCTGCAGAGCCTGCGTGAATTGATAGGAGATGACGCTTTTTTTGCGGCTGCAAGGGAATTTGCCTTCGAGAATACCTACCAGATTGTTTCGGAAACTAATTTTTTCAGCGCCATCCGTATGCATAGTGATGCTGATCTAGATGCATTACTAAGGCAGTTTTTTGAAAATCCACCTTCATTAAATTGATGTTCTAGTTAATCCGCTGAGATCATGCTGGCAGAGTCAGAAAGCGTGCTGGCACGCACTACTTGCGTTCCCCTGACCAATTTGCCCTGGTAGGCTGCCAGACCCTCAACCGGTATCCAACCCTCGAGATTGAAGGGCAATACGCTCGAGGCAGCCGGAATCCACTGACCGTTATACTTGCGCGCCAGGTGAATATGCGTGCCAGTGGCGCTGCCGCCCTCACAGGAAGGTCTTCCCACCTTGTCGCCCTGCTTGAGGCGGTCGCCGACTTTTACACGGCCTTCTTCAGCAACATGGAGGTAGAGGATCACCCAACCAGTGCGCTCATCGCCATCGCCGTCCAAATCCAGCATGACCGTGCCAATATCAATTCGCGCCACCACGCCGTTAGCTACTGCCAGGGCGTACTGTTCGGTCTCAACACATCCTTGCGTCTGGCTGGGGGGAGCAAAATCGATCGCCGCCCAGGGCTTGCGCGAGCCCCAACCGGTATGCGGACCGCCTGTGTAGGACCAGGTGGTGCCGGTTTGGAAGGGCAGGATGAACTGTGGTTGGCTAAGCGAACCGGGTAAAACGGTAAGATTCCGCTGCCAGGGGTCACCAAAAAGCTCTTCAAAGGTTTTTGCAAAGCCGTCAGGTCCGATTGCCCGCTTATACGCCTCTCCCTGGTAGACCTGCGAGAAGTAGTAATGCAGCGCAACCGTGGCAGAATTCTGCCACGGGTCGATATTTTCGATGCTGCCATCTTCAAGCGCCAGCGAGGTCAACTCGCCGTTGAAATAGCGATAAAAGCCATCATTCAGCAGATCAGACGCATAGGAAATCTGCAGTTCAACGCTGCTGTGGTAGTTTTCAAAACCCAGGAAAGTAGCTTCTTTGGTTTGGTCACGCTGCGGGTTGCTGAGAGCCCCGGTTTGATATTCCACTAGCGCCAGGAGCAGTTTTGGGTTCAGACTGTAATTTTCAGCATAATACTTGATGATCCCAGCCGAATTACGATACTTCTCCTGGATAAAAGCGCCATAGTTCTTAAACCAGCCTTCTGTAGAGTCCAGAAAAACACGCAGATCAAAATCCTGTAGGTCTGGTCCATACACAAAGGCTGCGTCAGGGATGATCTGGTAACTCGGTCCCCAGAAAGGCACGTAGTAAATGGGCATTTTCATCGGAAATCCAGGGGGCAGAGTGGTGACGTTCTGCGGGATATCCGGGTTGGAAAACAGTATTTCAGAAGGGGATGTGCCGAAGCGCAGCGAAAGCAGCTCAAGGTTGTCGCCGCTTTGGGCAACGTAATCCACCAATGTTCCAGGCGGATAGACCGGGCGGGTGTCAAATGGAGTAGCTGTCGGCTCGATGGGAGTGTTGCTGGGGACTTCCTCAGTAATGATATAACTTGGTCGCTGGTGCGGCGCACAGCTGGCAAGAATCAATAATATGCTGAGAAGATTCAGCCATCTGAAAAGAGGAATTTTTGGGGTTTTCATGAGTCAACAACCAGTGAATATCCGTTTTTTACTATACCATAAACGAAAAAAGACCCATTAGTCCAGGGAAATGTGCGAGCTGCTGGCTCCGACGATGCTGGCTTTGACGACCTGATCACCCCTTACCAGCCATCCACTCAAAGACACCGAACCAGCTTTCGCTCTCCAGCCGCTCATTACAAAGCCAAGCGGACCATCCGCCGGCACCCATTCGCCGTTGTACTTGCGGACGATGTGCAGGTGGGTTCCTGTGGAGACGCCTCCCTCGCAGGAGGGATGTCCGATGTGATCGCCAGTTTCAACCCAGGTGCCAGCCGGCACGCGTTGGTTGGTGGAAATGTGCAGGTAAATGATATTCCAGCCAGTCTGCTCAAAACCATCCCCGTCCATATCCACGACCACGGTACCATTTTCTGAACGCGTCACCAGCCCGGGGCCTGAAGCGCTTACCCAAGCCCAGTTGGTATTGCAGCCTGATTCTGCAGAAGGCGGGGCAAAATCCAAAGCCGCGCGGACGTCCGCTGCCCCCCAGGCGGCATGCGGACCAACGGTCATCGCCCAGGTAACGCCTTGCGAGAAGGGAAGCTGCAGTTCTGGCTGCCGGACGTCTGGTGTGAACAATGGTTCGAACTCCACCGCGCGCAGCCATGGGTCGCCAAACATGTTCTGGTAGGTCCAGGCAAGCCCTTTTTCGCCGTACAAAGCCTCAGCCCATCCCGGGAAGTATTCCTGTTTTGAGAAGAAGTGCATCAATCCAACCGTACCGCAATTGAGTTGTGCTGAAAGGCGCACTTTGCTATAGTCGGGGAATTCCAACACAACCATTGTGCCTTCACGCCAGCCATAATAGCCGGTTTCGATAATTCCTGCCGCAGTCTCAAGTTGCTTATAGAGACCTATTCTGTCCTGATCCAGAATCCCGATAGGGTAGGTTTTTTGTTGACTGGTTTGAGGTCCACCATAAACCCACCCGCTCTGGTATTCAAGCAGAGCAAGAAGCAAACGCGGATGGATGGAGAATTCAAGGGCAACCTTCTCAATAATATCCGCCCCACTCATAAAACCAAAGCTATAGACCGCTTCCTGGTAGCTGGCCAGGTACCCACCTGCCTGACGAACAAATTCATTAACATCAAAACCTACCGATGACGGGCTATTGACCACCTCACTATCCGGGATAAGTTTGAGGGGCGAAGTGGTTTCGTCAAGTCGGTTAGGGATGAGCAGCAATTGCCCTTCTGAGATGAATCCATCAGTTGGCAAAGGATCACGCGAGGTGATGTCCTGCACTTCGACCCCAAAGCGAACTGCCAGAACTCCAAGGCTGTCGCCGCTCTGAGCATAGTAGAGTATTGGCGCGTCCTCAGCATAGGTGATCATCTGTGCCTGGGTGGGAATTGTCTGCAAGACAGGCTGCGCCTGCACAGTCTCTGGTTCAAGGTCAGCCTCCTGGGTTGATACAAGAGGCAGTGTTTCGGTTGGCTCAGCTTCGGTCGGAAGAATTGTGGCGGTAGGAGACTGAGCGCCCACCAGGTTCACACCAGCAAAAAGCGCCGGACCTTCCGGAGCGGGAGGCAGCTCGGCTGGGTTTGCCAATTTGGGCAGCTCAGGCGAGGGGATGGCTTCCGGGGAATTGGTGGAAAGGAACAGAAAAGCTCCAACTGCAGCCAACATCACCACCACGCTGGTGATCAGGCGCTGCTGCCGGCGGCGGTGAAGCCGCTCAAGGCGAATTTCGCGTTGGCTTTTAGTTACCGATTTCGTTGAAATCGGCACGGCCATTGTAAGCTTCAACTGTCTCTCCATCTTTCGTTAACGTCCCATCGTAGACTGTTCCATAACTTGAGGCAATCCAACCTCCAAGGTCAAAGGGGATGTTTCCAGCGGCTCCGATCCAGACTCCGTTGTAGCGCCTGGCAATGTGGAAGTGCGTGCCGCTGGTCACCCCACCCTCACAGGAGGCATAACCAATTACATCTCCTGATGCAACTTGTGTGCCAAAGGGAATACGCCCTTCCGTACCAATGTGGAAGTAGTGCACCGTCCAGCCGGTTTGTTCGGAGCCATCGCCGTCAAGATCCAACACCACAGCCGCGGAACCAGACCGCACCACCAACCCATCTGCAACAGCCAAAACCGGGGCGTCACTTTCATAGCAGCCATAATCGTCCTCATTCCCGGGCGGCGCAAAGTCCAGCGCGGCCCAAATGCTGCCGGTTCCATAGCCCCAGTGAGGTCCGGAGGTGAGCAGCCAGGTGTCGCCTGGCGCAAGCGGCAGGATAAACTCGGGTTGGGTCAGCCCCTCGGGTACGAGCGGCTCGATGGTGAATGCAAACGGGTAACCAAACATCTGCTCATAGGTGGCGTAGAAGCCTGCCTCAGAAACTGCTATCTTCCATTCAGGTTTTGTCTTTACCAGGCTGAAGAAGTGCTGCAAGCCGGCGGTGGCAGGGTTGATCGTGGGATCGATACGCATCACCTCGCCGTCTGAAATCGTCCAGACTGCCAGGCTGCCCTGCTCCCAAAGCGTGCTGCCGCGCAGCAGTTCATTTGCAGCCCAGCCCAACTGCTTGTAAAGCCCCTGGCTATACGGATTGAGCAGCCCAAGCAGGTAGGCAGCAGGAACGCCGTTCTTACCCTCACTGCGCACCCAGCCGCTCTGATATTCCAGCAATGCCAGCAGAAGACGCGGATTGACGCCGTTCTCGTCTGCCACCCGCTGCACAATTTCTGCGCCGGTCAGATGGCTTTCATCTTCCAATGTTTCCTCATAACGGCTCAGTTTTCCGTTGAACTGCCAGACCACCGACTCAGTATCAAAGTCGATGGCGGAAGGACTGTAGATCAGTTCTGATTCGGGGATAATTTTGAAACTGGTTCCCTGCTCATTGGCGCTGGCAGGTGGAATGATCAGGATTTCACCCGGTTTGATCAGATTGGGGTCTTTGATCTCATTACGTTCAAGGATCTGCTTGACGGAAACCTGATTCAGCAGGGCGATCCTTGCCAGGGAATCACCACTTTGAACCGTGTACTCGTTTTCCGATATGCGCAGCATTGGCAGCGCCATCGGCGCGTTAGGTGTGGGCTGCATCCCAACGGGTGCAAGCGTGAGCGTGATCTGCGGCACGGAGGTCGAAGGCACCTGGGTCGCGCCCTGGGTCGCAGATTGCCTAGTACTCGGCATGGGTTGGGGTGTTTCTGCCATAGTCGAAGCGGATTCAGGCACCCGCCAGGGAGTGTAGTCTTTAACGACTCTTTTACAGCCTGAAATGAGAGATGAACCAGTGACAAGAATACAGCTTACGAGGATTATTTTTCGGAAAATGGCTTTCATGCCGCTGAGTGTTACACCTATCGTGCCAGATAAGGGTTAAGTGCTTTTCGTAGGCCGGGTTCCGATGTTGAACCCGGCTCTTTTGCTTGTTCTCACGAGGTCTCCATTTTGATTCCCGTTCGTGCCGGTCTTGCGAAGCACCCCAGCACTGAAAGCGCGTGTGGGCAGACTGAGCACGGCGTTTGACCGAAGGTCTCCACCGATCCTCCCCGATCGTGCTGGTCTCCTCTTGACATTCAACATAGTTACTGCGAGGAGCGAAGCGACGTGGCAATCTGCCGTTCTGTCTCTGATCGTGCCGCCTGTTTCATTCTCGTTATCATAAGGTCCCCCGACCTTATGAGGGCCTTAACCGAAGGTCTCCATCAATCCTCCCCGATTGTGCCGGCGTCCTCACCGAGCACGGACCCTGACCACCAGGTCTCCATCTTTCATCCCCGATCGTGCTGGTCATAGGAAGTGCGATCGGATACTATCTATAGCGTAGGTAATTCGCACTTCAGCGCTTGCAGTTATAATTTCCCATATCCTGACCTGATAAAATGAATAAGGAGAATCTGAAATGCAAATTCGCGCCGGCCTAAACCCCAGCACCTATCATGGCACTCATCAGAAGCCGCCTTTTTTTGAAGGCTGGTACTTCAAAATGGTCAGCGCTGATGAGAAACATAAAATTGCCATCATCCCGGGAATTATCCTGGGCAAGGATGCGCACGCTTTTGTGCAAGTCATCGACGGCTCGGACGGCAGAACAGAATACTTTACCTTCCCGCTCGACCAGTTTCAGGCGGATTATCCATATTTTCGATTAGTAGTTGGCGCGAATCAATTTGATTCATCTCACCTGGTGGTGAATATCAAGCAACCTGAGGGGCAATTGGTTGGCGAAGTCAGTTTTGGTAGCTTAAACCCCTGGCCGGTGACCCTTCTCTCTCCGGGCGTTATGGGATGGTTTGCCTGGGTGCCAAAAATGGAATGCTACCATGGCGTGCTGAGTTTCGACCATTCCCTGCAAGGCAAGCTTACCCTCAATGGCAAAGAGATGGATTTTAGCGGCGGTCGTGGGTATATTGAAAAGGATTGGGGAAAAAGCTTCCCTGCGGCATGGGTATGGTTTCAGAGCAACCATTTCAAAAATGCTTCCGCCTGCATCACTGGTTCTGTTGCGATCATTCCCTGGCTTGGCAGCAGCTTCAAGGGTTTCATTGTTGGTCTTTGGCTGGATGGCGAACTTCACCGATTTACCACCTATCGAAACAGTAAAATCGAATCACTCCAAATTTCGGACGACCATGTCGTCTGGGTGTTGCGAAACCGCACGCACCGCCTGCGCCTGAACGCCCGCCGAGCTCAAGGTGGGCTGCTGCGCGGTCCCACCCCGCTGGACATGGGTACGCGCGTGATGGAAACACTGAGTGCTTCAATCGATGTCAGGCTCGAAACCCTAAAAGGCGCAGTGCTTTTCGAGGGCACAGGCCAAAACGCCGGGCTGGAAGTAGTAGGCGACATCCAGCGATTAATAACCAAAAAGGCTTAGGGGCACAACGTAAGAGTACTCAAACAGTGGTAAGTATTCCTACTTTCTTCAGAATGGATTTGGTCAGGATATAAACACGTTTGTCGGCGTAGTGACCAATTACCGGAAAGACCCTTTCCTTCCTTTGGGTGCGGAAAGCTCTTATCACTGCCTTAGCAAATTTTAGAATACTACCGGTTGAGGTACTGCCCTTATGGATGATAAAAACAGTATATTCATCATTGATGACAAGAGGTTTTATGTCTTTGATAAGGTTGAGCCATAAACTGTATTCCACAACTTCATTCTTGCCCTCGTTAAATGCGCCATAGCTTTGAACATATTCTCTCTTCATAAACGTATTTTCGTGAGAGATAATATTCATCACAGATAGCGCCACTTCCGGATTCTTCCGCAGCAGGAGCGTTTGCGGGAGAACGATTTTTCTTCCTGCCAGTTCGATTAAGAAATTACCTGTGAGCCAGACCATATCCGGATGTTTGCTAAATATTTCTGCCACTTTCTCCAGCGAGATTTGATCCTTGTAATAATCATCTGAATGTAAATAATGGATAATTTCACCCGTTGCTTCTCTCGTTGCAACATTTAGCGCGTTGCCAACCCCCTTGGGCTCTGATTGAATGAATTTAATCACATATCGGTTTTTGTTCCGTTCCATATATTCCTGGATGATGTCCAGAGTAGAGTCGGTCGAATACGCGTCATTAATGATGTGTTCGATTTCCAGGTAGGTTTGGTTTTCAATACTTTGCAGGGCGTTTCTCAAGTACTTTTCGCTGTTGAAAGTGCAAGTAATTATGCTAATTGTGATGGGCTTCATAAAATCACTAACCTCTTATTGTTCATGAGATGAATGTGTTTCATTCTAACTCTTATTTCAAATCCAATTTTTTGCATAATTCTATAAATTCAAAACAGCGATGGGGTTGAGGAAACGCACAATACCCTCCTGTGATTCACACTTCACCACTTCCAGTTATAATATCCCAATCTTAATTTGACCAATAAAGGACACCTATGTGCGGAATTTTTGGCATTGTTACAGCAACTGAACAACCTCTCGGACCGATTCTGATTGAAGCGGCTCGCCGTATTGCCCCATGCCCCAACCAAAAATGCCGCGGAAAAATCCGCGTCCTGCGTAGCCCCTTACGTAACCTCCTCCGCACGGACCCAATCCTCGTCCAATCGGTCCCGTTCCAGTCGATCCAGTTCCATCAAATCATGGCATATTATTCTCCCATTGAATGTGTTTGTTTATTGTCTGTTCATCCGGTTTCCACGCCGGCGTCCAAATAGACGGCCGAATGTGGAATCCCACGCCTTGCCGCCCCAGCGAAAAGCGCCACCAGGCATTGGGGTTGTGGTTGGGATCTTCCCGGTGTTAGCACTAGTAGTTCCACAATTTCCCATGCCCCGTCCTGTTTGTGAGCCCTGACCCATAGGTCCAGTTCCATCTCTTGCAGGCATATTTGCCTCCTTTTATCCTTTCTGAATCTTATCGAACAATTTTTCGATGATCACGTTGGTTTTTTCCAACTCTTGTGTCCAATATCGCAAGGCTTCTTCACCTTGCGCGGTCAAATGGTAAGTACGTCGAGGGGGGCCTTGGGTCTGATCCGTGTCCCAGTCTGATTCAATCCATCCCAACTCTTCCATTCCTCGCAGGGTTCGATAAACAACGCTTGGGTGAATGGTCGTCATGTCGATTTCGTTGAGTTCAGATAAAAGACTGTAACCATGACCTGGCTTTTCCTTGAGCAAAACAAGCAGTGTGGGCTCCAGCAGGGATACAACAAGCGGAGAATGAATCTCCTCACCCCTTGAACCTGCTCTCATTGCCCAACCTCTTCCGCGTCTTGGCATATACCCGTATCTCCTTTTGATTACACACAGTATAGTGCACTATTCTCTTAATGTCAATAGATAATTAGAGAATATTCGCAAATGTTAACACAATTAATATAATTGCATTGGTAAAAGCCTCTTGCTAAACGCATATTAAGTACTATAATATTGGGATACAGTTTGTTTGAGAGGATCGTAGTGCGCAGAAAGCCAGTTAGTGTTGATGTGGATGGTGTCAAAGTGATATACAAAGCCGCGGGTGATGGTTTTCTGATGGTCATATTAGCATTGGAGTAACAAAATGAATTTTTACAACATCAATCCATTGGACAGCCCAGACTCTTTATCAGCAGATCTTTTAGTCGGCAAAAGACTCAAGGATTTACGCACAAGGAGTGGTTATTCACTGCGCATATTGGCAGAGCGAAGCGGCCTGAACATCAACACCCTGAGTTTGATCGAAAACGGGAAGTCCTCTCCATCGGTTGGTACTTTGCAGCAGCTATCGCAGGCATTGGATGTGCCGATTGCAGCCTTCTTCGAATCAGAACCAGTAGAGAAAGAAATTGTTTTTACACAGGCTCACGCGCGCCCAACCCAAACATTCGGTTCCACCAGGATGCAAAATCTTGCAAAGGACCTGATCAATAATGCCGTTCAGCCATTTGTTGTGACCTTGCAGCCGGGCATGGGCAGCGGTGATCACACTATTGTTCATACCGGTTTTGAATTTATATACTGTCTGACGGGATCGATACGCTACCAGGTCGCCCAAGAGGAATACATCCTCCAGCCGGGAGACAGCCTGGTGTTTGAATCGCATAAACCGCACAGTTGGGAAAACACCGGGGATATACCAACGCAAATTTTACTAATTCTTTATCCAACTGAGGAAAGAGAAAAACCGGGCGGGCGGCATTTTTCGCTCGAGGTAATGAAAAAGGAGATTAATATGAAAATAGCAGCAATAACAGAGGACGGAAAAACAATAAGTCAGCATTTTGGTCGGGCGCCATACTACCTGGTGCTAACCATCGAAGAAGGGAAGGTTACCGACAGGGAAATGCGCGACAAGATGGGTCACAGCCAGTTCCATGAGCAAGCCCATGCGGAGGAATCGCAAGGGTTAGGGCATGGAATGGATGCGCAATCCCACAATAAGCACGTTGACATGGCACAGACGATTGCGGATTGCAAGGCTCTGCTTTGTGGAGGAATGGGTATGGGCGCTTATGAAAGCATGCGCCGGTTAAATATCCAGCCTGTTGTCACGGATCTTCGTGATATCGAGGCTGCAGTGCAGGCATTTATTGACGGCAAGCTTGTTGATCACACGGAATTGCTGCACTAGCTCTGGCGTCACTAACAACAAAATCAATCATTCGGTTGATATTCAAGGACTAATTAAGAATATCAACCGATAATCAAAATAAGGAGTTACTGTGAAATTGATAATATCTGCTCAGAATCCGTCGCTTGAAGCCCAGGTCGACAGGCGATTTGGGCGTTGTATGTGGTTAGTACTCTTCGATACCGAAACAAACCAATGGGAAGCTTTTCAGAACCCTGGCGCCAGTCAGTCGGGCGGTGCTGGAGTGGCGGCGGCGCAGTTTATTGTGGATCAAAAAGCCAAAGTGGTTGTGAGCGGCGATTTTGGCCCGAATGCCTCCCGAGCCTTCCAGGCTGCAAAAATTGAGATGCGGCGTTTTACGGATAGCACAACAACTGTTCAAGAGGCTGTCGATCATTTTATACAGGATAAGTTGCTGAAGTGAAGATAAAAGACTGAACAGGAGGTGTCTGTGCAAATTGCAGTTGCCAGTGGGAAAGGTGGAACAGGTAAAACAACCATCGCCACCAGCCTTGCGCTAAGCCTGGCAAGCTTGGCAAAGGTGCGATATTTTGATTGCGACGTGGAAGCGCCCAACGGGCATTTATTCCTCAAGCCGGAATTTAGCGAAAGCACTCCGGCAGTCATTCGCATCCCGCAAATTCAAACTGAAAAATGCACCGCCTGCGGCAGATGCGTGGAAGTTTGTGAATTTCACGCACTCGCGCAAGTCGGGAAAAATATCCTTGTTTTTCCCCAATTGTGCCATGGCTGCGGCAGCTGTACGTGGAATTGTCCTGAGAACGTTATTGTCGAAGTCCCCAACCCAATTGGAACCCTCGAAAGGGGCATGGCTCTGGAAAATATCGAATTTTTCCGCGGGCTATTGACCATCAGCGAACCCATGCCAACCCCAATTATCCGGCAGTTGAAGAAGAGGGTGCACCCTCAGCCGAATACCATCAACATCTACGATGCCCCGCCAGGGGCATCCTGTTCGGTGGTTGAAACGCTGCGCGGAGTTGACTTTGCCCTGCTGGTCACCGAGCCTACACCTTTTGGGCTGCATGACCTGAAGCAAATGCTCGGAATTTTGAGCGACATGAATATCCCATCCGGAGTTGTCATCAACCGCGATGGGATCGGCGATGATTCGCTAGAGGAAACCCTGCGGGAGTTCAACATTCCTGTCTTGCTGCGCGTTCCTTTTGACCGGGCGCTGGCAGAAAACCTGGCATCTGGACGCACTTTGGTCGATGTTTATCCCGAGTACCGGAACGCTTTGCGAGACCTTTACCAGCAGATTACTGAAATCGTGGGCGGAAAGACAAAATGAGCACACAAAACAGTAGAGCGAAACAATTAATTATCCTGAGCGGAAAGGGTGGCACCGGCAAAACCAGCATCAGTGCTGCCTTCGCTCACCTAAACGCAGATCAAGAAGAACCACGCCCCATGGTATTTGTGGACGCGGATGTGGACGCAGCCAATTTAAGCCTCGTCCTTCAGCCGGGCAACCTGGACCCAAAAGAGTTTTGGGGAGGTTCCCTGGCGGAGATTGACCCTGAAAAATGCATCAATTGCGGAGCCTGCTCCGCGGTCTGCCGGTATGACGCGATCTTCCCGGACCCTAAAAATGACCAGGTGCAGTGGATTGACCCGATTGCCTGTGATGGGTGTGCTGCTTGTGTGTACGCCTGTCCGGAAGGCGCGATCAGTATGGTCAGGCAACAGGAAGGCAACTGGTTTCAGTCGAACACCCCCTATGGCACGCTGTTTCATGCTGAACTATTTCCGGGGAGGGAAAATTCTGGCAAGCTGGTGACCTTGATCAAACAACAGGCACGCTTGTATGCTGAAGATATCCAATCGCAATGTGTGGTCATCGATGGTCCGCCCGGCATCGGCTGCCCGGTGATCTCCGCCTGCGCCGGCACAGATCTGGGGTTGATCGTGACCGAACCCAGCCTGATGGGTCTGCATGATCTCAAACGGGTACTGGGAACCCTGCGTCATTTTCACGTTCCGTCAGTCATCTGTATCAACAAAGCTGATATTTATCCGGAGGGAACCAGGGCAATCCGTGAATATGCCGCAGCCGAAGGCATTGAACTGATCGGTGAAATCCCGTATGACGAGAAGGTCCCCAGGGCAATGATCGAAGGCAAGCCCGTCACTGTATTGTTCCCGGATTCATTCGCTGCCAAAGCTATTCAAGAGGTATGGCATAAAACTACCAGCCTGCTTCAACTCCAGGAGGATTAACCATGGATCAAGTAGCTCTTGAGAAAGCTGTTATCGAAAAATTGGCGAAAGTTCTCGATCCGGAAACTGGGGTCGATGTCGTTCGCATGAAGTTGGTGATGGATCTTACGATTGACGAGAATGGAAAGGCCACATACATCTTTCGGCCTTCCTCACCTCTATGCCCAATCGCGGTTCCCCTTGCAATGATGATCATCCAGGCAATCAATCAAGTTGAAGGTATTACTGGGCAAAGCATCAGTGTTGTCGATTATGTTGAAGCGGAAAAACTGAATGAGATTCTTCGTTCAGTTTTAAATGAATAATGGAGAAGGTATGAATCAAAGAGTAGAAATTTTGCAAGCTCTGAGAACAATTAAAGACCCCGAACTCGATCGGGATATCGTGACTCTGAATTTCATCGCGGATGTGAAAATTGAAGAGGGAAATGTGACGGTTCATTTTCGCCCCGATACAGCGAAATGCCCGCTGCTTGATCAACTTACGTCAGAGATCAAGCAGAAAGTCCTCCAGGTTGAGGGTGTCCAGGAAGTAGAGGTGGTTATCGACCACCCCAAGCAAGATGAACCCGTTGAAGCTGAACAGGAATTTGGGGGTGTTCAGGATCTCAATCATGTTAAGAAAGTCATTGCCGTGATGAGTGGAAAGGGCGGCGTTGGAAAGTCGCTGGTCACAGGGCTTCTGGCAGTATCTCTTCGGAGAAAAGGGTATCGTGTTGGGATTTTGGACGCGGATATCACAGGTCCGAGCATTCCTAAGATATTCTTTGCTGGTCGTCCAGAGGTTTCCTACTCGCCTCGAGCTATGCTCCCCCCGGTTTCAAGCACCGGGATCAAAGTTATGTCGATTAACCTCTTGCTCAAAAACGAAGAGGATGCAGTCATCTGGCGTGGTCCTTTGGTTGGACGTGCAATTAAACAGTTCTGGACGGATACGCTTTGGGGTGACATCGATTACTTCATCGTGGATTTGCCGCCAGGCACGTCCGACGCCCCTCTGACTGTGATGCAATCTTTACCAATCAGTGGCATACTACTGGTCACCTCTCCGCAGGGATTGGCAGATATGGTGGTGCGGAAAGCAGCAAATATGGCCAGTCAAGTTGGTGTTCCCATTTTAGGGATTGTTGAAAACATGAGCTTCTTTAAGGCACCCGATACAGGAACCGAATATGAGATTTTTGGGCCAAGCCATGCTGATGAAACTGCCAATGCCCTCGAAATCCCTGTTTTGGCGCGGTTGCCTATCGACAGCAACATAGCAATTTTGTGTGATCAAGGGAAAGTGGAAGAATGCCAAGTGCCCGAATTCAATGCGGTTACCGCATGGATTGAAAGAGTTACCCCTGATTGTCAATTGCCCAAAATGCCTGCTTAGGCTGATCAAATACCGTATTCGATGAAAATTATGGGAGGCTGAGTTGTTCAAATGGAAAACTTAAAAAACACAACCGATTCGGAAAATTCTCAAATCGAAGTTTCTGTCACCATAAATAATCTCCCGCAAAAACTTTTAGTTGGGAGAAACGAAAGCCTGTTGAATGCGCTGCGCCGTGCTTCTTACTTTAGTGTTAAACACGGCTGCGACGATGGCACCTGTGGGGTTTGCACGGTACTTCTTGACGGGAAACCAGTACGTAGTTGCAAGATTAAAGCTGTGGAAGTCAATGGAGCAGAAATTACGACATTGGAGGGTCTCAGTCAGAACAATGAGGTCCACCCCATTCAGGAAGCGTTTATTGAAACCGGCGCGATCCAATGCGGCTTTTGCACCCCAGCTCAAATCCTTTCCGCAAAGGCGCTTCTGGATCGAAACCTAAACCCAACAGATGATGAAATTCGGCAGGCATTGAATCCAGTTCTCTGCCGTTGCACCGGATATGTTCGAGGGGTAGCTGCTGTGCAACGCGCAGCTGCAATTTTACGCGGTGAAAAAGTGCCTCCTTACACGCACCTGGCATTTACCTTACCCAAAAATATTAATCAACTTACGCTGCCTGAAGCATACTATCGGAGTGATGGCAAACGAAATCCACTGCCACCGCTGGTGTTTACGCCTGAAGGCATGGAAAAAACCGACGTGGTTGGAAAGTCAGAAGTAAAGGTCGATGCGAAGAAATTGGCTCAAGGGCGTCCGGTTTTCACTGATGATTTTCGCCTGGACGGCATGCTTTATGGCGCCCTGCTCACAAGCCCCCACGCGCATGCCATTATTCGCAAAATTGATGCCAGCAAAGCCAGGGCATTGCCGGGTGTGGTGGTAGTGTTTACTCACGAGGATCTTCCGCGGGTCAAGTACGCAACGGGCGGTCAGAGTTATCCTCAGCCACTGCCTTACGACCAGGTATGCCTGGACAATAAAGTGCGGCATGTGGGTGATCGGGTTGCCGTGGTTGCGGCTGAAACGCTTGAGATTGCCCAACAGGCATTGAATTTGATCGAGGTTGAGTACGAGGTGCTTGCTCCGGTTGTCGATCCTGAACAGGCGATGTTGGAGGGGGCTCCTATTATCCATGATGAAGCGGATACCGTTGGGATCCACGATGCAGCCCATAACATTGTTCATCACATCGAAGCTGAAGCGGGTGATGTTGATAAGGCTTTCGAAGAGTCAGATTTTGTTTACGAAGGGGAATATCGCACACCGAAACAACAGCATGTTCACCTTGAAATGCACGTTTGTATCACTTACTTTGATGAGGATGACCGTTTAGTGGTTCGCACCAGCACGCAAGTGCCGTTCCATCTTCGCCGCATGCTTGCTCCATTGATCAATCTGCCTGTCAAGAAAATTCGGGTTATCAAGCCGCGCATCGGCGGCGGTTTTGGCAACAAGCAGGAAATGATTTTGGAGGATTTGTGCGCGCACCTGACTATGGCGACTGGTCGCCCAGTCCGGATGGAATATACACGCACCCAGGAATTTACCAGTTCACGCAGCCGCCATGCCAACATTATTCGCTATAAAGTGGGGGTTAAAGACAAGAAAGTGACCGTTGCTGAGATGTATCTCACTGGAGACACGGGTGCCTATGGCTGTCATGGTTTGACAGTAAATATGGTGGGCGGTTTTAAAGGCTTGACTCTTTATAATCCGCCAAATGCTCGCTTTAAGTGTGACGTGGTCTACACCAACACTCCTCCAGCAGGTGCTTTCCGTGGTTATGGGGCGATGCAGTGCGAGTATGGCATTGAAGTTATGATGGCAGAGATCGCTGAGAAACTTGGATTGGACGAGGTCGAATTCAAGCGGAACAATTGGATCAAGCTTGGCGAAAACATGCATCTTTCCAAAGCCTTGGGGGAAGGAAGGGAAGGCACCGAGCAATCCTTGATGAGCAGTGCGTTAGAGGAATGCGTTGAGATCGGTCTGAGGGCCACCGATTTCCATGCAAAACGCGAAGCAAACCGCCATCAGAGTGGAGACCTGCGGCGCGGAATTGGGATGGCGGTTGTGATCCACGGAAGTGGAATCGCAGGCTTGGACATGGGCGCAGCAACCCTGAAAATGAATGATGATGGCTCCTTTAATCTGTTAATCGGTGCCACGGATCTGGGTACTGGATCGGACACGATTTTGGGACAGATGGCTGCCGAAGTGTTGGGCATTCCTTTGGACGACATCATTGTCTATTCCTCAGACACCGATTTCACGCCTTTCGATAAGGGCGCATACGCCAGCAGTACGACCTACGTCAGCGGCGGAGCTGTGCGCAAAGCAGCTTTAGAGATCAGGAAACAGATTATCGATCATGCCGCACTGATGCTGGGTGTTTCAACAACAGACGGATTCAAACTTGAAAACCGACAGGTTGTTGCTCCGGACGGAAGGACCGTTTCGCTGCAGGACGTAGCTCTCTCTTCACTGCATCAATTAGACCAACATCAGATCATGGCTACCGCCTCAAATGTCAGCCCGGTGAGCCCGCCGCCTACCGCCGCCCAATTTGTGGAAATGACGGTCGATACCAAAACGGGAAACATCACTATCGAGCGATTATTGATGGTGGTTGATTGTGGGCGGGTCATCAACCCAATTACAGCTGCCGGACAGGTGGAAGGGGGCATGTCTCAGGCGATGGGCTTTGCATTGACAGAAGAAATGCTCTTTGATCAGGATGGTCAGCCGCTTAATCCTGACTTGAAAAAATATCACATTCCCCGCGCCAAGGAAATGCCCGCGACAGACGTAATCTTTGTTCAAACGAACGAGCCGACAGGACCTTTTGGGGCAAAATCGGTGTCTGAAATTGCCATTGATGGGGTTGCTCCCGCACTCGCCAGCGCGCTGCATGACGCGACAGGCGTTTGGATGCGGACCTTGCCCTATACGCCAGAGCGCGTTATGCAAGCTTTACAGAATTGATCAGCACAGGCATGAATTGCCAGAAAGTTAGCTTATTAAATTTGGAGGCATGATGGAAACTAAAGTAAAGATAGGGATCATTATCTGTGACCGATATCGCACCTGCGCAGGTGGAAAATGCCTTAGATCGATGCGAAACCGGGAAGGCGCCTTTAGCATTTATGCTGATTCTGATGTCGAACTGGTCGGTTACACCACCTGTGCCGGATGTCCGGGAGGAAATGTGGAATATGCCGGTGAAGAAATGGTGAAGAATGGCGCGCAGGTGATTCACCTGGCAACTGGTCTGCTGGTGGGGTATCCGCCCTGCCCGTATATTGACACCTTCAAGGATTTTCTTGAGAAAAAATATGGCGTAAAAGTGGTTTTGGGAACACATCCAATTCCACAAAAATACTTGGACATGCACACGCAGCTTGGCACATGGGAAGACCCAGAGTGGGCTTCGCGCCTTTCTGCCACGCTTGCGGATGAAGCCACGCGGTTAGCCTACAACTAGGAGGCGTGAAATGATTGCGTTTGGGCCTGTTCCATCCCGTCGATTGGGTTACAGCCTTGGGATCAACAATATTCCTGCCAAACATTGCACGTATTCCTGCGTGTATTGCCAGGTTGGCAGAACAACGCACATGCAGCTGGAGCGCCAGGAATTTTACTCGGTCGACCAGATACTTGCTGAGATTGGGCAAAAAGTCATCGAAGTGGCAGAAGCCGGGAAAAAGATCGATTACCTGACGCTCGTTCCGGATGGAGAACCGACTCTTGATCTTAATTTGGGCAAAATCATCGGGAGGCTGAAGCAATTTGGAATACCTGTTGCGGTGATTTCAAACGCCTCGCTGATAGATCGACTGGATGTCCAGGAAGAGCTCATGCAGGCAGACTGGGTTTCGTTAAAAGTGGATTCTGTAGATGAGAGCGTGTGGAGAAAGATAAACCGACCTCATCGTCACTTATCTTTGCCCCATATCCTCGAAGGCATGCTTGCATTCAAACAAAAGTATCCCGGGAAGCTGGTCACGGAATCAATGCTGGTTGCTGGCTTGAATGACAGCGCAAAAACCACGCGGCAGTTATGTGACTTTCTACTTGAACTGCAGCCGTCCATATCTTACCTGTCTATCCCCACGCGTCCGCCGGCTGAAGTGGAGGTCACACCGCCTTCACCTGAAACACTCCAGGAGATTATCGAGATCTGTGCTGAACGGGTGCCGTTTGTGGACCTGCTCTTTGAAGCCGAAGTGGGGGACTTCGTTTCCACTGGAAACCTTGAGGAAGATATCCTGAGCATTACCGCGGTCCACCCCTTGCGCGAAGAAGCCCTGAGGGCAATGGTCTCAGCATCTGGAGGTACATGGCAGGTTGTTGAGGATTTGTTGGCCGGTGGGAAGATTTCCTCGATCCGCTACCGCGATGAAAGATACTTCCTGCATCATTTTAAGGATATTCGAAGGAGGAATGTCGAGCCTGTTTCCTAAAACCTGAAGTAAAGCAATAAGTGGCTGCTTGATTGGGCGGATTGATAGCCGTCACTTAGAGTCTGGGTAGTATTACCAATGGCGTTGGTAATTTACAGTTCACTGCTTCCAGTTATAATTCTCCCATTCTAACTTGAACAATAAAGGATCTCTATGTGCGGAATTTTTGGCATTGTTACAGCAACTGAACAACCTCTCGGACCGATCCTGATCGAGATAAGGTAACATAAGTTTCGCAC
>DIVL01000049.1 GCA_002435825.1 Anaerolineaceae bacterium UBA6133
TCGCTGATATAGACACCTTCGGTGGTTTCAACCTTTTCTTCAGGTTGGTTCATGACGATGCCCTTATAAATCCATACCTTGATGCCAATCTGACCAAAAGTAGTCGTGGCAGCAGCACGGGCGAAGTCAATATCTGCACGCAGCGTCTGCAGCGGCACGCGACCTTCACGCAGGGTCACACGGCGAGCCATTTCAGCACCGGACAAACGACCGGAAACCGAAATTTTGATCCCGCCTGCGCCCTGGCGTAAAGCCTGTTGGATAGCGCGTTTCATTGCACGGCGATAGCTGATGCGGCGCTCGAGCTGACCAGCAATATTGGTCGCCACCAGGTAAGCGTCGGTATCGGCTGATTTGATCTCTTTTACTTCCAGATCAATCTTCTTGCCGGTTAATGCTTCCAGCTGCTGGCGCAGGATCTTCACACTCTCGCCTTTGCGGCCGATCAAAATACCGGGCTTGGCTGTGTGCAGGGTGACCTTCACCTTGCCTGGATAGCGTTCGATCTCGATGTTTGAAACACTGGCGCGTTCGGCTTCCTTTTTCACCAGATCACGGATCTTCAAATCCTGATGCAGTTGATCGGTGTAATCTTTGCCTTCAGCGTACCAGCGTCCTAACCAGGGCTTATTGATCCCCAGACGAAATCCGATTGGATGTACTTTACGACCCATATCTCACTCCTTACCTTTACTCGATCTCGCGTAATACAACGGTCACATGCGAACGGCGCTTCAGCAACGGCTTGAAACGACCGCGGGCACCAAACCTGCGCCACTTGCGCGTGGGAGCTTCGTCAGCGAAGATCTTGTAAACAACGAGGTCATCGCGGCTAACACCAAAGTTCTCTTCCGCATTGGACATGGCCGAATAGATCAGCTTACGAACCGGATGGGCTGCCTTGTTTGGGGTCAGACTCAAGGTATTCAATGCGTCAATTACCTTCTTACCGCGGACCAGGTCAATAACCAGGCGTGTTTTCTGAGCGGATTCAGCGAAGTTAGTGAGCTTTGCAGAAATTTCCTGTGCCATACTGTTCCTCACCTTCCCTTTTCAGAGACATGACCACGGAACCAGCGGGTTGGGGCGAATTCGCCCAACCGATGACCAACCATGTTCTCAGTAACATAGATCGGAACGTGGCGGCGACCATCATGCACAGCAATCGTATGCCCTACCATCTGGGGGAAGATGGTACTGGCGCGACTCCAGGTGCGGATGACCTTCTTTTCGCCTTTTTCGTTCATATCTTCAATTCTTTTCAACAGTTTCGGGTCAACGAATGGCCCTTTTTTCAATGATCGCGACATCTTAGTTTCCTTTTCTGTCTCTCAACCGCTACCGGCGCTTAGCCTTGGAGCGGTGGCGAAGAATCATGTTATCCGTGCGCTTATTTCTGCGCGTCTTATAACCAAGGGTCGGCTTACCCCAGGGGGTCTTCGGACCGGGCATACCGATCGGGCTGCGACCTTCACCACCACCATGCGGATGGTCCCTCGGAGACATCGCACTACCGCGAACTTCAGGGCGAAGCCCCATGTGGCGCGCGCGCCCGGCTTTGCCCAGCTTGATATTGCTGTGTTCCACATTACCAACCTGACCGATCGATGCGCTGCACACCTGCAAAACTAACCGCACTTCGCCCGAAGGCATACGCACTTGAGCATACCTGCCTTCTTTTGCAAGCAGTTGCGCGGAAGTTCCTGCAGAGCGAACCATCTGAGCGCCCTTACCGGGATACAGTTCGATCGCGTGGATCATGGTGCCAACCGGGATATTCGCCAGTGGAAGATTATTTCCGGGGCGGATTTCCGCGTTGGGACCAGAAAGCAGCGTATCACCAACTTTGACCCCGATGGGGGCAATGATGTAGCGTTTCTCGCCATCAGCATAGTTCAGCAGTGCCAGGCGAGCAGTCCGGTTGGGATCGTATTCGATCGCGGCGACTTTGGCGGGGATGTTCATCTTATCCCGTTTGAAGTCAACCAGGCGGATCTGCCGGCGCGCGCCGCCGCCACGATGGCGGACAGTGATGCGACCAGCTGAGTTACGCCCGGCGTGTTCCTTTTTCAACACAATCAAACTGCGCTCGGGGCGTGACTTGGTAATTTCTTCGAACGTGTAGCTGGTCTTGTGCCGCTGACCGTTCGTCTTGGGTTTATAAATCTTGACTGCCATTAGTCCACTCCTTCAAATACAGGAATGCTCTCCCCAGGCTTCAGCTTCACAATGGCCTTTTTGTAGCCATTTGAACGCAGCGCCAGGCGGCGGGTCCGCGAGTTGCGGTGCGCCTTGGCGGGGAGGTTGATGATATTTACACGCACTACGTTGACATCGAAAGCCGTTTCAATGGCGGTCTTAACCTGTTCGCGAGTAGCATAAGATGCAACTTCAAACACGTACTGGTTCAGTTTTCCAGCCAGGTAATTCGACTTTTCGGTCACAACAGGGCGTCGCAGGATATCAAAGACGGTATTACTCATTCTGCTTCACCTTCCTATCCCAGATAACTCTTGATCACATCGAGTGAAGCAAGTGGGATAATGACTTTCTCACAAGTGAACAGATCACGGATATTCAGGTAATTTGCCTGCAGCAACTTGGCATCCACCAGGTTGCGTCCGGATTTGATCAGGTTTGTGTAAGATTCGCTCTTGTCGGGCACCAAAATCAGCTTGCGCCCTTCGCCAGCCAAAGCTGAAAGCGCTTTTGCCAGGTCTGCACTGCGGGCTTTTTCCATGCCGAGGGTATCGACCATGATGATCTTGGCATCATTGGCAGTCACCGTCAGCGCACTGCGCAGGGCTGCGCGGCGCATCTTCTGGGGCATAGCCTGGGTGTAATCCCGCGGCTTGGGGGTGTGGATGCGACCACCACCAACCGACTGGGCGTTATTCATACTGCCGCGTCGGGCGCGACCAGTGCCTTTCTGCGCCCAGGGCTTGGCACCACCGCCTCGGACTTCGCCGCGGCGCTTGGTGTTATGCGTGCCCAGGCGGGCATTCGCCATCTGGCGCTGATAAGCCTGGTGCATCAGGTCCACATTCACTTTAGCTGCAAAAATTTCATCGGGCAGTTCGACAGTATCCGACTTTTCGCCTTTTAAGTTATAAACATCAACTTT
Source organism: Anaerolineaceae bacterium UBA6133 (assembly GCA_002435825.1). GTDB lineage: Bacteria > Chloroflexota > Anaerolineae > Anaerolineales > Anaerolineaceae > Mesolinea. The sequence continues at coordinate 3,125 of DIVL01000049.1, forward strand.
CATGATAGCTTTCTCCATTCAACCACAAGCGTTTTACTGCTTGCGAGCCTCTTTGATTACCACAGTTCCGCCCTTGGCGCCGGGCACAGAGCCCTGAACCGCGATCAGATTGCGCTCTGGATCGACCATCGCAACACGGATATGCGAAGAAGTGACCTGAACATTGCCCATATGCCCAGGACGGCGCTTGCCCTTGTATACACGCCCTGGCGTGGTGCCGGATCCAGAAGAACCGGGAGAACGCTGGCGATCAGACTGACCATGGGTCGCGGGTCCACCGTGAAAACCATGACGTTTCATGGCACCGGCAAAACCTTTGCCCTTGGAGGTGCCGACAACGTCCACATATTCGCCTGCAGCGAATACGGAAGCTTTAAGTTCGTCACCTGGGTTGACATCTTCAATTTTCTTTGTGCGGAATTCCCTCAACACGCGCACGGGAGGGAGGTTGTTGGTCTTGAGATGCCCAAGTTGAGCCTTGCTCAGACGCTTTGGTTTCACTTCTCCGAATGCCAGCTGAACAGCAGCATAGCCATCAGTCTCGACATCTTTGATCTGAGAAACAAAACAAGGCCCAGCCTCGATAAGCGTCACGGGAATTGCGCGCCCGCTTTCATCGAAGATCTGGGTCATACCGATCTTTCTTCCTATAAGCCCTTTTAACATACTATTCTCCTGTTTAGGTTTCTGCGAGACTGTCAGCCTGGGCAAGCTGCATCATCTCCGCACAATTCAGTCAATGCTCCCTGTGTAGCGGTCTGCCCACGCGGGTAACATTCTTAAATTGTCACATAAATATAACTACCTCTGAAGGTAGCCCGTCAAATATATCACACCCCCCTGCGGAATGCAAGGGTTTTTTGGACTTGGATTTTCCCCTTTCCTCTAAAAGTAATCCATTAAGTAATCCATTGAAGAGTTCAGCGATCGATTCTATCACATCCTTGATGACCGAGGTCAGTTAAGGATTAAAAAGAAGCCGGCTGTGAACTAACCGGCTTCTTTTGATCAAAATCCGAATATCTCTGCTATCTGGTCAGGATAGGCAGATAGATAAACTTATCCAGAACCGGAGGAGCTTTATAGATATTGAAATCAAGCTTTCCGACGTCATTCTTAATGGTAGCTGTGGAACCGATGCTGAACCAGCCATACCAGACCTCACTGGAACTGAACGTCGCACTAAGATCCCACTCCACGGTGATATCGAAGGGGCTCAAGGCGGGCACTGTTGCAGGACCAATAATGCTGTAATTGGTACCCCCAGACTTTGGAACAAAGCCATATGCCAGTTTGACAGGATCTTCCACGCCGGGTTCGGAGCTTTCCCAGTTTTGCACCAAAATCCAACAGGTGCCCGAGAAAGTTGGTTGGAAGATATTCAGATATTCCATCGGACCAGCCTCAGCTGAATAGGCTTTCTGGAGGGCGGGGTGAGGCGTGTTTCCAACACCCACATAGACATCCAGGTCGGCTGCAGTTGTCTCAAGGATTTCAACAACCATGCGCTGCTGACTGCTTGGGCAGGTCGTGACTTTATACCAAATGTCCGTCAAAGTGTCGTATGGGTTATCGTTGGTCGGGTCCTCTGCCAAGGAGAAAGAGGCAACCGTTGCGGGTGTTAGACCGTAACGTACATTCGATAAGGCTGTGATTGGATCCACATAGTACTGGTCTTCAAAAACGTACTGACCAGTGGGCGAGGTGATGGTTTGGCGCAGTTCGGTTGGCAGCGTTGAGCCTTCAACAGCTGATTTTGCTGCCAGGCTAAAAGCGGTAGTGCTGATGGGCTTACCGCTCGCAAAGGTATTCGCCGTTTCAAAGCTGATGCGCCCAAACTGCCATGCTCCACCCGAAGTGATCGATGGAGCGACATGCACACTAATAGTTTGCGTCCCGCCAGCAGGGATAGTGAAAGCGCTTGCGGGGGTGGTGGTGATCACGACATCCGCTGTTTGTTCAATCGCAATGGTGTAATCCGTATCTACACCAGCAACGTTCGTAAGCGTGCGGGTGAAGCTGCAGCCGCCCAAACAATTGCTGTTCTGATAAGAGGGAATGTTCAGCGTGCGAATATCACCGCCAATCGCCGGGTTGGCAGCAACGTAATCCGCATAACTGACTTCCATTACAAGGCCAGCCAATGCCGCCTTGCTCATATCGATCCGACCGTTTCCATAAACAAACGGCGTCACAGGGCTGAGATCGTAGTCTACGGAGGTACCAGCCAGGGCGGTCATAATAATCGCGGAGCGGATGGCAGCAGGGGACCAATCGGGGAATTGTGAACGCATCACAGCTGTTGAACCAGCCACATGCGGACTCGCCATCGAGGTGCCGGACATCAAATCAATTTCGCCAGGTCCGGAGTAGGCTGCCAGGATATTCGTGCCAGGTGCTGCCAGGTCAGGTTCGAGCATTTCAAAGTTGGTAATCGGACCTCTGGAGCTGGAGTCAGCCAGAATATCACCCCAATCAGGACGGGTGCCTGAAACGAGGTCGCTGAGGATGGTTACCGTCATCGGGCTCGTAGCCAGCGCTTCCACTAAAAGACCGTCTGCGAGTGAAATCATTGCGCCGGGCATGGGAACAAAGCCGGAGTCCGTACCCATGATGATCGGTGCGCCGGGGGCGTTGTTGTAAACAAGGCCAAAGACCGCGCCAGCATCGTACATATTCTGAAGCTTGATCTTGAATGTACAGGTTCCGCGCTTTACGATACCCACCTTACCGGTCAAAGAACCCGGAGCCCAGGCGGTGCAGCCTTCCAGGTTAGCGGAACTGCCGCCCCAGACCAGGTCCAAACCAGTTAAATCAGTCGCCAGTGCGGGCGCGAGATCGGAGCTTGCCGCAAGGGCGATCGATCCAAGATCATCACTGCCAGGATTAACCGTCACAGGATAGCCGAAGATGCGGCCGTGCTGGGTGTTGGCAGTCACCAATGCCCACGGGGGTAGTTTGTAAATCGTGGAGACATTCGGACCTGAGTTGCCGGCAGAAGTCGCTGTTGAAACACCAACATTAAAGGCTTCCAGGAATGCCAACTCGGTGCTGTCAGTCCATGGGCTGCGGGGAGGCCCTCCGGTGGGACCAATCGAGAAGTTCAAGGAATCAACGCCATCGGCAATCGCCTGGTTCACCGCGGCAGTAGAAGCACTGCCGGGGCAGCCTGAATCGTTGCAAACTTTGTAAGAAATGACGTGGGCGTTGGGTGCCATGCCGGAGATGACAACCTGGGCACCGCCATAATTGACGCTGATCCGGTTGCCAGCCGAAGTGCTGGCGGTATGGGAACCATGATCTAATGTATCGTGACCATTTCCGTCCCCTAAAAAGTCATAGACGCCAAGCAATTTATCATTGCACACATGCCCAGCAGGGTCTGAAGCACAAAGTCCTTTGTAAACGCCCTCTCCGTAGGGATTGGTGTAAACGTATGGGTCCAGGGGGGTGGTTTCGGCAAAGCTGGGGTGGCTCAGGTTGATGCCGGTATCGATGATACCGACGATTGTGCCAGCACCTTTGGCGCCGTCTCCCTCAGGAACCGCCGTGCCATCCCAGACCTGGTCAACTCCAATAAATTCCGGGCTGACGTCTGTGTCGAGATTAATATACCTCGTCCACGAAAACCTCGCGAACCCCAGGCTGTTTGCGCAGCAGGGAGGCTTCCTCGAGGCTCATGCGCGCGGAAAAACCATTCAGGACGTAATCGTAGCGGTAGAGCACTTCCAGATCCCGTCCCAGCAGGGATTCCACTTTTGCGATGAAAGAGTCCATGTTTGCATTCAGATGCTGCAAATAAACGACCGCTTCGGGGGAATTCACAAGGAGCTTACCCGCTTCATCGCGCGGCACTGCCGCAAAAATCGCATTACCACCCTCATAGGTTGCCAGGGAAGGCTCAATTAACTGAACGGTGAAGCTGTCTGCCTTGGCAGCCGCATCCAACCAGTTCTGTTCCTCCGCCGAAATGACGGGGGCGTCAGTGGGCGGCAGCACACGTTCAGGTACGGCGGCAGCCACCGGGCTCACCAACAATGCGGCGAGCAGTACAAAACTTAAGATTTTGGATAGAAATTTCAGCATGTTTGGATCTCCTTATTTTCGATACGTTCGATTGGATTGAAGATTATCTATGATTGCCTGAGGCGAATCCGCGCGATTGTCTCCTTAGATGACAAGCCTTGGAGTGAAACATGGAAGGTGTTTATTATCTGCCACTAAATATATCACAAGCGTTTGAGATTCAATCATTTTTTAAGCTTTTTTTGTTTCAATTTATTCACTTTTTCGCACCTGGCTCACGGCCTAATTGACAGGGAATCGCTTGAAGGTGAAGGCAACGAAACAGAAATAGTAATTAAGAGAAGAGACTGGCTATCACTAGCCAGTCTCTGTTTCGTTTTCTACCTGATCATAAGAATATCAGGAGAATGTGGTTTAACTTTCTGTCGTCTGCACTATCTCATGATGAGAGGCAGGTAGATCCTTCCAAGCGGTGTTACTGTGATTGTAACCGTAGCTTCATCAGTCCATGCTGCTTGAATACCATTAGGATAAGTGACTAATTGATAAACAAAGGTGTCAATTCCACTGAAGCCTTCGTCAGGCTGGTAAGTGAATGACCCATCTCCCAATAGCACCAAGCTACCATGGGTGACATTAGTAACCAAAGTCACTGTCCGTCCATCATCATCATATTCAACATCGTTTGCCATTACACCTGGTGCGGCTATCTCTAACAGTGCTCCTTCCAATACTTCGTATTCATCATCTACTGCCAATGGAGGATCATTAATAGGATTAACTGTGATTGTTACAATGGCCGTGTTGGAGTAATTTGCCCCATCATATGCTTTGTAAGTGAAGGTATCTTCTCCAAAGAAATTTTCATTCGGAGTGTATGTAAAAGTTCCATCACTATTGAATGCTAAGAGCCCGTTTGATGTTGTTTCTTCAAGCACAGCAGTAAGCTCATCATCATCAGGATCGGTATCGTTATCGAGTACGGAGGTATCTGAAACTAAAACTGTATCTTCGTCAGTCGTGTAAAAATCATCTACTGCTTCAGGAACATTGATTAGTACTTCTACGCTGGCAACTTCTTCTTCAGTATACAAGTCATCATTAGAATGTGCAGCTTCATTTAACACACTTACATCAGTCTCCTCATTCACCGTCACCTGGAAGGTGATCACATGGGTGGGCGGAACAAAGACATAGTCGAAGCAGATAGCAGAGCCATCTTCAATGGTGAGTAATGTATCATTGTAGACGAAGGTCGTGCCAACAGTGCCGTCAACATTTTCCACACCAATGGTCGAACTGCCTAAGTTGAAGTCGGGATGAATGTTATCGTAAGCAAAAACGATCTCATAGACGCCGGGGGCATCGCTTGGCTGCAAGAAGTAGCCAATTTCGAAGTCCAGGGTCACCGCAGGATCGCCGCCATAGCGGTAAACATCATCGTATTCGATCACCGCAAAAGCAGCACCATCACCAACCATGGTGACACCCTTATTGGTGTCAAAGTCATATTGGGTATAAAGGTCATCCCAGAACATTGCCATCAGGTTATTGGGGTTGGTCGGGTTGGGCAGATTCTGGTTAATGTAGCTGATAGAAGCCATATCAAATCCAGCAAATCCATCACCCGTGAATTCCATACCCACATAATCGATGCCGTAGAAATTGAATGGGGGGTAGGTGGCAAAAGTGCCGTACCAGAAGCTATCACCATAGGCAAGCGAAGATGATGTACGGAACCCATAACTGGTTGTAAACCAATCCAGGTAGGCATCAGGATTGCCGTCAGACATGATTTCCAGTGTACAGGCAGAATCTTCCGCACTGGTGGTGGCATCATAGGTGTAATAACCCGGGTCAATGGTGCCAGTCCAGGTGATGGCATTGGTCAGCTCATCGTACTCCGCGCCGCCTGTGACAGAATCCGGCACAAAAGTGACACCTTCAGGCAGCACATCATTGATGCTGTACTCTATTGAGTGATCTTTGTAATTAGTAACCGCAAGTGTGTAGGTGATCGTGTCGCCCGGTATAGCAGTTTCAACATCAGCTGTCTTAACCACATCATCCACGCCGCGTACTACATCCACCTCGGTCAGACCGATCGGAACATCATAAGCCGCATCCGCATAAGCATCAAACAAGCCATACAGGCGATCGCCTTCTTCGGTGTCAATGCCAGACCAGACCACATCAATATCAAATGGCACAAAGGCAGTGTTGGTTTCCGGTCCGATCACTTGCATGGATGGGTCCATCCACATATCATAGCCAACAACACCCAGTGTCAGGGTAATGTCATCCACCGGCACGCCGGAGCCCTGCCAGTTCTGAACTAAAACCCAGACGTCATAGAATGGCACCGGGAAGCCCCACTCGCTCAGGTATTCAAAGGCGGTCGCGGTCGCGCTGGCTTCATAAAGCTCGCTTTCCTGCGGCATACCGTCACCGTTGAGGTCAAAGCCCCAGAAGAGGTCCACATCGGGTGCAGTGGAAGCGGTAATTTCAGCCACGGCGCGGGCTGCGCCATTGGTCATGTCGATCAAGGTGTAATAAACCTGGTCAAGGTCGTCAAAAGGATCTCCGTTTGTCGGGTCTTGAGCCAGTTGGATTTCGGTGGGAACGCCCTTGACAAAGCCAAAGGTATCCACGCTGAAGCCTGTGATCTCAACAGCCAGCAGATCGCTCAGGGTGGCAAAATCAGTATCACGATGACTGTCGAAGGACACCCAGTCGGGGATATTGCCAGCCACGGGCATAACTGCCACCGGCACAGCCACATCAGAAATCGGGACTGTTCCAGAAATCTGGTTGAAGATCAGAACATCATCGATCCACCAGTCATCTGCGCAGTTGCCTTCATACACGAATGCAACATAGATTTGCTGCTCGGCATACGCGCTCAAGTCTACGGTAACAGGTGTGGTTGTCCAGGCATCCTCAGGAGGAGTTGGGGGCAAAGCCAGTTCCACAAAATCCGCATCAGCGGGGTCACCACTGCCGGTGGAGACCCAGATGCCATGGTATTCCAAGTCAGCTACATAGTTACCGCGCTGGAAGAACTGCAAACTGGTCGTGCCATCGGCGGGAACCGTAAATTGCGGGGAGACCAACCAACCTTCTTGTAATTGCGTGCAGTCATATTTGTGCTTTGCCGAGGCAGGCACACTGTAGGACTGGTCTATAGCCCTAGCCCAATTGGATGGGGTGGGATCGTCAAGGTCCACATCGTAAATTGCCCAACCGGTTGGTGGGAAGGTCTCGTTAGTGAAGTCTTGCTCCACCAGAACGATCGGATCGCCACCAGCAAACAGGTCTTCCGTCATGAACTCAATATTGCCGAAAGCCCACTCATCGCCAGTCAGTGCGGTGGCATCCACTTCAAAGGTTAATTCCTGGGTTGCGCCAGGGAGGATCGTAAAGCTGGTGGGTGAGACTGCTACCCATGCGGGGGCAGACACGGTGTAGGACGCTGAAGTGTTCGCCACACTGGTAAAGGTGCGCGTCCAGCTGCAGCTGCCAACACATTCGCTGTTGTACAGGCTGGCGATATTCAGGGTTCGGACATCACCACCAGCGCCAGGTTCAGCTGCCAGCATGTTGGCATAGGTCTCATCCATCACCAGGCCGGTCAAACCAGCCAGTTCAAGCGCTACACGTCCAGCGCCCATATCGAGCAGGTCTGCTGGGGTGGTCTTGTCTTCCTTGAGTAAACCGTCATAAGCGGTCAGCATCAAGGCGGATTTGATCATCGCGGGGGTCCAATCCGGGTGCTGGGCATACAGCAGGGCTGCTGCGCCGGCATCATGCGGGCTGGACATGGAAGTTCCCTGGTACAGATCCAGTTCATATTCTTCGCTGGGGGCAATGGTGCCATCTGCTACAGCGGCGAGGATATCCACACCAGGCGCAGAGACATCTGGCTTGAGCACATCAAAAGCTCTATTTGGACCGCGAGAGCTGAAGTCAGCCATAATGTCACCAAAGGCATCATCCACTGCGGGTCCAAAAGCTGAAATGCTGACGGTCTCATCGGTTTGATCTGCTACCCAAGCGGCAATTTCCAAACCCAGGGCGCCGGTGATATCCAGCATAACATTGGGGATGGTAGTGCCAGGGGCGCTCATAGGACCAGGTGCGCGGTCATCAGTGAAAACAAATACACCAATTGCACCTGCTGCGGCAGCATTGTTGATCTTAATGCTGAAAGTACAGGTACCGCGTTTGATCAGGGCAATGCTGTCAGTAAAGAAACCAGCTGGGAAGGCGTCACATCCGAGATCATTCCCGGCATCCTCACCAGCATAAATTACATCCGATGCCAGGATGTCAGTGGCAAAGGGTACTTCACCGGAAAGCGTGTAGATGCCCTGATACATAGGATCGGAGAAATCGACATCATTGGTGAATTTGCGGTTGTGAGTTGAAGCTGCGGTAGTGATTACCCATGGGGAGAGGTGAGCAACTGTGGCTGCATCCGGACCGCTGTTACCAGCCGAGGCTGAAACAACCACGCCAGCATCAAAGGCTTCCAGGAAAGCCAGTTCTACAGGGTCGCTGTAGGGGTTCTCACCACCGGAGATGGAATAGTTGATGATATCAACGCCATCAAGCACAGCCTGCTGAACAGCTGCCAGCAAGTCATCACCGGCACAGGAACCGCCTTCGGGTGTGGGATAGCAGGCATCATAAGCAATGATTTGGGCATGCGGTGCAACACCAGAAATGGTTACTGTTTCGCCCTGAAATTCAACTTCAACCGCATTACCAGCCACGGTACTGGCAGTATGGGTGCCGTGACCGTTGCTGTCTTCAGGGGTGATGGGTTCAGCCGGGTTATCGTCGGTATAGGTGTACGCACCCACGATTTTGTCATTACATGCAGCTGCATAGTTTGGATCACCTGTCGGGGCACAAACGCCCAGGTAATCACCTTCCCATTCGTACACAAAACTGTCAGCAGGGGTAGCGCTGAAGGATGGATGGTCGAAATTGATACCGCTATCGATCATTCCTACCAGGATGCCTTCACCCTTATTGCCAATGCCATCGGGAACTGCAGAGCCGTCCCAGATGCCACCTGCGCCAATCCACATCGGACCAGCATCGGTATCAAGGGTTTGAGTTTCGGAAAACATGATCTTGCGAATGCCAGGCATACCAGCTAATGTCGCGGCTTCTTCTGCAGACATCTTGACAGCCGCAGCGTTCAGAATGACGTCATAAACATGGGTCACTTCCAGGCTGCGCCCGAGCTTTGCTTCAGCCGCAGCTAAAACACCTTCGCGTTTGTCTGCTAATTGCTGCAGGTAATCCTGGCTGGTGAAGTTCTTGCTGTCAAGGTGTAGCGCGCCGCCGGTGCGGACTACCAGTGAATCGCCTTCAAAAAGCACGATATAAATACTCTCTTTGTCCAGGCTGATGAGTTTGTCAGGCTCTTCAGCGACATACTTATCTGAGGCGGGTAAACTCCCCAGGGGAACAAGATCCGATCGATCCAGTCCTCCACGAGGTCCGTCTGCTTGTGGTGTGTCGACGGCAAGAGCGGGTGTGACCACCATTGCCAGCACCACAATGATTGCTAATAATCGAGTCAATGCTGATTTCATTCTTTCACTCCATTTCTTTTTTATTTGAGAATTTGAATTTGCAGGGGAACGCACCCTGCGCGTTTCTATGTACCCTTGCGGGAACTATCTTTAAATATTCCTGAGAAAACGGTCTGGCAAACTTATAATTCAAATGGTGTTTGCTCCTTTCAAATTTTTGCTATTCCCCAGGGGGGGTGTAAAGAAAGGTCAAAGCAGACTGAAACATTCCGACCTGAAGTCGATTAAGGTATTATAGTCAGACCCTTTCCTAGCGTCAAGTGTGCAGTCAGCAATTCTCATTATGGCGAATT
>DIVL01000018.1 GCA_002435825.1 Anaerolineaceae bacterium UBA6133
GCATCCAGGAATTCAAGGGTGTGGTGCTCTATGTGCGCGGTAGAGCCAACGACGGCACTTTCACCGTCCGCCGTGTCGCCAGCAATGGTATTGGCGTGGAGCGTACCTACCTCTTCAATTCCCCCCGCATCGCGAAAGTGGTGGTTGAACGCCACAACAGAGTGCGCCGTGCCCGCCTGTACTTTTTGCGCGAACGCACCGGCAAGAGCGCTCGCCTGAAGCAGCGTTTCTAAACCGCGAAATTTTCTTCTGCACTTTAAAAGCCTTCTCCGTTTCCTGATCAGACGGGAAGGCTTTTACATTTAATGATTCTGGAGACCCCATGACACCTCGCATTGCCCTTGCCGCCTTCCGCATCCAAAAGCCTGGTAGTACCCCCGCTTATTCCTCAAGAGAGGAGCTGGTGCGTGCCATCCTGGCAGCCGGCGGCAGACCGTATCTTCTGCCCTCCGCATTACCGCTTGAGGATATCCCCGAGGTCTTGAATGAGTTCGATGGCCTGTTTATCTCAGGTGGTGGGGACATCCACCCGGATTTCTTCGACGGTGAGATGCATCCGAGCCTGAGTGGGATTGATCGCGAACGCGACGAGTTCGAGCTAGCGCTTTGCCGGCAGGCAGTGGCGATGGACAAGGCGGTCCTAGGGATCTGCCGCGGGCAGCAGATGCTCAACGTGGCGCTGGGCGGCAATTTGGTGGAGGATATCCCCAGCATGCTGCTGGAAGCCGGTGAGCACCAGTGGTGGCCAAACTTTGAACGCGGTCGGCTTTCCCATTCTGTAAAGCTGGAAAATGGCAGCCAACTGGCGGACATCATGGGAGGCACGGAGTTTGAGGTGAACAGCTTGCATCACCAGTCCGTGAAGGATCCTGGGGAGGGACTGAAGGTTGTGGCATCAGCTCCGGACGGGGTGATCGAAGCACTGGAGATGCCCGGCAAACACTTTGTGCTGAGCGTGCAGTGGCATCCAGAATGGCTGCTTGATTCCGCGCCGATGCGTCAAATCTTCAAGGCTTTTGTTGAAGCAAGCAGATCGGCACAGTAAGCAAAAATTTGTTACAAGCTTTCGTCATACTAACAGCGTGCTAAAATAAGCGCATGACCAAGACAGACGCACCGATTGGCGTTTACGATTCGGGGGTGGGCGGGCTTTCAGTGCTGCGGGCACTCCACAGCCAATTGCCGCACGAGAACACACTCTACTTCGCAGATCAGGCAAAGGTTCCCTACGGCGAACGACCTCTTGAGGAAGTGCGTCAACTTGCGGAAGGGGTCACGCGCATGATGATGGGCGAGGGGGTCAAGCTGATCGTTATCGCCTGCAACACGGCTTCAGCTGCCTCTCTCAAGCACCTGCGCGCTCTCCACCAGGAATTTCCCTTTGTGGGCATGGAACCTGCCGTCAAACCAGCCGCGGAGCAAACTCTAAGCGGCAAGGTGGGCGTGCTGGCGACCCCATCCACTTTTCAGGGGGAGTTATATGCTTCGGTGGTGGAGCGATTCGCGAAGGATGTCCAGATTTTTGAGGCAACCTGTCCCGGACTTGTGAGACAGATCGAACGCGGTTACCTCCACACGTTTCTAACACGCAGCATTCTCCAAAAGGCGCTGCAGCCCATGCTGGCTGAAGGCGTGGATACGCTTGTGATGGGATGCACGCATTTTCCCTTTGTGATTCCGCTGATCCAGCAAATAGCGGGAGAGAACGTGCGCGTGATTGATCCGGCGCCTGCCATTGCCCGTCAGACCGAGCGCGTTCTGATCCAGCACTACCTCCTCAGATCTTCGAGTGCTGAGCCGACGCACCGCTACCTCACCAGTGGAGATCCAACCCGCTTTTCCCGCTTACTGGAGCAGTTACTGGGTGTTCGGTCGCGACCAGAAAAATGGAGTTGGCTGGGCGACACGCTGCGGAGTGGATGATTTTCCGAAGCGTCCTCTGTAAGGGCAGCATCCCTGTGTCCTAAGAATTCAAATCGCGCACCAAGGAAGATGAAGCATAAATCTGGTAACAGAATTTCTGCCCTAAGCAACAAAAAACAGCCCTGTCACCCAGGGCTGTTTTGGTCTAAAAACGAATTTCCTAACCGATAGTTGGCAAAGCCGATTTAGCGGCACAAATAATGCCCACCATTCCCCGACCGGTATGGGCTCCAAGTGCGGTCCCGAGGGTCACAGTCGGTCTCCATTCAATTTTGAAGACTTTTTCCATGGAAGCTTTTAATTGTTCTGCCCCTGAAGGGTTGGCTGCAGAGACAATTTGCGCCACAAGCTCGGTGCTGGCGGGGTGGATCTTGTTTACCAATTCCGTGATTCCATCGATTGCCTTGTTGAAAGAGCGTCTCTTAACTTTGTCATAGTATTTTCCGTCCACTTTACTGACTTCGATCACTGGTTTGATGCCCAGCAGTGAAGCCAGCAAGCCTCTCAGATGGCTGATGCGACCGCCGGCAATGAGATATTTCAGATCGGGCAAGGTGAAGAACGTGGAAGTGGCATCCTGGATCTTGCGCAAAGTATTAACAACTTCTTCCATCTGATGACCAGCTTTCACCATCGCGGAGGCAGTGCGCACTTGCCAGGCGGTGCCTGCAGACAGGGTGAGCGTGTCGATCAGGGTGATCTTCGCCTCAGGCACCATCTCTGCTGCCTGAACTGCAACATTGAAAGTGGCGCTCAAGCCGGAGGAAAGGTGGATCGAAAGAATTTCCGGATCTTCTTCGGCGAGGCGCTTATAGACTTCCACAAACTCACCCACGGACGGGGTGGAGGTAATGGGCATTTTTGGACTTGCATCCATCAGATCATAAAATTCATCTGGATCGATGTCTACTCCAGCGTTGTAGGATACGCCATTTACGTCAACTTTTAACGGAAGCATGGTAATCCCGAGGGATTTGCATTCTTCGAATGAGATGTCCGCCCCACTATCTGTAACAATTTTCATATTAACCTCTTTGGTATATTAGGTGGCTGTTGTATTAAATACGAACAAAAAAGGTCGGACTTTCAGCCATTCACTGAATTTAATTATAACTGAAAAAAGACGTAAATAAAAATACTGTAGTGGCAATCCATCTATTTTATTCGTAAAAGGTGATGAGGGCAGGGAAACGACTGAACTTGGTACGAAACTAAACACATGGGACAAAGACAGAAGATTTGTAGTATCCCGGGTATTGAAACCAGAAAAGGAAAGAGCACAATTATCTCTCTTGGATGGCGACGAATACGAGTACTTTTTCTTTGTGACCAATACTGAACTACCTTCAGAAAAAGTCGTCATTTCTTACGAAAAGCGAGGCAATGCTGAGAATTACATCAAGGAGGCCAAGTATGATATGGCGGTTGGACATCTTTTACTAAAATCGTTTTGGGCAAATGAAGCAGTGTTTCAGATGATGATGCTTGCCTACAATCTGTTTTTGCTGTTCAAATTTGATTCTTTATGCATTTCAGAATATAGACAGCAAATTAAGACATTCCGCTTGAAGTATATTTTTCTAGCTGCGAAGATCATCAGAACTGCACGATATGTGGTGACGAAGCTCTCGGCAAATGATTATGCAACCTTTTTTCTGTA
>DIVL01000015.1 GCA_002435825.1 Anaerolineaceae bacterium UBA6133
TGACAATCAAGACGGTATCTACGAACTGCCTTTATAAGTGTAGCAGGTGCCGTAGGGCGGAATGCGCCTCATTTGCGCACTCCGCCGAATGATTGCTCTGATGCCGGAGTGAGCCCGCGATTGTTGGTTGAGAGGATGAGATCTCTGGGCGGTCTCATTCCGGCCTACGGCACCTGCGGTGCTTGATCTTTTCGTAGGCCGGATTCCTCTTTTGAATCCGGCAGTGGAATAAAACCACGAAAAAAGCCGGATTGCGCAGGTCGATCCGCCTACGGGTATAATTACCCCATCCAACCATCCATCATCCCCTGGAGGCGCATGGTGAAATCCGATAAAATGAAGACCTTCAACTACTCCGTTGGCATGTTTGGCACGTCCATCCCCATCAACCTGCTCAAGACCTTTGCCTTTGTGTATTACGTCGACACGCTCGGCGTGACCACCGCGCAATGGGCGACGATCATGCTGATCTACACCTTCATCGATGCCGCCGACAACCTGGTCTACGGCTTTCTCTCGGACCGCACCCGCACAACATGGGGGCGGCGGCGCCCCTGGCTCGTGATCGGCACCCCGCTGCTCGTGCTCAGCCTGATCCTCTTCTACAGCACGCCGGCAGGGTTCGATGCCAACGCGCTCTACATCTACGCCATGCTGTTCTACATCCTGGCTGGCACGCTCGACTCGGTCATCAACGCCAACTACGGCGCGCTCTTCCCGGAACTCTTCACCACCGATGCCACCCGCGCCAAAGCCAACGCGCTGCGCCAGGCATTTCAGTTGGTGGCAATGATCATCAGCATCGCGCTAACACCGATGGTGGTGGATAAGCTGGGATGGTCCACGACCGCGATCGTTTATGGGCTGCTCGGCGGGGCGGTGATCCTGTATATGGCGCTCACCAGCCACGAGAGACCCGTCACGGAAGAAGAAAAGAAACCCCAACTGTGGGACAGCGTGAAAACGCTGCTGACGAACAAGAAATTTTGGGTGGCGGGGATTACCAACGCGTTCTACAGCGCCGGCATGTCGCTGGTGATGGCGGGGATGCCAATCTACGCCAAGTACACGCTTGGCATCGGCAGCGGGCAGCAGACAATGCTTTTTGGTGGGGTGCTGCTGGTGGCGATCGGGTCGGTGGCAGTCTGGGCGAACTGGGTAAAGAAGTATGAGCTGGTGAAGGTCTGGCGCTCTGCCATTGGGACGCTGGCACTGGCGTACATTCCGCTCTACTTCGCCAACAGCTTCACCATGGCACTGGCGTGCGCGATGCTGGTTGGGTTTGGCTTCGCCGGGGTGATCACGACGATGGATTTGATCCACTCGCGCGTCATGGACGAGGACCAAGCCAAGCACAACGTGCGGCGCGAGGGGATCATCAACAACGCGCTCGGGTTTATGAACCGGCTGAACGGGCTGTTCACCAGCGCTGCCTATGCGCTGTTGGGGCTGCTGTTTGGGTACGTCTCGGGCGATGTGCCCGGCCCGCAGCCCGGCACCGCGGCGCGCTTTTTGATGACGGTCTTCCCGTTTGTGATGATGGTACTGAGTTTGGGCTTTTCGTTCCTCTCAGACTTCAAGCGCGTGCCGCTGGCCGCGAGGGAAGAAGAACAGTAGGCCGGATATCGTGTCATATCGATATTGCGACTTTTGGTTTTTAATCTTGATCTTTTCGTAGGCCGGATTGCGCAGTTCAATCCGGCAAAAGATTAGTAGGGCGGAATGGCGCGTCCCTGCCCCGCGATTCTGTTCGCGGGGTTCGCCACTCCGCCGGATATTGATGCGATTTCGGAAACGTCGGAGTGAAGGAAAAGCACCTTCATTCCGACCTACGAAAGAAATGCTCTTTAAATAGAAAGGACCCAACATGGCGCTATTACAAATCGATCATGTTTCTGAAAAAGTAGGGGTCAATCTGCCGCTCAATTTGATCCTGCCTGATGACCTCACGCGCGGCGGTAAACCGCTCGAGGAGCGTAAAGTCCTCTACCTGCTTCACGGGCTTTCGGACGACGCTTCCGCCTGGCCGCGCTATACCAACATCGAGATCCTTGCGCGCGAGCACGGACTGGTGGTGGTGATGCCTTCCGCCGGGCGCAGCTTTTACACCGACATGGCAAACGGGCAGGCTTACTTCAGCTATATTACCGAAGAGCTGCCCGCCTGGCTGGCGGCTGCTTTCCGCATCTCGAGCGCGCGCGAGAACACCTTCGTTGCCGGACTCTCGATGGGCGGCTATGGAGCATTTAAGGCGGCTTTTCTGCGCCCGGACCTCTACTCAGCCGCCTGCAGTCTCTCGGGCGTGCTGGCACTCAACGCGCTGCTGGCTCCGCCGGATAAGGTTGAAAACCAGGTGTTGATGCATGAGTTTGATTTACTTTTTGGTGGATTGGATAAACTTTCGGGAAGTTTGCACGACCCGATGACCTGGCTGAAGAATGCCGCCGCGAGTTCCACCCCCCTGCCGAGGCTTTTCGCCGCTTGCGGGCTGGAGGACGACCTACTGCCGCTCAACCGGTTGTTTGTGCATGCGGCAGCGCAAATTGGCGTGCCGCTGGATTACAAGGAAGAACCTGGCGGACACGAATGGTACTTCTGGCAGAGGCAGATAGAGAAGTTTATCTTAGCCCTTTGATCTGCCAGGAACATTTCAGCGCAGTTTCAGAGGTAAAAATCGGGTCCAACCTAAGATTTTACTAACTTGCTTTGTAAAATTTCGCAGAAAAACGCCGTACAGAGCTTGGGAAATATCTCTTTTTGGTATACAATATATTAGGAGAAGAAAATATAGAAATTCACCAGTCGCTCCGAAAGAGGTTAATTTAAAGTGCCCCGTTTCTGGCGATTATTGTTGATATCCTTGATTATCGTCCTCGTGCTTTACGGCATTTACTTCACTCTGGGCAGACCAGTAATCCCCCTGCCAACCATCCCCTACAAAGTATTCCCCGGACAGCCGCTTCACGCCATCGTTACCTCAGACGGAGCGGATCAGCTCAGGCTAACGCTCAACACTTCTGGCGTGGTTGAGGTCACTTCAGCGGATCAATCAGTGGTTGCACTGAATTACACGCCGGATACGTTCGAGAACACTCTCGACCTGGGCGAGAGGCTGCTTGTTGCACAAAAAACCGTGCAAGGTGATGGAGATGTCCCTGAAAGTTCTCCTTTTTTGCGGAAGTTGATCAACTGGGTCATCGCCTATTACTACCATGTTATCCGTTTTCGCTTATCCGTTTTAGTAACAGCTTTACCGTAAAAGCACCACGCAGTAATCATTTAACAAGAAAATAGAGGAAATAAACATGAACAAAACACCAACATTCATTAAACTGCTTCTGGCAGTCATTCTGGTTCTCGGCATTGTGATGGTGCAGCAACCCCCAATGGCAACCGCCGAGATCGCCAAGCAAGAAGTCCCGACCAACCTGGTCCACATCGACATCACCTACGATCCCGGAACCAAGAGCTACAGCATGGGCGGCTTCTCAGCGGAAGAGCTGCGCCAGGTAGGTGCGCCCCAATTCCAGGATGAGATCTGGCAGGTGCTGAGTATGCTCGACAATGTGACCCTCATGATCAAGGATGATATGATCGACATTATGACGGACGATCAGCATTTGTTATCACTCGCCTGGGATGGACCCTCACGCGAGATTCTCTACTCGCTGCTGAATGCCTACATCGAGCTCGGGGATGTCGATATGGAACGCGCCGAAGCCTGGCTGGATAAAGCCGACATACAGATCACCCTGCGCAAATCCAAGGAACTCAGCAATCCGCTTCAGATCGAGCTCGCGACCCTTGTGCAAGTAAAGGTTGCAACGAACGGTGAGCTGAGCGTGGAAGGCTTCCCGACGGGAATGTCACTCACCCCTGAGACGATGGCGCTGATCGAAGCGGCGAAGGTCGAGAATCTCAAACTGTGTTGGAACAAAGGCGTAATTGATCTGCAAGTGAATGGTCAAGCACTACCGCAGGCAACCCTGTACCAGGGCGGTTTGAGCGTGATTGATAAAGCGTTCGGGCTCAGCCTTGGCGATCTTACCCCGATCTTTGGCTCAAGCTTTGGCGCTGGGCTCGTCATCGGCGAAGCTGATCCAGTCACCGGCGAGTGCATGCCTTAGGTTTTGACCTGTCGCTAAAGAACTAAGACCCTTTTAAATAGAAGGAGGGCTGACCCTGCAACGTTGGGGGCAGCCCTTCATGTTCTCTACTATTTCTTACACACTGCGGCATCATCGTTTCCCCCTTCGGTCCATAGCAACCCTCCCAATTTCTTTGTATTCTTGCCCCCACAGCATCAAAATGGCTTTACAATCTATCTATCAACCCTGCCAGAGGATGCCGCATGACTGAAATAACCCTCCACCGCCACATCACACCCGCCGAACAAGGGCTTTACCTTTTGCTTCCTTTCGAGATGCCCGCCAACATTGCCCGGCTGGACTTGCGCTATGCGTATCAGTCCCATGCCAGTGAGCCTGTCGCCCTGCCTGAGGGGCAGTTTGCCCGGACCAGGCGCGCGAATATCGTGGACATTGGTCTGATCGCGCCGGATGGCTCGCAGGTGGGAGCCAGCGGCTCGAGCCGCTCGGAGGTTATGGTCTCCGAAATAAGGGCGACACCCGGTTACCAACCGCATCCGCTTACCCCGGGCAGCTGGCAGATCATTCTCGGCGCATACGTTATCGCCCCGGAGGGGGTCAATGTCAGCATCACGCTTGAATTCACTCCCAAGGTTCCCCGCTGGTTCTGCGGCGACCCCCACATCCACACCCTGGCGTCAGATGGCAACTTACCGCTCGAACATCTGGCGGAGCACGCCCGCATACACGGGCTGGACTTCATCGCCATCACCGACCACAACCAACCAGTCAAGCGTGCCTCGTTCCCGCAGGTGGAGGGGCTCACGATCATTCCGGGTCAGGAGTGGACGCACTACAAGGGTCACAGCAATTTCCTGGGGCTCGAGCAACCCTACCAGGGCAGTTTCATCGCCAACAATCCGGAAGAGGTCCAGGCGATTTTCCGGGAAGCCCACAAAAACGGCGCCCTGATCGTCATTAATCACCCATATGAGACAAATTTTGGTTTTAGGTATGACTTGAACTTGCTGGATTACGACCTGATAGAGGTGTGGAACGGACCGATGCGCCCCGCTAACCTGGAAGCCATCGCCCGTTGGGATGGGATGCTCAAGGCTGGACGTAAGCAGGTTGCCACTTGCGGCAGCGATTATCACGAAGACACCTTCTTCCAGCGCCTGGCAAGCCCCTGCATTTACGTTTTGACAGATTCCAACAGCGAATCTGATATCCTGGAGGCTGTCAAAGCAGGCAGGAGTTACTTCACCTTCAGCCCCACCAAACTTCAGCTGCTGTTGAATGTGGATGGGCAGACATTTGGTGCCAGCCTTACCTGGCATGAAGGAATGCAAGCCTCCCTGAAGGGACTTGCACTTGAAAAAGGCGATGTGATCCGACTTGTCACACGGGAAAGCACCCGGGACATCTTCACCGCCCCCGAAAAGGGAGATTTCGAGACCTCGTTGCCGGTCACAGGTCCAAGCTACTGGCGTTTGGAGGTCTGGCGCACCTTCTACAGCTTCCTTCCCGCCATGCCCGCCCTGATCACCAACCCGATCTGGTTTGACGGGACGAAATAGGATTGGAATTTACTTTGTAAAGCTTTGCCATCAAAAACTAAATGAAATGATTTTTTGAAAGGCAAACGTCTTGGTGAATGGGCAATTCGAATTTCTTTAATTCGCGGTCAGGAGCCCCCAATCGCTGGTAAAAAATTGTATACTAAAGGCAATCCACAACATCCCAAGCTATAAAATTCATTTTGAGTTTTAATCCAGCATCGAAGAAAGGATGGATTGAAATGTCCGAAAAGATCAAGGCATTTGCCGCATTCACCAGGGGCGCCACACTCACCCCATTTGCCTATGACCCGCCCCCACTAAAGGAAAATGAACTGCGCATTGACATCACACATTGCGGAATCTGTGGATCGGATATCCATGCGATTGAGGATGACTATTCAGTTTCCGATTTTCCTTTTGTTCCTGGCCACGAGGTGGTGGGTTTCATATCCGAAGTGGGTTCAGAAATACCCAACAGCCGAATTGGCGAACGCGTTGGAGTAGGTTGGCAAGCCAGGGCTTGCGGTCATTGCGAATGGTGCCTCAAAGGTGAGGTGCAGCTGTGTTTGGATGTGACCAACAATGGCACCTGGACGCCATACGGCGGATTCTCAACTTCCGTCGTTGTCCAGGATGAATTTGCTTATCCTTTACCAGATGATCTACCCTCAGAATTTACCGCGGTGCTGATGTGCGCGGGGATAACTGTATTTACGGCTTTGTCACGCTACTATTCCCCAACTGCCCATAAAATTGGCATTGTGGGCATCGGGGGATTAGGCCACCTGGCACTTCAATTTGCCTCCGCCATGGGATATGAGGTAACCGCCATTTCCTCATCATCCAAAAAACGAGAGGAAGCCCTTGCCTTTGGCGCGAGTCATTACATCGACACATCGGAGGCCGCGGCATATAAAAAAATTGAGGACTGTTTCGACATGCTATTGATCACTTCACAAGGAAGTCTCGACTGGGATGACATTCAGGACACCCTGAAGAGAAGAGGGAAGATAATTTTGGTTGCGTTCCCGCATGTTGACCTTAATCCTGTTGACCTGGTCGTACACGAGTTGAGTATTCTTGGATCGTTCGTGGGTACTCCTGAAGATATGCGAAAAATGCTCGCGTTTGCTGCAAAACACAAGATCAAACCAATGGTTGAGATCATGCCCATGTCGCAGATAAATGAAGCCGTTTCCAAACTGCGGGAGAATAAGGCACACTACCGTATTGTTTTGGTGAACGACCTCAATTAGAACTTGGGTATAAGAAAAAGTATAGCCAATTAAGCTCGAAATATATCGCATAGAAACAGGCATGCGATTGCATATGAGTTAAACCAAAATACCCCCTCTTTTTGATTGGTTCTATCTTACATAACCTATAAGATCAATACCCCTGTTTTGGTGTCTACGGTGCGGTTGGTTTGAGCAAGAAATAACCAAAACCTAGCGCCAACCCCAGGTAGAGAATCACAGGCAACCAAATCAACGCGTTCGTCTGGCCGGAAAGTGCAAGGATCAGGGTAACAACAAAACCAATCGCATCATAGATGAACAGAGCCCAGGTGATCGCAGTGCGTCCAATCGATTGTTCTGCATTTCGACCGATCCAGGCGAGAAACAAATTCCCTATGAGCGAAGCGCCATATTCTTGCGCTGGAAAAATTACTCCATTGAGCTTGTAGCCGAACAGACCGTAAAAGAACTCCGGGAAAAACAGGATGGGAATGCCCAGTGACAGGCAAACGATCGCTTTGATGATCATTAGCGTTTTGAATTTCATAATATACCTTCTTTTTGGAACAATCGAACAAACGGAAAACGCCCTTATTTCAGGTAATCATATAATACGAAATTTAGTATGAAATTACAAGTGATTTTCAATATTTGGATACGTTGGCACCCTGCCCCAACTTAAGTTGGTGGTATCGGGATCGGGATGTTGCGCAATCACAGAGCTATACAGTCGTGCAGGTTTAGGCAGGCGAAGCCAGCTCAGGGTAGCGGCTTGGGTAACTAAATGACAAAAGCCCGGGGTTTGAACTGCACCCTAAAAGTTGGACACAAAATCCAACCGAGGAGGTGCAATACATTTACCCGGGCCTTTTTAGTTAATTCACGACTAATTTTTAGACTTCAACATACCCAAAAGCTGCTGCCAGCCCTGTTTTGTACGCAACTGCCGCATGCGCATCGTCCCGACAATCCCATAAGGAACAAAAAGTACAAAAATGACATAGATAGCGCCGGTAATAAAGCTCGCCGATTCGCCGATAAACCGCCGAAGGCTGAAATCCAGCAGGCGAAAAGCGAAAGCGCCAACTATCGCGCCGCTGAGCGTTCCGACGCCGCCAATCAGCACAATCAGCAGAGCGGTAACGGTGAAGGCCAAATCTGCTACCGCTGGACTGATGATCGGCTGGTATAACGCGTGCAGCATTCCGGCTGTCGAGGCAGTCAGCGAAGAAATGATCATTGCTACAATCTTGAAAATGGTGGTGTTGTAACCCAGCATCTTCGCGCGATCCTCATTCTCGCGAATGGCAACGCAAACCCTGCCAGTCGGAGAGGCGACAAATCGACGGTAAAAGAGATAGGTCACAACCAGCAACGTCAGCGCGATGACATAGAAACGAAGCCGCTCAATGACCGGGCTGATAAACGCCGGCACAGGCACCCCCTGCAAGCCCACATCCGCACCTGTCAGGTTGATCATATCGCTGGACATAACGATGATGTGGAAGACCGATGCCAATCCAAGGCTTACCAAGGTGAAGGTAATGCCCTTTACCCGCGGTAAGACCAGGCTGAAAAGCAACGCTTGTACGATTGCCGCCAGCAAAACCAGCAGAACAACACCCCAAAACGGCATTGTCAGTGTTTTGAGAGCAATACCAGTCAGATAGGCTGCTACCGCAAAGAACATGGCATGACCAAAAGATAACAAGCCGGTAATGCCAAACAAGAGGTCAAAACTAAGCGCAAAGAGTGCAAGAATGAAGATCTCGATCCCAAGACCCTCGATGAATTTAGACAAACTACCCTGGTTACCCCAGATCATAAGCGGAGTTGAGCCTTCAAACAAACCAATCAAGAATGGCGCAAGCAGCATTACTGCGAAAAATATCAGGATTCCGCGGTTTTTTGTGAGAAAACTAGAGTTATTTTTCATATCTATTCCTTGCTTCCCAACAAGCCACCCGGCAGAATCAGCAGAACAATTACCATCAGCAACACCGTGGATGCAGGCACCAGAGGCGGGGAAGGTTTAAACACGGCATCCGTAAAGGGCAGGGGAATGCCAATTTGACCGTATTTGATCATAAATTGTTGAATCAGACCCACCAGCAGCGAACCTAAAGCTGCTCCCGGGAAACTCGTCAGACCGCCAATCGCCAGGGCAATCAGAGCGCTCAGCAGCAATCTCTCCCCCATCACAGGGGTTAATCCAGTGGATGGTGCTGCCAGGGCGCCGCCAAAAGTGGCCAGACCAACACCCAACGCAAACACCAGGGTGAATACCCGTCTCACATTGATACCAAGTGCTTCCACCATCTGGCGGTCCTGCACCCCAGCGCGGATGATCATCCCGATGCGTGAGCGTTTAAGGAGGATCCAAACCACAATCAACACGATGATGCCGACAATCGGAATGAAGATTTCATCATACACTCTCACCCGACCGCCTAACAGGAAAACGGTAGAGCAATTGTATTCAAGCAAATCTGCCAGATTGGTGGCAGGGCAGGCTCCGCCGGTACCAGTGAAAAACTCAGGTTTTGGCCAGACGAATTCAGGTCTGCCCCAAACAGCCTGCACAATTTGGACACCGATCGTCCCCAGGCCAAGGGTGAGCATAAGTTGGTAAATAGGGCGGTTATAAAGCGGGCGGATCAGGGTGGTCTCCATAAGGGAACCCAACCCAACCCCACTTAATATAGCAATCAAGATGGCAATTACGAAGAGCCAGTTGGTGCTCATGGCAAACATCCAGCCGGTAATTTGTGCATTAAACACCGCGGCTAAGACACCGATAAGCAGCAGAATAGCAGGGGCTAAATACCTGCGCCAGTTGATCGCCTGGGATTTACTCTCATCACGATTCAGCAGAGCAATGCCAAAAGCCGAGATCGCGCTGCTCACTAAAAGACCCAAAATTGCCAGGAATGGGGAGATTTTTTCAAACGTAACCTCGGCTGGAATGATCCGTAAACCCTGATCAGCCATGTAAGAGTATGTGATCGGACTCTCGGAATAATTGTTCAGGTTCCAAATTGCAATTGGGTAGCTAGTCAGAACCAACGCCAGCAGCCCAAAGCCCGCCAGGATCAAGAGCCAAGAGATTATTTTCCTGGCCTTGGGCGCCAGCTGAATACGACTTGCCAGGCGTCCCCATAGTGCCGATAAAGAAAAACCAGCGAGGATCAGGAGAACCGGGGTCAGGACATCAATAAACGTGTCAGGTCGGACGTACACAGTCCATCCCACGTAGGCGCCGATCATGTAGAGCGTTCCCTGGGCAAGATTGAGCACATCCAGCAGACCAAAAATCAACGAGAAGCCAGCTGCTACCAAAAAAGTGACTGAGCCAGTAGAGAAACCGCGCAGCACAGTGATGAGCACGTCCCTGCCAGACATACCGCGGGCTGCCACGAACAGGAAGGCTGCAATAATGACCAGGATGATGATTGCTTTGGAGTTTTTTCGTAAATTCGTTTTCATAGTTAGACCTACGCAGCCCCAAGGTAACGATGTATCATTGCTTTGTCCGCTTCCAGGTCTTTCATCAACCCGGATGCAACGGATTTTCCTTCTTCGATGATCACGAAGTACTTAGCCAATTTACTCGCCACAAGAAAATTCTGTTCCACCAATACCACCGTGCTCTGCTCGGATAACTGGCGAATAGCGTCAATCATATGTTCAATGATCACTGGAGCCAACCCTTCACTGGGCTCGTCGATTAGGAGCAGGCTGTTATCTGCCACCAATGCCCTGGCAATTGCCAGCATTTGCTGCTGACCCCCCGAAAGCTCGGTACCTCTCAGATTGAGAAATTTCTTCAGATCAGGGAAAAGATCAAAAATAAATGTGCGCTTTCTATCCAGATCGCCCTTGTTTCTCTCAGCAATTTTGAGGTTCTCCTCAACGGATAAGTCTCGAAAGATCGCGCGATGCTCAGGGACGAAGCCAATGCCAAGCGCCGCAATCTCAAAAGGCGGCATGCCCTGAACTTCCCTGCCCTCAAAAATCACCTTTCCTTCACGCACAGATGCTAGTCCAAGAATGGATTTCAGAGTGGTTGTCTTACCTGCACCGTTGCGACCCAGCAGCGCTGTGATGGAGCCTTTTGGAACCACAAAATCGACGTCTTGCAGGATGTGAAATTGATTGATAAAGGAATGGATATTCTTTACCTCGAGGATATTGCTCATATTATCTCCATCCCCATTGATTTCTAATGATATGCTGCAAGGGAACACTCCTATAACTTAAGGTCATAGAGCCCTCCCAGGTATGCAGTTTGCACTTCATGATTTGCCGCAATGTCAGCGGAGGTGCCTTCCGCGAGCACTTTGCCCTGATGCATGACAGTGATCTTGTCGGATACACTCATCACTACGTTCATGTTATGTTCCACCAGGATGACGGTTTTTGTCCCGGATCGCTGGACTTCCTGGATCAGTGCGATCAACTCCGGCACCTGGTCGGTAGCCATGCCTGCCGTGGGCTCATCAAGGAGTAACACCTCCGGATCAGGCGCGAGGATCATACCGAGTTCCAGTTTTCGCTGATCTCCATGCGAAAGCACCCTGGCAGGCAGTAAAGATTGGCTTTTCAAACCAACTCTTTCAATAACTTCGGCGGTACGTTCTTCGCAGCGATCCATTTTTGCGGTGTCCATCAGGAAGTGGAAATTATTATCTTCCATTGCTTGTGAAGCCAGGCGAATGTTTTCGTGCACAGTCAGATTAGGGAAAATGTTGGTGATCTGAAAAGACCGCCCTATCCCAAGGTGAATCATGCGGTGAATTGGCTTGCCCGTCAGGTCCGTGCCTTTGTAGAACACCTTGCCACTGGTTGGCTTTAGATTGCCGCTCAACAGGTTAAAGAAGGTGGTCTTCCCGGCTCCATTGGGACCAATAATGGCATGCAGTGTGCCAGCCTCGATCTTGAGGCTGACGTCGTCCACCGCTGCCAGTGCACCAAAATACTTGGTCAAATTCTGCGTTTCAATGATAGTCTCTCGTACCGTCATAACTTCTCAATTCTTTTTTGATTTGCGGATGAAATAGAGGTTTTCCAGTGTCCCTGGAAGCCCGCAAAGCCTCCAGGGACACACAAAAGATCGATTAGTTGCCGGACAAACTGCCGATGGGCAGATCACCACAGCGGTCCTGGAGAGCTTCCGGAAGCAAACAAGGAGGCTCAGGGCGGGTGGTGTCGACATAGGAGTAGTAATTGGCGGTGGGATCAGTGAGATTTTCCAGCTTGAGAATGTACATATCCTGGATGGCAACATGGTCTTCGGGGCGGATATAGATGGTGCCCTTGGGGCCTTCGAACTCAAGACCTTCCATGGCAGCGACCAAAGTCGCGGGAGTAACATCGCCGTTGGTCTTCTTGAGGGTCTCGATGATCATGATGGCAGCATTCATACCATCAGCGTCAAAGAGGTCAGGATAGACGCCATAGCGACCGCTGGCTTCGGCCACGAGGAAATCATTGGCGGGGTTCTTAGGAGCAGACCAGTGGTAGACGATGCCGGCGGTGGTGCCAAGGGCATTGCCGTAGAAGACTGGGGTCAAGGCATTATCAATGAAAGTGGTACCGAGTTCCATGGTCTCAGTGACGCCCTGGTCCTCGGCGGCCTGGACGAGGGAGATGAAGCCCGAGCCAGCCCAGGTGACGATGTAGGCTTCTGCGCCAGAGGCAGCGATTTGCTCCATGTAAGGAGTGAAATCGGTTGTGGTGGCCGGAGCGAAAATATCATCAGCAACGAAAGTGCCACCCTCCAGGGTGCAGGCGTCGCGGAAAGCTTCAGCAGAGCCGTGCCCGAAGGCGTAGTCAGCAGCAATCTGGATGAAGGAGGTGTATTGGGCTGTTAGGGCTTTGCACTCGTTAATAGCATCCTGGTAGTTGTTGCGAGAGGTGCGGAAGGTGAACACATTGAAGTCCTTACCGGTAATGTCGTTAGCTGCAGCAGGTGCTACAATCAGCGGAACTTCATTTGCGAGGGCGATACCCTGCAGAACAGCGGTGGCACCAGAAGAGACGGTGCCGACCAGGAAATCGACATCCTTGATGTCAATCAGCTCATTGGCAATGGTGGTGGTGTTCTCAGGAACGCCAGCGTCATCACGCACAAACACCTGGATTTCGCAGTTGTCAATCTTGAAGGTGCTTTCCTTGGCATCAGCAAAACTGAACATAGGACCAGCGGATCCCTCAGAACCGGTTGCGTATTCCATGCCGAGCATAAACGAACGCTGCATCATGACACCGTAAATAGCCAGAGGACCGGTGATGTCAGTGATAAAACCCACTTTGATGGGTTCTGCACAAGTTAGACCTGCAGCAGGTTCTTCTGTAACAACTGGTTCTTCGGTTACCACAGGTTCTTCTGTTGCCACTGGTTCTTCAGTTGCCACTGGGGGTTCGGTGACGACCGGAGCTTCGGTGGGTTGGGCGCATGCACCCAGGACCATGCTCGCGACGAGCAGCATGGCTACTACAAAAAATATCGACTTTTTCATTTTTTCTCCTAGTAATTAGTCGTTTAATGATTGCCGGCGGCAATTTGCCGCTGACTTTCTAAACAAAGTTAGTCCCGTCCACTATGTTTCAACACAAAGCCCAAGAGCAGCGTGTTGAGTGGTTCGGGTTTATCCAGGCAGAGCGCGTGCCCTGCACCGGGGACAACCACATATTCAGCCTGAGGGATGCGCGCCACCATTATTTCTGCCATTTTGTGCCCTTTGATCTGGTCTTCCTCCCCCACCACGATCAACGTCGGACAAGCTATCTGGTCTAGTTGATCGGTGATATCGTAGGAAGTAAAGGCATCCATCAGTTTCACAAAAGATGTCAGGTTCAGCTTGGCAAAATTCGCGTGCGCCGCAGGCAGCAGCGCTTCGTTTTTCTTCAGGTACTCCTCTCCAAAATTCAGGAAAACCGAAGTGTGGAAGAGCAAATCGGCATCATTGCGTTCTCCTGCAAGCTTCCACGGATAGGACTGCAGTTTCAGCATCAACGGCACTTCAGACACGCCATCGATCACCATCAAGCTCTTCGTCTTCTCAGGATAGCGTAAGGCGAAAACCAGGCTCACTTCTGAACCGTACGAAATACCAGCAATGTGGGCTTTTTCGATTCCGAGCGCGTCCAGCAAGGCTGCCAGATCATCGGCGTGCAATTCCATCGAGTAGGGACCTTCGGGATGATCTGACTGCCACATCCCCCTACAATCATACAATAAAACACGGAAGTGCTTTGAAAGCGCCTGTGTCTGGAAATACCAGCTGGCAGTGCTCATCATGATCCCGTTGGAGAGCACGATCACTTCCCCATCTTCGGGTCCGTGAAGTTCATAATAGAGATTGATGTTGTTGACGGTGATCCTGGGCATTTTACGATCTCCTATGCGGGTTCAAACGCAAGGAATTTTTTCGCGGATTCGCCTTCACCGCGGACGACAAAAGTCTGTTTGAGAGGCATCCCGATTTTTATGGTCGCCGGATCGCTGAGATCCAGACCAACGATTTGTGCGCTGATGCGCGGACCTTCCTGCAGCGCTACGATCCCGACACAATAAGGGTTTTTGGCATTGTAGCCGGCATCTGCCATGCTTGTGGGGGGAACATAAATCACTGTAAATGTCGCCAGCGTACCTATCCCATTCACCTGGATGCGTTCCACCTGGTCGGAATGGCAGTTGGGGCATATTTGCCTCTGCGGGACTGAGATATTTCCGCAGACAAGGCAGCGTGAACCGATCAAGACATCTTCTGCGATTGCCTGGTCAAAAGCTTTGGAGCGCAAGGCTTGGTCTGTCATCTTAATTCCTCTTTTCGAAAATGTGCACCACACAGGTCTGCCCGGTGCCACCCACATTGTGGGTCAGGGCATGCCTTAGGTTGCCGCACAACTGGCGTTCACCCGCCAGACCATGCATCTGCTTCCAAACTTCCACCACCTGCCCTACTCCGGAGGCACCAACGGGATGTCCCTTGGACTTCAAGCCGCCGCTGGTATTGATTGGGTGGCTTCCATCGTGTGCGGTTTGCCCCTGCATCGCCGCCTTCCAGCCTTCTCCGCGGGGGAAAAAGCCCAGATCTTCAGTCGCCATGATTTCAGCGATCGTAAAGCAGTCGTGAACTTCCGCGAAGTCAATGTCGTCGGGCGTTAAGCCCGCCATTTCGTAAGCACGTCTTGAGGCTTTCGCCGCGGCGGGGATTTCGCTCAGGGAAGCCCTCTCAGCCAAAGCGCCATCACTTGCCTGACCGGAACCCACCACAAAAATCGGTTCATCAGTGAATTTGGCAGCCATCTCTTCGCTTACCAATAGCACTGCCGCTGCCCCATCTGAGACCGGAGAGCAATCAAACAAGCGCAGTGGCCAGGCAATCATTGGGTTCGCTTTAGGATCCTTGAGGAATGCCATTTCGTCTGCCCACTCAGGGATTGGCAAACCTTTCTGCGCAGCTTTGCGCTGCTTGCTGATCATTACATCCTTTATCGACTGGTTGAACTGAGCCTTCTCATTCAAACCACCGTTTTTATGATTCTTGATGCCTACGCGCAAGAGCGCGTCGGGGTCAGCCTTGTACTGGTCAAGATAGGCGGTTGCCATGGCGGCATAAAAACCAGGAAAAGTGAAACCTGCCGGGATCTCAAACAGCGAGTCGGCTGCTAGTGCCAGAGCATCCGTTACCTTCGCCCCTGGGAGGTCGGTCATCTTTTCCAGTCCACCCACCAGCACCACATCCACCTCTCCCGAAGCAATTGCCAGCACGCCCTGGCGCAAAGCCACGCCGCCACTGGCACAGGCATCCTCAATTCGAGTACTTTCCACTGGTGAAATCCCTACCCAGCTTGCCATAATCGGCGCCAGGTGAGCCTGGTTCTCGAAACAATCGGAAGTGAAGTTGCCCATGTAAAAAGCTTCGATATCCTTGGGATCAAAACCTTTCTGAACACTTTGGCGAAGCTCCTGAAAAGCCTCCACAAACAAATCCCGGGAGGTCTTTTCAGGGAATACACCAAACTTGCTCATCCCAACCCCCACGACAGCCACCCCGCGCGATAATTTCTTTGCCATACCCTAATCCTCTTCCTTTATATATGTGACAGCGCCATTCAAGTCCGTTGGCCTGGCATGTTCACCAGCTGCTACCAATTTCATTTTGAGCAGATTATTTTCTATCTTGTAACAGCCTTCGTACTTCCCAACCAAACCGAAAGTGTGTTTCTGCTGGTCCATATCAATCAGACCCTCATCTGCCTGCCAGGTCCCGCTTGAAACGATTCCTAAGGTATCGTAGTGGGATTCAAAAGTGCCATCCTCGAGAAAAAGGAAGAACAAACCGGGGTAAGACTGATCTTCAGTCTCTGTCCACTTGCCAAGTAATGATTTATCCATCTAATCTCCTCTTAAAAGTACTGTTTGTCGGGTACAATGCCCAATCGGTGGCACTCTTCCCGGATCGACTCCCTGAAATCTGGATGCGCGATCCTGATCAGAGCTTCCATGCGCTTATTCACCGAAAGGCCGCGCAGCTGGGCACTGCCGTACTCGGTTACGATCGTATCCACATCCTGGCTGGGGACGGTCACCCCTGCGCCCGGAGCCAAAGTCGGCACAATCGTCGAAATGGTGCCATTCTTCGCCGTCGAGCGCAGAGCGATAATTCCCTTGCCGCCTTTCGACATTTGCGCCCCGCGGTGCGTGTCGAGCTGACCGCCGGTGCCGCTGAACTGGCGCGTGCCAAGACTTTGCGAACAAACTTGTCCGAGCACATCCACCTGGATGGCGGTGTTGATGCTGATCATCTTGTAGTTTTGGGCGATGATATAAGGGTTGTTCACGTAGCTTCCCCGCATCAGCAGCACGTCCGGGCTGTCATTCATAAAATCATAGAGGGGCTGCGTGCCGATCGCGAAAGTAGCCACAAACTTGCCCGGATGGAGGGTTTTGCGGCTGTTATCTGCCGCGCCGGCTTTCCAGAGTTTGTAAATTCCGTCGACCAGCAGTTCTGAGTGGATCCCAAGATGACGGCGGTCGCTGATAAACTCAGCCAGCGCTGTTGGGGTGCCGCCAATGCCCAGCTGGACAGTGCAGCCGTCATCGATAAACTCCGCCACATTCCGCCCGATTTGTTCGTCGATCTCGTTTGGTTCAGCTGCAGGTACCTGCACCAGGGAACTGTTGAAGTGTACAAAGTAATCTACCAAGGAAATTGGGATGACCACATCACCGTCTGTCCAGGGCAGGTTTTCGTTCACTTCCAAAATCACCAGATCTGCCACGTCGATCATATCGCGCTCAACAACCGCACCCATCGAAAGGGAGACCAGCCCATCCGCATTTGGAGGTGTGCAGACGCCAAGCAACATGTCGAGCCGTCCGCCATGCCCCAGCAGCTTATCAAACCCGGCCTGATGCAGGTTATTGGGCGTGTACGACACCCTCCCCTCGCCATGCACTGCCCGATCAGGCGCGCCGTAGAACCAGTTTTCATTGAAAAAGCGCCCTTCCATCTCTGGTTTCATGAAGATGTCATAAGGGCGCATGGGTAAACAGGTCCAGGTGGTGATATCGTGCAAGCGATCAGCCTGCCTTGCCAACTCCTCCAGCAAACCAACGGGCTCGGAAGCAGCAATGCCAATCTGGAGGGTCATCCCTGAGCTGACTTTGCTGATAGCTTCAGGAAGCGTAATGGTTTTTTGCTTGTACTCTTCTTGCCAGCTCACGACCCAGCCTCCATTAAGGCATGATAAAACATGTGGCAGCCTGGTTGTAACCTACACCAGAACCACAGAATACTACACGCATTCCAGAAGTGATCTTGCCCAACTTCACGGCATCATGGAAAGCGATCGGCAGACAAGCGGAGCCCATATAGCCCCACTTGTCCATCACATAATGCGCCTTCTCGACCGGCAGACCAAGATTGCCCATAACCAGCTTAATGCTGTTCAGATTCACCTGGGTGAAGATGATGTGATCAATCTCGCTCAGCTCGAACCCGCCGTTGGCAGCGCATTCGCGCACGCGGGCCGGCCAGCCTTCATGATTAACCGTCGCGGGGAAAGGCGTGAGCAGTCTCACTTTGGTGCGGCCAGCTTCGACGCTCTCGACCGTGGCAGGCTCATAGGTTCCGCCGGAGTAGATCCCCCAGTTCTTGTGGTAGGAGCCATCGGCTTTGATGGAGCTGGACACAAATCCGGGTTTGTCCGATGCGCCAACAACCGCTGCACCAGCACCATCACCATAGAAGAAGGCAGTGACATCGTGCCTATAGTCAGAGAGTTTGTGCATCATGTACGCGCCGATCACGAGAATGTATTTCAGATGCGGGTTGGTGGCGATCAAACCTGCCGCCTGTGTCAGAGCGGTTGGGAAGGAGGCGCAGGCGCATCCAACATCCCATGTGCCGGCGTTGACACAGCCAAGTTTGTATTGAGTCACAACCGAAGTTGCCGGAGTGATGTAATCCGGGCTATCCGTACCAACTATGACCAAATCGATATCCTCTGGTGTCAAACCGGCATCGGCAATGGCTGCTTTTCCTGCTTCCGTAGCCAGGTCCGAAGTAGCCCAGTCATCCGGGGCATAAAAGCGGGTTTTGATGCCGCTGCTATTCTCAAACTTGAAAAAAACCTCTGCCAGTTTTGGGTTGACCTCACCCATCCATTGAGCAAAAGTTTCATTGGTGATTTCATTTTCTGGAATGTACATCCCGGTTCCTAAAATGGTCGCGTAACGAGTCATGTTCTTTTTCCTTTCAGTTGACAGTTGTTCTTCGATGATGGTGAGGGTTCAACTATGTTCCCAAAACGATGCCGCCGTCCACGCTAATAACCGCGCCGTGAATGTAAGATGCCTCGTCACTTGCCAACCAAGCATAGACGTTGGCAATCTCTTCGGGTTTTCCAAGACGTTTCAAAGGGGTGTTTGATGCCATTCCGGCGAGCACATTCTCGGGCATCTTCTGGACCATTTCGGTCAGGATGAAGCCAGGAGCAACTGCGTTAACGCGGATCTGGTATTTGCCCAGTTCTCTCGCCCAGGTCTTGGTCATTCCGATTACTGCGAATTTGGTGGCTGCATAGTTGGTCTGACCAAAATTGCCATACAAGCCCACCACGCTTGAAGCGCTCACGATCGCGCCGCCACCCTGCTTGATCATATAGGGCACCACAGCCTGGGTGCAGTTGAAGACGCCCTTCAGGTTGACTGCAATCACAGCGTCGAAGGCATCTTCACTCATCTGACCCACCACTTCGCCTTCCTTAAACTTAACGAACTGGCTGTCGCGCGTAATGCCAGCATTGTTGATCAAAACATCGATCCTGCCATATTTCTTTGCAACTTCATCGATCCACGCCTGGACTTCCTGGCGATTGACCACGTTGACTTTCCAAAAACTGGTATCATTCCCCAGCCGTTCAGCCAGTGCTGTGCCAGCCTCCTCATTTACATCGCAGATCACTACTTTCGCGCCTTCAGCGGCAAATTTTTCAGCCGTCGCTTTGCCAATTCCAGCGGCACCACCGGTGATGATACAAACTTTATCTTGCAAATGCATTCCAGTCTCCTTTATTCAATTTTTAACCGAAAATAATTACAGAAATACCCAGTATTCTTAGTTTACAGGTTGGAGGTTACAAATTGGTAACAAACAAACCAGAGTGTTGCTATTTTTTTGAAGTTTTCTGTTTAACTGGAAATTTTGATCAGGGTCTCCCCATCAACTTGTCAATTCCAGAAAGAAGGCGCGCAAATCACCTGACTCGACACCATACATTTTACGACCCACATCCACCGCCTGGTTGTAGACCTTGCGCACCATGCTGAGATTACCCAGGGCATGATAGATCCGCATCTGGTACTGATATCCCACCTCCAGCAGCGGTTCCTGCCTGACCAGGCGATTGCTCAATTCCAGTCCCTTGTCAAAATCCTTGCCCTCGATAGCCGCGTCAATTACCTTGCTAAGGCAGTCCAGATACAGGCGGTGGTAATACTGCACCTCAGGCATGAAGGCTTCCTGCAACTGCTCCCCTTCGAGCATTCTGCCCTTATAAAGAGCCAACGCCCGCTCTTTATCTTCCATCTGAGGACTCAAGGCTAACTTTTCAAAATGATCGGTATCGAGGTTGATTTTCATTTGCTGGTTCAACTGGTATTGCTCGCCATTGCGGATCACAAACTGCGCGGCTTCCCTTGGGGGGCGGTTTGGCTCCAGCGTCTGATTCAGCGCGCTAAGGGTAACCTTGAAGTTATTGGCAGCAGTAGATTCATCCGCATCCGGCCAGAAAAGAACCGCCAGCTGCTCTTTACTCATCCCTTTCCCCGAGTTGACCGCCAGCGCCTGCAGGAGTTGGCGGGCCTTCTCCCGCTTCCAATGGTCCGGAGGTATCAGATGCTTTCCCTTTCTCGCCTCAAACCCGCCAAAC
Organism: Anaerolineaceae bacterium UBA6133; assembly: GCA_002435825.1. Classification (GTDB taxonomy): domain Bacteria; phylum Chloroflexota; class Anaerolineae; order Anaerolineales; family Anaerolineaceae; genus Mesolinea. The sequence continues at coordinate 20,335 of DIVL01000015.1, forward strand.
AAATTCAGACTCAGGGAGTAACCAGGAAGATAATTGCCCACACTGACAGGAAGATCCTTGAGGATTTGGTTGATTAAATCCGGAAGCAACCCTATTTCCCGCGCGCGCAGTACCAACGGATAGAATACAAACGGATCATCCGGTCCCAGGAAAGAACCACGCGTCAGCAGGAATTGGTATTGATGTTTCTGCACCAATTCCAAGCCCTGCTCAAGGAATAGCAGCGCGGAACTCTTGTACCCCTGTTTGTCAGCCGTATACGCTTCCCAAAGTAAGGCCGCCGCCCTGGCCAGGTTATCATTCAACTTCTTTGCCAGTGAATCCGCTACCGAAAGGATACTGCTCGCGGCTTCAAATTCCCCTCCCATTGCCAAAGCAGCGCTCAAGGAGATCCTCACCATCAACCCAATCCACTCATCTCCGGCATTGGCAGCAATCAACAAGGCGCGATCCCCAATGCGTTTGGCTTCATCCAGGTTGCCGGCATACCCAACCAACCGGCAGAGACCCCATAACGGCTCCACATGAATACGTACGATATCCACATGCTCGATCGCGAATTCATACAATTCCCGAATTTCCTGCACTCCCTGCGCGTCCAAGCCCTGGGTCAGATCCAGCTGCAGGGCGTGCCCTAGACGGACCTTGGCGACGGCCTCCACATAATTTGCTTGTAACTGCCGTGATACCTGCAATCCCATTTCGGCATACTGGCGTGCGCTGACATAATCTCCCCGCAAAGAATGATAGAGTGATAGTAAAAGGGTCGCTTCGCGGTGGAATCGTTGTGGTCTAACTATTCGTTGTTCGGCGGTTCCGGGCTCAAGTTTTGCCAGCAATTGCAGCCCTTCATCCAACCGTCCGGTCCGCAAGAGCAAGCGAGCCTCAATATACGCCTGTGCTTCGGCGTACATCGGAGAAAGCTGGCGCGCCTTCTGCAGACTCTTCTCTGCTTCGAGCATCGCCCCTTTGTTGACCTGGTTCTCAGCAATTTGAGTCAGTAAACCGGAGACTTCCAATGGATTCTCCACTGGGTCGAGCAACTCCAGGGCCCGGTCGAGAAATTGCTCGGCGTTCACCGGGCGCAGCGTGTCGAGGTAGACTTGGGCTTGTCCGCGCACTGCCAGGCTCACCCCCCAGGCATTTCCGAGATTCTGGTATAAACGCTGCGCCGCGCGATAGTACTCAAGCGCCATGTTGAAGTTTGCTTCTGTGCGTTCCACCTCCCCCAACAGGTAATTCCCGTAGGGGTATTGGCTCATTTCATCTGCGGGCAGTTTCCCAAGCCAATAGCGAATGCTCTGCTTAAGACCAGACTGCAGTAAACGATCACCGACCTCATCCAAAATTTGACGCAGTCTGGCAAAATCCCCGGCGGAGATCAGGTGGGAAATGGCTTGCTCCCAGTAATGGTGCGCGCTGAAATAGCTTGCCAGTTTTCGATGCAGCCCCCTCTTGAGCTCTTCGTTCTTGGAAAGACGGCTGAGCAAAAACTCACGGAATATGTGATGATAGCGAAACACATCCGGCTTCAGTTGCTCGATGAACAAGCCCGAGCGATACAACTCGTTCAATGTTTCAGTGCTGTTTTGGCGGTCGAGCAAAAAATCGCAGGTGTCACTGTCCAAAAAGTGCAGGACGGAGGTTTTGATCAGAAAATCCTGCCGCTCTTCCGTTTGCATATCCAGCACTTCATCCGCGAGATATTCAAATAAGTTTCCCAGCGAGCTGCCGCTCTCCTCTTCGAGCAGGCTCTCCAAAGACATGTTTGGCAAGGCTTTAATCGATTGCCAAACCACCTGCAGCCCGATTGCCCAGCCTTCGGTGCGCTGATGCAGCCTGGTGAGGGCGTCCTTGGGCAGATTCAATTGGTAAGTTGAGCGATACAATTGGTCGGTTTCATCCGCGGAAAAGCTGAGCGAATCCCTATCGATTTCCAGCAGCCTGCCCCTGACGCGCCATTTGTTGATGGATGGAAATTCCGGCTGCGTTCGGCTCAGTATCATCACATGGAGGTTGACTGGCAGATGCTCAATAAACCAATTCATCATGCCCAGGATCTCATCTGAGTCATTCAAACTCTGGAAATCATCCATCACAAACAGGGCTTCCTCTTGTAATAATGAAGTGATTGAGTTAACTAACGTGATGAGGCATTCCTGCAGGTCAACATCGCTGTCTTCCAGCACCCGTAGAGCCGGGAGACCGATCTTGTAGCCTTGCTGATTGAAGGTGGAGCAGAGATATGTCAAAAACAAACGCGGATCGCGTTCATTGCGCGAGATGGTATACCAGAAAAATGGTAGTCTGATGGACTTGATCAGGCTGAGAGCCGAAGTTGTCTTGCCATAACCAGTCTCTGTGACCAAAGTGGTCAGGGGGTAGTCAAGGCTCTGCTTCAGCAGTTGAAGCACCCTCGGACGATCAAGAATGGAGCTTTTCTGCGCCGGCGGTGTGAGCTGACTCAGAATGATTTGGTTTCGGTGAGTCATCAGGTCTATATTTTATCATCCACCGCGCCCGGTGTTGCCATCTCGGAAAACCAGCCCCCCATCCACCACAAGCGGTCGCAACGACTGGCAGCACCACACGGAGACCTTACGGTCAAATGCCTCTCATGGTCTGGAGACCATGAAAAAAAAAGGGGAACTGAAGATTAGGTTTGCTGTTGTTTCATTTGACTAAGTACCATTAGCCCTTTCACCCCCTTTAATTGAGGCTGACCC